>CAYOET010000029.1:0-6053 GCA_964402985.1 uncultured Bauldia sp. | reverse complement strand
GGCTGTAGCCCCACCCGTTGTACGTGCGGCGCGCCATCAGCCAGTCGCCGTCGGCCGGATTCTTGAGCATTTCGTCAGTGACCGTCGTCATCGCGCCGATCACACCTTCCTGTGCCACCGACAGCGACGTTGAGGCCGCTAGAATTGCAGCGGCCGACACGGCCGCGGCCAACAGACGATAGGAATGGTCCCCTCTTATCACGGCTTTCCTCCTTGTTTTGCTATTGTCGTTTTGTGTGGAGCTGTGCGTCGGTCCCTACCGCGAGAGGCATTGTTCCAGGCCTAGTACGGTTCCCGGCAAGTCGCCAGACGAACGGCGCACGGTAACGCCTCTTGGTTGCAAGCGTCAACGCCCGGGCGGCTGTCCATGACCTCCGTTTTCGTTCGACGTGGGGCCTTGATCCGATACGGGGCCGGGCTCTTTCGCGGCGCCGACCAACTTATCCGAGCCGACCCAGAGTGCAGGTCCCATAGTCCCACAAGGGTCGGGCGAGGTTGCCCGGACCCGACAACAACGAGAAGATGCAGTCCGTACATTGCTAACGACGGCGAGAAGCCCACAGGCCGAATGGCCGAAGGCGCCAGCAGAAGCGGTCTTGAGGCGCTTCTCATCGACACGACCAGCGCGCTCGGGTGGGGACCGCACATTCCGACCGGGGTCATCTGACAGATGTTCCAGACAGGGGAATGACCGGACCGCTCGGCTCGACATGGCGACGCGGATCATGGCCCTCCCGCCGGAACGGGTCCACCTCCAGTCCGGGGCAGGCCCGAGGATTGGGGTCAGAAGGGCGGGTTGATTTTTGGCGGGGCGGAATGTCGAAAGGGCGGGCAGTGGTTCGTCGTGACAGCGGCGTTAGAGCAATGGCGCCCGATCACAAGGAGAGAAGACCATGTTCCGCACGACCCTCTTTTGCACGGCTCTGCTGATCTCCGGCCAGGCCTTCGCGCAGTCGGCGCCCGTGGGCGACCGCGTCGCGGTCAACGGCATGGAGATGTATTACGAGGTCTCGGGAGAGGGCGATCCGCTGATCGTGCTCCACGGCGCCTACATGAACATCCCGGCGATGGGCGAGATCATCCCGCTTCTCGCGGAGACGCACAGGGTCTACGCCATCGAGTTCCAGGGGCACGGCCGCACCACCGACATCGACCGGCCGATCACCTACCAGAACCTCGCCGACGACGTCGCCGCGTTCATGGACGCGGTGGGGGTCGAGAAGGCCGATGTGTTCGGCTACTCGATGGGGTCGGCGGCGGGATTGCAGCTCGCCATCCGCCACCCGGAAAAGGTCGACCAGCTGGTCGCGGCGTCGGTCGCCTACGACGTCAGCGGCTGGCAGCCGGCGTTCACCGAGATGATCCCGACCATGAGCCTGGAGATGTTCGCCGGCATGCCGATGGAGGAGGAGTACCGCAAGCTCGCCGCCAATCCGGAGGGCTTTGCGGCGCTGGCCACCAAGCTCATCCAGCTCGAGAAGGAGCCGATGGCGTGGGAGGAGGACGTGAAGGCGCTGAGTATCCCGATCCTCATCATCGCGGGCGACGCCGACGTCTCGACGCTCGAGCACAATGTCGCGCTGTTCCGGTTGCTCGGCGGCGGAGGAATGGGCGACATGGGCGTGCCGCTTCCGGCCTCGCGCCTCGCCATCCTGCCGGCGACCTCGCACACCGCGGTGATCACCCAGGCCGATCTCCTCTACGCGCTGATCGAGCCGTTCCTGCAGGGCGAGACACCGCGCAGCATGTTCGAGCCGTAGGGGCTTGGCGGGGCGCCTTCGCGGCGCCCCGGCGCTATAACGATCACGCCAGCGACCAAAAGCGGGGGCCCATGGGACGTGTCGCAGTTGCCCCGGAAGCCATTCTCGCGGGCCACAGCCCCGAGGTGCGCGCGTTGGCCGATGCGGTGCGCGGTCTCGTTCGCGAGGTCGTCCCCGAGGCGGAGGAGCGCGGCAATCCGGGCTGGCATTCGATCAACTATCGCCATCCGGAGGTCGGGTACTTCTTCGGGGTGTTCCCGTTCGCCGAGGAGGCGCGGCTGGTCTTCGAGTGGGGGACGCGGCTCGACGATCCGGCAAAAATCCTCGAAGGCGAGACCACGCGGGTCAAGCACATCACTCTCCGCTCGATGAGTGATCTGGCAGCCAAGCGCGAGGCACTGGTCGGGCTTCTGATGCAGGCGATCGGGCTCGGCAACGACCGCGTGCCGCGGCGGGCCAAGGCCGGGCGTAAACGCTAGCGGCGCTTGTGCGGAGCGGCGACGAAGCGTAGAAGACCCGCGTCCGAAACCTGAGCCGAGGAGTGAATGATGTCTGCCATTGTCCGTCTCCGGGCTGCCGGGCCTTTCGCGCGCGCTTAGGCGTCCAGGCTTTGGGCGCCACAAGGCGCCGTCTCGTCCCGATCAGCTCGTAATCCGTCGCTCGCCGGCCGCGCCAAACGCGGTGGCGCGTTTTGGCTTGCTCCGTGCCCCCGGGGGCCCGTGCCCAAGGGCGGAGCTCTCGGATGGTCGAGACCCCCATGAGAATGGATTTCAACGGACTGGCCGCGTTCGGCTGGTCGAACTTCTTTCAATCGCAGCTCGCGCCGGAGGACCAGGAAGGTGTCATCCCGGTGCGCGTGCTCGCGGTGCACCGGAATGCCCTCGAGGTCGCCGGGCCGGGCTATGACGGGCGGGTGCTGCCGCTCGTCGCGGAGGAGGCCGAGGACGAGGCGACGGTCGGCGACTGGCTGCTGATCGACGGCTCGGGGCATGCGCCGAGGCGCGTCCTCGAGCGCAAGAGCCTCTTCAAACGGCGGGCGGCCGGGACGCGAGTGCGCGTGCAGCTGATCGCCGCCAATGTCGACACGCTCCTCGTCGTCACGTCGTGCAACCAGGACTTCAATATCGCACGGCTGGAGCGGTATCTGGCGCTGGCGCGCGAGGCGGCGGTGACGCCGGTGATCGTCCTCACCAAGGCGGACCTCACTGACGATCCCTCGCGCTACGTCGCGGCGGCACAGAAGCTGATGCCGGGGCTGCTGGTCGAATGCCTGGACGGGCGCGACCCTGGCGCCGCCGCGGTGCTGGCGCCGTGGTGCGGGCCCGGGCAGACGGTGGCGCTGGTCGGATCCTCCGGGGTCGGGAAGTCGACGCTGGTCAACACGCTGACCGGCGCCGAGGCGCTTGCCACCGCGGCGATCCGCGAGGACGATGCGCGCGGGCGGCACACGACGACCGGGCGGTCGATGCATCGTCTGGCCGGAGGCGGGTGGCTCCTCGATACGCCGGGGATGCGCGAGCTCCAGCTCGCGGATGTCGGGGAGGGGATCGAGGATGTGTTCGCCGACATCGCGGCGGTGGCGCGGGGCTGCCGCTTCCACGACTGCCGGCATCACGGCGAGCCGGGCTGTGCGGTCGAGGCGGCGGTGGCGGAGGGGACGCTCGACGCCGAGCGCGTGGCGCGGTTCGCCAAGCTGGTGGCGGAGGACTCGCGCAACTCCGAAGCAGTGCACGAGCGAAGGGCGCGCGAGCGCGTGTTCGGGCGCCTGTCCCGGGCGGTCAACAAGGAGAAGCGGGGGCGCTGGGAGCGTTGACAAGGCGCCCCTTCGCGACAGCGAGAAGACCATCCACCGGACGGCCAGGGGAGGGAAGCCGTCCGGTGGATGGTGCCGGGTCCTTTTCGGACCTGTCCAGAAGGACCCGGCAGGTTCGCCCTAGTTGAGGATGTAGACGACCTCGCGGTTGGCGGGCTTCACGAACACCCGCTGATTGTTCACCACCGCGAACTGATACTCGTAGTCCGGGACCGGGTAGAGCACGGCAGTCGGCGGCAGAATGGTGCCGACCGCGACGCTGCCCGGGACCATGACGGTCGCGACCTGCTGCTGGGTCACGTAGGTCTGCACGGCCGGGGGCGGCGGGGTGATCGCCGCGCCGGCCGCAAGGCCGATCGCGCCGCCAACAGCCGCACCCACCGGGCCGCCGACGACTGCGCCGACGACCGCACCGCCGGCCGCGCCGGTCAGCGGAGCGCCAGCCGGAGGAGCGGTCGCCACTCCGGCGCCGACGCCGGCGCCGATCGCGCCGCCGACCACCGCGCCGACCGGTCCGCCGATCACGCCACCGACAGCCGCACCGCCGGCCGCGCCGGCGATCCCGCCGCCGGCCGCGGAAGCAAACTGCTCACGCTGGGCATAAAACGGCTGGGTGGCGTAGTGCGCATCCCAATACGGCCCGACCTCATAGGTGACGGTCGGGACCTGGACCGTGGCCACCGCCTGCGGCAGCGGAACCGGTGCCGGAGCGCTCGGGAGGGCGTAGTTGATGAACTGCGCGGCGACCCAGCCGCGATTCCCAGCCGCCTCGACGTCGCACCACGCCTGGACCGCGTCGCAGCCAAAGATGGTGATGCTGGTATTGGTGGGAAGCACCGTTACCGAGGGATACGCCATGTCCGGGCCGGCCCGGAGATTGACGTCCACATTGGTCACGCCGGTGAGGCCAATCTGGGCGAACGCCGTGCTCGACCAGATGAGAGCGCCGGCCAAAGCCGATGTCGCCAGCCAAGTTCTCTTGTTCATTTCGAACCTCCTGCGGAGTGTGAATCTCACGTTGTCCCCACCGCAGAACGGGGACTCGCGGGCCTCGTTCCGTCGTTTCCGCAAGTTCCCTCGGCGCGCGTGGCGGATCGGCCACTTTCCCGTTTGGTTGATCAACGCAACCAAATCGCCAGCGCAGCCGTTCTGTTGGGGATTGAGCCCGAGTTTGCCGCGGTCATGGGGAACCGAACAAACGCAAGGGCTCCAGCTTTGCACGGTGGAGATCGGAGATGGCGGAAGACCAAGGCCGCGATGCCCCCAAGTCCAACCGCGGCTTCGCGTCTATGGATCAGGCCAGACAGCGCGAGATCGCCCGCAAGGGCGGGCAGAGCGTGCCCAACTCGAAACGCAGCTTTTCGCAGGACCGCAGTCTTGCCGCCAAGGCTGGGCGGAAGGGCGGGCATAACGTGCCCGACGAGAAGCGTAGTTTCTCGCAGAACCGTCAGCTTGCGGCGGCAGCCGGCCGAAAGGGCGGCCAGGTCTCGGGCGGACGGCCGAAGACGGATGAAGAAGACGGCGACGGGAACAACGTCCCGCCGCACCCGGCGGAATAGCTTTCCTCGGATGGAATGCGAGCCGGCGAGGTCGATGACCTCGCCGGCGTCTTTTTCGGGTGCGCCCGGGACGAGGCGACGGTTGTCCTCGGCGTCGGGCCTGGCGATCTCCGCGCGGGGGGCGAAACGAGAAACGCCCCGACCTGAGTCGGGGGCGCTTCCAGAGGCGTCCTTACGGAGCGGCCGGCGCCGGAACCGGCGCGGGGGCCATGGTCGGCGCGGGAGCCGCGGGCGTCTCGGCTGGGGCGATCGGCTCGACGGGCGAGGCCTCCGCGGCGTGCTCCTCCGGCCACCAGATCTCGCGGCTGCCGTGATAGACCATCTGCAGGGCGACGCCGAAGATCACGGCGAGGCCGAGATAGCCCAGCCAGTGATAGCGCTGCAGCAGGCGGGCGATGATCGAGGCGGCAAATCCCATCAGCAGCACAGAGGCGACGAGGCCCGTGTACATGATGAAGGGGTGGTCGCGGGAAGCGCCGGCGACCGCGAGAACGTTGTCGAGGGACATCGACACGTCGGCGACCACGATCGTCCATGCGGCCTGAGCGAACGTCTTCTGCGGCTGGATGCCGCCGGCGATCGAGTTGTCGTGGTCGAGGTCCTCGTCGACCAGCGCCTCTTCGGCGTCCTGCATGACGTGGGCCGGCGTGCGCAGATCGCGCCACATCTTCCAGCACACCCAGAGAAGGAGGATGCCGCCGGCGAGGAGGAGGCCGACGACGCCCAGAAGCTGGGCCGCGATAATCGTGAAAAGAATGCGGAGGACGGTTGCGGCGACGATGCCGAAGAGGATCACGCGGTTGCGCTGGACTGGCGGCAGGCCTGCAGCGGCGAGGCCGATGACGATCGCGTTGTCACCGGACAGGCCGATGTTGATCAGCATCACCTGGCCAAAAGTCCACAAGCCTTCGATCGTGAACA
>CAYOET010000028.1:0-29507 GCA_964402985.1 uncultured Bauldia sp. | reverse complement strand
TTCCTCCGCTCGCTGCCGCCGAAGCCGGTGCTGTGGGTCGGCCATTCCAACGGCTGCCGCGTCGGCATCCGCCTTGCCGAGCGCCAGCCTACGCTTCTCTCGGGCCTCTTCCTGATCGCCGCCGCCGGCCTCCCGCGCCCCCTGCCACTCCTGAAGCGCATCCGTCGCGAGGCCAAGACCCGCCTCTACAAGACCCTGAAATTTCTCGCCCCCAACGAGGCCGCCCGCAACCGCCTGCGCGACCGCTTCGGCAGCGCCGACTACAAGGCCGCCGGCGCGATGCGCGCGACGATGGTCAAGATCGTCAACGAGAACCTCGCCGAGGCCGCGAGGACGATCCGCGTCCCGGTCCATCTCGTCGTCGGCCGCGACGACGACGAGACCCCGCCGGTGATAGCCGGCCGCTATCGCGATCTCATCCCGGGCGCGAAGCTGTCGATCCTCGACGGCTACGAGCACAACTCTATCCTCACCGCCGGCCGCTACCAGCTGCAGACCATGATCAAGAGCTTCGCCGGCGAGATCCAGCGAAAGGCCGGCGCGTGACCTGGCTCGGTTTAATCGTCGCGGCCGCGTTCCTGTTCTTCGCCTGGAAGCGGCTCCGCACCTACCTCCACATCTACCAGCAGGAGGAATACGACTCCGTCCGCTTCTTCGCCTGGCTGATCGAGCGCCGCGCCCTCGACCGCCGCGCCAGCGCCGCGGCCTTCGCCGTCGGCGTGGCGCAATTCTTCCTCCCCCAGCTCTCGCCGATGCTGACCGTGGCGCTGGCCGCCGCCCTCGCCGGCCTCGCCTGGATCGAGGCCGATCCGACCAAGGGCGCCAAGAAGCCGCTCGTCCTCACCGCGCGCGCCAAACGCATCCTCCAGGTCGCCCTCGTCCTTGCCACGATCGCGGCCGTGGCACTGGCTTTCGTCCCCTGGCTCATCGCCTGGGTGATCCCGATCCAGCTCCTCCCGCTGGCCCTGGCGCTTGCCAACCTCCTCCTCTCCCCGCTTGAGAAGCGCGCCGGCGAGCGCTTCATCGCCGAGGCGCGCGAGAAGATGGCGAAGCTCCGTCCGACCGTGATCGCGGTCACGGGCTCCTACGGCAAGACCTCGGTCAAGACGCTCCTCGGCCACGTCCTCCAGTTCCGCGCGCCGACCCTCATCACCCCCGGCAGCGTCAACACCCCGCTCGGCATCACCCGCGTCGTCCGCGAACAGCTCACCGCGGCGCACCAGTATTTCGTCGTCGAGATGGGCGCCTATGGCCGCGGTTCGATCGCCCGCCTCTGTGAACTCACCCCGCCCGATTTCGGAATCATCACCGCCATCGGCCCCGCCCACTACGAGCGCTTCCGTACGCTCGAGGAAACGGCCACCGCGAAGTCGGAGCTCTCCGAAGCCGTCATCGCCAAGGGCGGGCGTATGGTCATCAACGGCGACATCCTCGCCTTTACCACCCCCAAGCGCCTCCTCGACGCGAACCGCGCTCGCTTCGTCACGATCGGCGAGGCGACCGCCGACCTCGCCATCGAGTCCACGACCGAGACGCCCGAAGGCGTCCGCGTTTCGATCCGCTGGAGGGGCGAGAGCCACACCATCTTCGCGCCCGTCCACGGCGCGCATCAGGCCAAGAACCTCGCCCTCGCCTTCGCCGCGGCCGCCGAGCTCGGCATGAAGCCCGAGGAGATCGTCTCCGCCCTTCGCAGCGCGCCGCAGGCCGCCCACCGCCTGGAGGTGAAGCTCCTCCCGAACGGCGCCAAACTCATCGACGACGCCTACAACTCCAACCCGACCGGGTTCGCCTCCGCGCTGAAACTCCTCACCCTCCTCCGTCGCGAGGGCGGCCAGCGCATCCTCATCACGCCAGGGATGGTCGAACTGGGCGACCGCCACGCCGAGGAGCACGCCCGCCTCGGAGCCCTCGCGGCGGAGCACGCGGACATCGTCTATGTGGTGAGCCCGGTGCGCATCCCGACCTTCATCGCCGCCTTCCGCGACAAGTCCGACGGCCGCCAGGAATTGGCCACTTTCGCAAGCTTCAGAGAGGCCGACGCCGAGTTGCAACGGACGCTCAATCCGCTCGACGTAGTGCTCATCGAGAACGACCTCCCCGACCTCTACGAGAAGCGCCTCTCCCTCTAGCCGGAGCGACCAAATGCGACTCCCACTGGCCCTGGCCTTCTTCACGCTCGCGCTCGTCGCCGGCTGCACCAGCATCGGCTTCGGCTCGGGCGGCTCGGCCACCCATTTCGCGGTCAGCGCCAGCGACACCGCGCGCCTCGTCAACGCCTTCCGCAGCGCGCATGGTGGGCTCCACCCGGTGACCGTGGACTCGACCCTAACCTCCATCGCCGAGCACCAGGCCGAGGCGATGGCCGCCCGTCAGACGATGAGCCACACCGTCGGCGGCCAGTTCCCGGCGCGCATTCGCGAGGGCGGTTACCGCGCCGCCGCCGCGGCCGAGAACATCGCCGCCGGTTACACGAGTCTTCAGCAGGTGATGCCGGTGTGGGAAGCTTCCCCCGGCCACCGCGCCAATCTCCTCAACCAGCTCGTCACCGAATTCGGCATCGGCGCCGCCGCCGACGAGGACGGCCGCATCTACTGGGCGATCGTGCTCGGCAAACCGCTCCCGCCGCGCCCGCTCGGCACCCGCATCCTCGACGCCCTCACGCCGGGCTAGGAACTAGCAACGCCGGAGATCCGCCACCGCCGCCGGGACGGGATCAGAACCGTGCAGCGCGCGGCGCCTGCGCGCTGCGGCGCTGGGCTTCGCGGCACGCGTCTGCCACGACACCGGCCGCGCCGGCGGGCGCGTCCAGCGGGTCTCGAGTCCCGGAAAGGACCGCCTCAAAGCGGCTCGGAAGTGCGAGGCTTTCCGCGCTCCCCACACGCCGAAATATCGCTCGCCAGTTCCATCGTTGATGAAGGTCGCGCATCCGCCGAAGGCGTCGGCCAGCCCACCCTCGCCGAACAATCCGCCACCGCCATAGGTCCGGATGACGAGGTCGGCCGAAGCCGCGCTGATGACCGCATCGTCGAGCACGTTCCCGCTCCGGCTCCTGAACACGTAGACGATGGGAGTGTCGCTCATGGTGCGAGCCTACCCCAACTCTTTCCTCCCCCTGCAGGGGGAGGAGAGGAGGTGGCGTCCTTCGTCCTACGTCGTCGGCTTGGGGCCGTAGTAGTAGTTCGCCTTGCGGCCGAAGAAGAGCCCGCGCAACCGGCGACGCATGCCTTCGCTCTTGCGCAGCGGCTCGATCATCCCGCGCGCCGCGGAATAGGCGGCGACCTTGATCGAGTCCCAGGCCTTGTGCTTGCCCGGCGCCGGCTGCGGCATCTTCAAGCGGCGCATGATCGCGTTGACTGCGTAGAGCTTGTTCATGCGCACGATCGCGGGCGTCTTCCAGTTGATGGCCATCGAAATCGAATACTGCGACCCGGTCTTCACCCAGTGCGGCCAGGTGTAGGGCAGGAACAGCCCCTGTCCGGCCTGCATCGGGAAGGCCTGCGCCCGCGTTTCGAAATCCTCGCGGTAGGGAAGGTTGCGGTGCTTGTTCGGCGCCGTCTCGAGCTGTGCTTCGGATACCAGCGTGCGGTCGCGGTTGTCGAAGATATGCATCAGCTTCTCGCCGTGGAGATGGACGAAGAAGTTCTGCTCGTAGTCGAGATGGAAGGGCGTCGTCGCATTCGCCGACGAGACGAAGATGAACCCTTCGAGCTCGGTCATGTTCTTGAAGTCGACGGCGCTGATCCCCGCGGCGTTGGCGGCATCGGCGAGGCACGCTTCGAGGAGCGCCCGGTATTCCGGCACGCTCTCGACGTGCTTGAGCACCATCCACGCGCCCGCGGTCTCGATCGAGCGCACCACATCGGCCGGCGGCATGTCGATGAGCGGCACGTCCTCGGGGCGCTGGTCGATGTTCAGCTTGCCCGAATTGTACTCGACGCGGTCGCGGTCGAGCCGGCCGGCAAGGTCGGCGAGCGCGTTCAGCGTCAGGAGGGGATGGCCGGCGAGGCCGTGGCGGTACCCGAACGGTTCGTTCGGGAAGGTCCGGCGCCCCGCCTCTTCGAATTCGAAGTAGCTCATGTTGGTTCTCCAGTTTCCCGTTTCTTGAACGTCGCGAGGGCCGCCTTGGCGGTACCGCGCAGCCATGCGTTGGAGCGGAGCGCTCCGGCGACCATGCGCTGGCGGAGCTTCCCGCCCTCGGGACCCACGACGAGAGTCCCCATCACCCGCCGCCCGCGCCACAGATGGTCGATCATCGGGTGGTCCGCGGAGGCGAGAGAATCGATGCGCTGCACGCCGCTTTCGGCGAGGAGCGCGGAAGCCGCTTCGAGCATCAGCTGGGCGCCCGGCGAGAAGCGCGCGAAGGCTTCGTCGAAGGCGATCTTCCAGCTATAGGCGGTGTCGGCCGAGAGGATCGTGACCAGCATCGCGACCGCACGGTCGTCGACGCGGATCGCGCTGACCCGGCAGCAATCGATCGCCGACAGCCGCGAGACGATCTCGAGCGCGAATTTCCGCGTTGCTTCGGACGAGGCCAGCGCCGTCCCGCCCTCCCCTTTCCAGCCCTTGGCCTCGAGCGCGAGGAACTCCTCGAACCCGGCGCGAACCGCGGCGGTCTCGGAGACCGTTTCGATCGTCACCGCACCGAGTTCGCCGAGCCGGCGCATCTGGCGCGCGAATTCCTTCCGGCGCTTGGTGGGGAGCGAGCGGCGGATGTCGCCCTCGACCTCGCCCTCCTGGATCATCGCCCGCTCGTGCTGGCTGGCGAGCCCGATCGGCAGCTTGTCGCGCCACGCCGCGCCGACCAGCGCGGTGGCGGCCGCGCCGGCGAGCGGGAGATAGGGGAACACCGCGACCCGCCCGGTTGCGGTCAGCGCGTGAAGAAGACCGCTCGCGGCTTCCGGCGATTGCGCGTCGATGAGTGGCGCGCCTACCGGGCCGTAGTCATGCGCCCAGACGCTCGCGGTGGGGACGACCAGCGCCGAGTGATGGGTGCGCACCGGAACGAGGGCGATGAGCTTGCCGTCATCGTTCCGCACGGTGAGGAAACGCGTGCCGGAAGGCGCGAGATTGCGCGCCGCGGCGATCAGGAAATCCGCTTCGAAGAACGGGTTCGCCTCGACCGCGCCGGCGGCGAGCTGGTGCCACTCCGGGATCAGCCCCTCGATCGCGTTTGCTTCGACGAAGCGGCTGGTGGTGACGCCTGAAGCCAGCTCGCGGTCGCGCCGGTTGCCGACGGCGACTGCCTGATCGAAGAAGAGTCCGTCCATGCTGCTCATGCGCGGCTGGCCTCCGCTGCCTTCCACGAGGGACCGAAAGCGAACAGGATCGAGCAGCGGATACCGAGCCGCGCCCAGGTCACGAAGAACAGCCCCGTCGCCTCGACGAAGAGCGCGATCGCCGTCGCCATCGCCGCGCCCATCAGGCCGAAGTGCGGGATGAGAATGAAATTCATCGCCACGTTGAAGACGAAGGTCAGGAAGTAGACCATCGCGCAGATGCGCTGCTGGCCCGACATCGACAGGAGGCTCTCTGCCGGCCCGACCGAGGCGCGGAACAGGAGCCCGATCGTGAACACGAAGAGGAGCGGGTAGCCGTCGACGAAGCTCGGCCCGAACAGCCCGAGGAGCGGCTTCCCGACCACGAGCAGCATCGCGGCAAGCGCCAGCGAGGGCCAGAACGTCCAGTGCAGCGTGTCGCGCACCAGCGCCTCGAGCCGCACCCGGTCGCCCGCGGTAAAGTACTGCGAGATGCGGTGCGCCGCCCCCGCGCGAACGGAGAAATAGACGAAGTGGACGAGCGCCAGCGTCTTGGTCGCGGCGAAATAGACGGCGACCTGATCGGGCGGCACGAACTGGCCGACGATGATGATGTCGACATTGGTGAGGAGGTTGAAGAATCCCTCGACCAGGAAGATCGGCAGCGAGATGCCGATCCACTTCACGATCTGGTAGCGATGCGGCCCGACCGGCACGGTCCGCCGCAGCCGCAGCTGCAGCGACACGAACTGCCACACCGTGGCGATATAGGTGGCGATGATCACCGACCCCATCGCGGTCACCGCGTTGGCCTCGAAGCCGAGGCGGAGCGCCAGCCACATCGTGAGGAGGATGAGGAGCGGCCGGTAGATGAAGGTCGGCCAGAGGGCGAGGTCGGCCCAGTTGAAGGCTCGCGACATCCCCTCCTGGATCTCCGCCACCGCCAGCATCGGCAGGCAGATCGCGGCGAGATAGAGCGGGATGAGATAGGTGTTGGAGACGATCCCCTCGAACAGCCCGAGACCGGCCATGCCGATGAGGGCGAGCACCGTCGCCGTGAACAGCCCCTGCAGGCGGCTGCCGACGATCACGCCGCGCAGGAGATCGTCCTCGCGCCGCTCGCGATACTCGGGCACGAAGCGCACGATCGACTTCTGGAAGCCGAAGCAGGCGAGGCCGCCGATGATCACGGCGGCGACCCACACCATCACGAACACGCCGTACTCGTAGTCGCCCATCCAACGGGCAAGGAGCACCTGGCTGAGATAGGCGATGAGCGCGGAAACGATGCGGGTCGAGAAGGCGATCAGCGCAATTCGCTGAGAAACTGAACGATCGTCTTTACCCGTGACGATGCCCTCGGCCAGCCTGCCGGCGCGCGCCAGCGGAGCCCACGGGCCCGCCGTGGGCAACCGTTCGACGACCGAAGAGAGGGTAGACAGCACCGCGTGGCCACTCCGCAAATGGCAATTCCACGCGTCAATATAGCTTAATCGGGTGTTAGGATTTAGTTCTGACTTGGCTCAAATAGCTCAACTGACCGTAAAATCACGATTAACCTTAATACCGGTGACTTCCTTCGGTCAGATTTACTACTAGTAACCTTTGGCGATCTACTTGCCAAGCTTTAGCCCGGGCACGGCGAGCGGATTTTCGGTGAGCGCGGTGGCGTCCGCCTGGTCGGGCCGGATCGCCCCGAGCGCCGCATCCCACGCCGCCCGCACCCGCTCCTCGGCGCCCGCCTCGATCACGCAGTGAAGCGCCGCGCCCGTGCCGGCCTCATCGACCGGCACGATCGGCAGGAACACGCCTTCCGCCGCCTGCACCGAATAGGTCCGTCCGTTCTCGGCGGCGATGAGGCCGGCGGCGCGCGTCAACTGGGCGCCGACCATCGTGCCGAGGAGGTCGACCAGGAGGTCGATCCGCCGCTTCGCCAGCCCGGCCTCTGAGCGCAGCGCGAGAACGCGAAGCCCCGCCGCCCCGACCCGGCGCAGCACCGGCGCCGACCCGTCGGTCGACAGGAACCTGCGGCTCACCCCCGGCGCGGCATCGCCCGCGAACGGCCGCGGACCGAACAGCGCCCCCTTCTCCGACGCCGGATCAACGATCCTCGCCAAGGGATTCAACCGATTCAACTTCGCCGGCAAATCGGCGCCATGCGCGCCGCCGATCACCAGCCGGTCGGCGAGCACGATTTGTCGGGCAACCGGACCATCTTCGGCGAGGAGCGCCTCGGCTCGCGCCCCGTCGATCACCGCCACCACCTGATCGATCGCATAGCGGAGCGAGAGATAGGGATGGAGCGCGAGCGAGGCGATCAGCGCCGCCGGGTCGGCCTCCCCGGCCGTCTCCACGATCACCCGGTCGAGCCGGGTCAGGCGATGATTGTCGAGCGCGCGCAGAAGATCCTCGAGCGCGCCGGTGAAGGCGCCGCGCGCCGTGCAGCACACGCACCCGCCGCCGAGCTCGACCAGCTCCTCGTCGGCCTCGGTGACGAGCCCATGGCGGAGTTTTGTCCCGCCCGTCTCGTTGAGGATCACTGCCGTATCGGCGAGCCCGCCATCGGCGAAGAGCCGGTTGAGGATCTGCGTCTTGCCCGCGCCTTTGGGTCCGGTCAGCACCGTGATCGGGATCGGCACCGGCCGCTCGGCCGGTAGGCGGCTCGCCGGGTTCACCGCCGTAGCTGCATCGCTGGCGTCAGCGGGATCGGAGCCGGCGAGGTGTAGAGGACCGGCCCGCCCGGCCGCGGCGGCGGCACCGGCACGCCGAAGGCCAGCGCCGGCGCCCGCGCGTCCGCCCCTCCCGTCGACACCGGGACCGGCTGCATGATCGCCACACGCGGGCCGAGCGAAGAGTCGGGATCGTCCGACCCCGCCTCGAGATTGCCATCGGGCGGCAGCCCCGCGGCGCACACCACGCTCCGCATGTCGGCCGGGGTCGGCGTCGGCGAATTGCCGACGAAGGCGTCGACCGGGCGCCCGAAGGCGCCCGGCGTGGCGAAACCCTGGTCGAGCAGGCCGGCGGCGATCCGCGCGCGCTCCTCCGCCGAGGTCGCGCCGAGCACCACGGCGATCAGCCCGCGCCCGCCGCGCTCGGCCGAGGCGACGAGGTTGTAGCCGGAGGAGCAGATGAACCCGGTCTTCATCCCCGTCGCGCCCGGATAGCGCTCGAGGAGGTCGTTCTGCGAGGGCAGCACGGTACCGCCGGCGAGGATCGCGCTGACCCCGAAATAGGCGCTGTATTGCGGGTGGTCGAGAAGGATGGCGCGGGCGAGAACCGCAAGGTCGCGCGCCGTCGTCACCTGCCCGTTCTCGGGAAGCCCGTTCGGATTGCGGAACTGCGTCGACCCCATGCCGAGCCGCCGCGCCTCGGCGTTCATCAGCCCGACGAACCCGGCCTCGTTTCCGCCGATCGTCTCGCCGATCGCCATGGCGATGTCGTTGGCCGATTTGACCAGCATCATCTTCAGCGCATTGTCGACGGTGATCACCGTCCCCGCGCGATAGCCCATCTTGCTCGGCGGCTCGGCGGCCGCGTTGGCCGATACGATCACCGGCGTGGTCAGGCGCAGCGCCCCCGCCTCGAGCGCCCGGAACGCAAGCTGCGCCGTCATCAGCTTGGCGAGCGAGGCCGGATACCAGATCTGGTGCGCGTTGTCGGCGGCAAGCACCGTCCCGGACCTAATGTCGACGAGGATATACGCGGCCGCATTCGCCGCCCGCGCCGGAAGAATCGCGGCGATCGCCGCTAGGAGCACAATGCCCAGTCTCGTCCGCAAAGCCGTCCCTGTCCTCAAGGTCTCGATGCCCGCGATGCTTAGCCGAACCTCGCGCCGGTTCGAAGCCCCAACTCCGTGATCGGCCCGGGCGTTGTGAAGGCAGTATACTCAAGCAAACCAACAGACCCCTAAGCAACCGTTTGAAACGGGGTGGCGGTTCAGGGCGGTCCATGATGCAAGCCTGGGCGACACCTTGGAGGTTGGAAGCATGGCGCTCAAGCGGATGGACAACGTAGGAATCGTTGTCGAAGACCTCGCAGGGGCGATTGATTTCTTTCGCGAACTCGGCCTCGAGCTCGAGGGGCGGGCGACGATCGAAGGAGAATGGGCCGGACGTGTCACTGGGCTGGGCGATCAGCGTGTCGAGATTGCCATGATGCGCACGCCCGACGGCAACAGCCGGCTCGAGCTCTCCCGCTTCCTCACGCCGCCTGTCGTCGCAGATCACCGGAACGCTCCGGTCAACGCCCTGGGCTACCTCCGCGTCATGTTCGCCGTGGACGACATCGACGAGACGCTTGAAAGGCTCCGCACGCGCGGCGCGCAACTCGTGGGCGAAGTAGTCCGGTACAAAGACGCGTATCGGCTCTGCTACCTCCGCGGGCCCGAAAGGCTTCTCATCGGACTCGCCGAAGAACTCGGCTGAGAGCAAACGAAGACGCTCGGCCTCCCCCAACGCTCCCCACGAGGGGAAGGGGGAGGTTAGGCCCGGCAGTGTTGGGGGGAAGCAGCGTCCCCCACGCACAGTGTCCGAGGCAAGCGCTGCCCAATCTTTGGGCACGCTTGGCGAAGCGTCCCGTGCTGGCTATGACCTGTGGCATGGCCTTGGCCTTGCAGCATCTCTGCGCGCCCTTGGCATCGGATCGACATGGCACGCCTCGCCCCCCTGAGTGAGACGCCCGACGGCCCCGCCGCTTCGCCTGCGGAGGCGGCCGCTCCCCAGCGCGCCCGCGGCCGGGCTGAGGTCGCCTTCCGCGCGCGCCGCGACGAGTCCGGAACCGCCACCGGCGAGACCAGGCTCTCCGTCCTCTACCAGGAGGGCTCGGCGAAGATCCGCCTCCCCACGCCCGCCGCCGGAGCGCCGCCTGAGGCCGTGTTCATCAACACCGCCGGCGGCCTCACCGGCGGCGACCGCATCGGCTTCTCCGTGACGGTCGGCGACGCGGCGGGGGCCATCGTCACCACCCAGGCCGCCGAGCGCATCTACCGCGCCGCGACGCCCGAGCCGGCCCATGTCGAAATCCGTCTCTCGCTCGGCGCCGGTGCCCGTCTCGACTGGCTGCCGCAGGAGACGATTCTCTTCGACCGCTCCGCCCTCGCCCGCACCCTGACCGTCGACCTCGCCGCCGATGCGACGCTCCTCGCCGTCGAGGCCTTTGTCTTCGGCCGCACCGCCATGGGCGAGACCGTCCGCGCCGTCTCGCTCCGCGATGCCTGGCGCGTCCGCCACGCCGGCCGCCTCGTCTTCGCCGACGGCTTCCGTCTCGACGGCGACGCCCACGCGATCCTCTCCGCTCCGGCGATCGCGTCCGGCGCCACCGCGTGCGCCACACTTCTCTATGTCGCGCCCGATGCCGCGATCCGTCTCGACGCCACGCGCTCCGCCCTTGCCGCGGCGCATGGGGAGGCCGGTGCCAGCGCCTGGGGCGCCAGCGCCTGGAACGGCATGCTCCTCGCGCGCTTCCTCGCCCCGAGCGGCCAGGCGCTTCGCCGCGACCTCATCGCCGCGCTGGCCGCGCTCCGAGCCCATCCTCTTCCCCGCGTCTGGACGTTCTGAAGGTGACCGCGTGAATCTGACTCCCCGCGAGAAGGACAAGCTTCTCATCTCGATGGCCGCGATGGTCGCGCGCCGCCGGCTCGAGCGCGGCCTCAAGCTCAACTATCCCGAGGCGATCGCGCTCATCTCCGACTTCGTCGTCGAGGGGGCCCGCGACGGCCGCTCCGTCGCCGACCTCATGTCCGCCGGCGCGCACGTATTGAACCGCTTCCAGGTCATGGAGGGCGTCGCCGACATGATCCACGACGTCCAGGTCGAGGCGACCTTCCCCGACGGCACCAAGCTCGTCACCATCCACGAACCGATCCGCTGAGGCCGACCATGATCCCGGGCGAATTCATCTACGCCGACGGCGACATCGAGATTAACGCCGGCTCCGATTCCGTGACCCTCGACGTCTCCAACACCGGCGACCGGCCCATCCAGGTCGGCTCGCACTACCATTTCTTCGAGACCAACCCCGCCCTCTCCTTCGACCGCGCCACGGCCCGGGGCCGCCGCCTCGACATCCCCGCCGGCACCGCCACCCGCTTCGAACCCGGCCAGACCCGTACGGTGAATCTCGTGCCGTTCCGCGGCGGCCGAACCGTCTACGGCTTCCGCCAGGCGGTGATGGGAAAACTCTAGCTGTTTCGCGGAGGCTCCTTACATGCTATGCTCGATGTAAGGAGGCACGAGAATGAGACACGAAGCGAAGATGACATCCAAAGGACAGGTGACGCTCCCGGTCGCGCTGAGAAGACTGCTGAACTTGAAGCCCGGAGACCGCATCGCGTTCAATCAGGAGCCTGACGGCCGCGTGGTCCTCGAGGCGCGTACTGGAACCCTCGCGGACCTCCGCGGAATTGTTCGCCTTGAGGAGCCTGTATCGTCGACCGACATCGATCGTTGGATCCAAGAGGCTCGCGAGGCACGCGGTCAGCGTGCCCTCGGGAAGGGCAAGCCGCGTGCTCGGCCTTGATACGAATATCGTCCTTCGCCTGCTGCTGGACGACTCGATCCTTCCCGACTCTCCCGAGCAGACGCGGCTTGTCGCTGAGCTCGTGGCGACAGGTGAGGAGACTTTCTTCGTGAGCCAGGTGGTGGTGGCGGAAGCGGTGTGGGTGCTCCGCAACCATGTCCGCCTGACCAAGGAGTTCGTCCAGGACATCATCGATAGGCTGCTGGGCGCAGCCAATTTGGATGTCCAAGACGCGCCCGCGATCAAGCATGCCCTTGCCTCGTTCCTCGAGGGACCCGGCGATTTCGGGGACCATTTGATCGGCGCCGTCAACCTGGCGGGCGGATGCCGCGCGACGCTGACCTTCGACCGCAAGGTAAGCAAGGCAAAGGGTTTTATCAGGCTGAGTGGGAGTTGATGAGATGCCCCAGCGCATTTCCCGTGCGACCTATGTCGAGATGTTCGGCCCGACCGTCGGCGACAAGGTCCGCCTTGCCGACACCGAGCTCTTCGTCGAGGTCGAGAAGGACTTCACGACCTATGGCGAGGAGGTGAAGTTCGGCGGCGGCAAGGTCATCCGCGACGGCATGGGCCAGAGCCAGCGGAGCCGCGCGGAGGGCGCCGTCGACACCGTCATCACCAACGCGTTGATCATCGATCACTGGGGGATCGTGAAGGCCGATATCGGCCTGCGCGACGGCAAGATCGCCGCCATCGGCAAGGCCGGCAACCCGGACGTCCAGCCCGGCGTCGACATCATCGTCGGTCCCGGCACCGAGGTGATCTCCGCCGAGGGCAAGATCATCACCGCCGGCGGGCTCGACACCCATATCCACTTCATCTGCCCGCAAATCATCGACGAGGCGCTGACCTCGGGCATCACCACCATGCTCGGCGGCGGCACCGGCCCCGCGACCGGCACCAACGCCACCACCTGCACGCCCGGACCCTGGCATCTCCAGCGCATGATCGAGGCCGCCGAGGGCTTCCCCGTCAACCTCGCCTTCGCCGGAAAGGGCAATGCCTCGCTGCCCTCCGCGCTCGAGGAGCAGATCAAGGCCGGCGCGTGCGCTCTGAAGCTTCACGAGGACTGGGGCACCACGCCCGCGGCGATCGACAACTGCCTCACCGTCGCCGACGACTACGACGTCCAGGTGATGATCCACACCGACACGCTGAATGAGTCGGGCTTCGTCGAGGACACCATCGCCGCCTTCAAGGGCCGCACCATCCACGCCTACCATACCGAGGGCGCCGGCGGCGGCCACGCCCCCGACATCATCAAGGTCGCGGGCCTCTCCAACGTCCTCCCCTCCTCGACCAACCCGACCCGCCCCTACACGGTGAACACCCTCGACGAGCATCTCGACATGCTCATGGTCTGCCACCACCTCGACCCGCAGATCGCCGAGGACATCGCCTTCGCCGAGAGCCGCATCCGGAAAGAGACCATCGCCGCCGAGGACATCCTCCACGACCTCGGCGCTTTTTCGATCATCTCCTCCGACAGCCAGGCCATGGGCCGCGTCGGCGAGGTCCTGATCCGCACCTGGCAGACCGCGCACAAGATGAAGGTCCAGCGCGGCTACCTGCCTGGCGACACCCGAAACGACAACGGGCGCGTGAAGCGGTACATCGCCAAGGTCACCATCAACCCGGCGATCGCCCACGGCCTCGACGAATGGGTCGGCTCGGTCGAAGTCGGCAAGCTCGCCGATCTCGTGCTGTGGTCGCCCGCCTTCTTCGGCGTGAAGCCGGACATGGTCCTCAAGATGGGCACCATCGCCGCCGCCCCGATGGGCGACCCCAACGCCTCGATCCCCACCCCGCAGCCGGTCCATTACCGCCCGATGTTCGGCTCCTACGGCAAGGCGATGACCCGCTCCTCGGTCACCTTCGTCAGCAAGGCCGCCGCGGACGACGGCATCGCCGACCGCCTCGAGCTCGACCGTACGGTTCTCGCGGTCAAGAACACCCGAAAACTCACCAAGGACTCGATGATCCACAACTCGGCGACGCCCAACATCGAGGTCGACCCCGAAACCTACGAAGTCCGCGCCGACGGCGAGCTCCTCACCTGCGAACCGGCCAAAGTCCTGCCGATGGCGCAGCGCTACTTCCTGTTTTAAGCTGACCGCCATGAACAAGGTGAAGATCAACCTTCCGGAATCGGCCGACTACGAGGTCGATTACTTTGCCTGGACCGCGGATCAGGCCAAGAAGCTGCGCGCTGCCCGGCCTGCGGGGCTCGATTGGGAGAACGTCGCCGAGGAGATCGAGAGCTTGGGGCGATCGGACAAGAGACGCATCGAAGGCGCGATGAACGTGATCTTGGTCCACTTGCTCAAGTGGGCCTTTCAACCGCAAATGCGCAGTGCCAGTTGGAAGGGCACCATTTTCGAGCACCGGCGGAGGATCTCCAAGCTGGTTGGCGAGAGTCCGAGTCTCCGGACCTATCCCGCCAAGGTCCTCGCGGAAGAGTACGAAGCCGCCCGTTTGAATGCGGCCGGCAAGACGAGCCTTCCCGAGGATCGCTTCCCCATCGTCTGCCCGTTCTCCGTTCACCAAGTCCTCGATCAGGCGTTCCTGCCGAAATAGATGATCCGCGCCACCGAAGTGCTACCCGCCGGCAGTTGGACCGACGCGGCTACCGACAGCATCACCCTCGACGCCGAGGGTCGTCATCGCCGCCGCGTGGCGATGACAGCCGAGGGCGGGCTCGCCTTCCTCCTCGACCTTCCGCAGCCGGTCGCCCTCCGCGACCGCGACGGCCTGCAGCTCGAGGACGGCCGCGTCGTCCTCGTCCGCGCGGCGCCTGAGCCTCTGGCCGAGATCACCGCCCGCAACGCGACCGCGCTCGCCCGCGTTGCGTGGCATCTCGGCAACCGGCACTTCGCCGCGCAGATTCTCGGCGAGCGCATCCGCATCCGCCGCGACCATGTCATCGAGGCGCTGATGCGGAAGCTCGGCGCCACCGTCGAGCATATCGAGGCCCCGTTCGAGCCCGAGGGCGGCGCCTACGGCCATCACCATGACGGCTGAGAGCACCACAAGCGGTTCGACCTTGAGCCTGCTGATGGCCTGGCTCTCGCCGTCCTTCCCGGTCGGCAGCTTCAGCTATTCGCACGGCCTCGAATGGGCGGTCGAGGACGGCACGGTCAAGAACGCGTCGAGCCTCGCGTCATGGATCGAGGGCGTGCTGGTCCACGGCGCCGGCCGCACCGACGCGATCCTGATCGCCCACGCCTACCGCGCCGCGCTCGACCACGACCTCGCCCGCCTGAGCGAGATCGCCGAGCTTGCGGTCGCCTTCCAGCCGAGCCGCGAACGCCACCTCGAAACCACCGCGCAGGGCGCCGCTTTCCTGACCGCCGTCCGTGCCGCCTGGCCGGCGGAGCGTCTGCCCGAGCTGGCGACCACCGTGACCATCGACGGCATCGCCGCGTATCCCGTGGCCCTCGCCGCCGCGGCGGCCGCGCACGATGTCGACCTCGAGGCCGCGATCCCCGCCTACCTCCAGGCCTTCGCCGCGAACCTCGTCTCGGCCGGCCTCCGCGCCATCCCCCTCGGCCAGACCGACGGCCAGCGCACCCTCGCCGCCCTCCTCCCGG
This sequence comes from uncultured Bauldia sp., assembly GCA_964402985.1. Classification (GTDB taxonomy): domain Bacteria; phylum Pseudomonadota; class Alphaproteobacteria; order Rhizobiales; family Kaistiaceae; genus JADYYB01. The sequence goes on along the minus strand of CAYOET010000028.1, from coordinate 14,146 downwards.
TCATCCACGCGACCGCCACCGAGGCGCTCGCCGCCCCCCTCACCGACCTCGGCGGCGCCGCGCTTCGCGCCGACATCGCCTGCATGAGACACGAAACCCAGTACACGAGGCTCTTCCGCTCATGATCTCGAAGAACGGTCCGCTCCGCGTCGGCATCGGCGGCCCGGTCGGCTCCGGCAAGACCGCCCTCATGGACGCGCTCTGCAAGGGGATGCGCGACCGCTTCAACATCGCCGCGATCACCAACGACATCTACACCAAGGAGGACGCCGAGTTCCTCACCCGCTCCGGGGCGCTCGCCCCCGAGCGCATCATCGGCGTCGAGACCGGCGGGTGCCCGCACACCGCCATCCGCGAGGACGCCTCGATCAACCTCGCCGCCGTCGCCGAGATGGAGGCCCGCTTCCCCGGCCTCGACCTCATCCTCATCGAATCGGGAGGAGACAACCTCTCCGCCACCTTCTCCCCCGAACTCGCCGACCTCACGATCTACGTCATCGACGTGTCGGGCGGCGACAAGATCCCTAGGAAGGGCGGCCCCGGCATTACCAAGTCCGACCTCCTCGTCATCAACAAGATCGACCTCGCTCCGTTCGTCGGCGCCTCGCTCGAGGTCATGGACCGCGACGCCAGGAAGATGCGCGGCGCGCGCCCGTTCGTCTTCACCAACATCCGCGGCGGCGTCGGTGTGGACAAGATCGTCGATTTCCTGGTCCACACCGGCGGTTTGGCGCCAATCCCGGCCTGATCGACGGGAAGATTCCCAGGCCCACCCGAACCGGTATAATAACGGGCTCGCGTTTCCCGTTTGGCCCCGGATTCATGCCCGTTATCAACCGTTTCGCCGATTTTCAGCCCGATCTCGTGGAGTTCCGCCACGACCTTCACCGCCACCCCGAGCTCCTTTACGACGTCCACCGCACCGCGGCGAAGGTCGCCGAGCGCCTGCGCGGCTTCGGGCTCGACGAGGTGGTGACCGGCATCGGCCGTACCGGCGTCGTCGGCGTGATTCGTGGGCGGAAGACCGGCAGCGGCCGCGTCATCGGCCTCCGCGCCGACATGGACGCCCTCCCCATCACCGAGGCCAACAGGAACGGATGGGTCTCGGAAAACCCTGGCCTGATGCACGCCTGCGGGCACGACGGCCACACCACGATGTTGCTCGGCGCCGCGCGCTACCTATCTGAGACTCGCAACTTCGACGGCACGGCGGTGGTGATCTTCCAGCCAGCCGAGGAAGGCGGGGCGGGCGGCCTGGCGATGGTCGAGGACGGCATGATGGAGCGCTTCGGCATCGAGGAGGTCTACGGCCTCCACAACATGCCCGGCATCCCGCTCGGCACTTTCGGCATAAGAACCGGCCCGATCCTAGCCGCCGCCGACGACGTCCAGATCGAGATCCACGCCCGCGGCGGCCACGCCGCCAAACCCCACAACACCGTCGACCCGATCGTCGTGGCGAGCGCCATCGTCCAGGGTCTGCAGAGCATCGTCTCGCGCACCGTCGACCCGCTCGACGCCGCGGTGGTGTCGATCACGATGATCCAGATCGGCAACACCCACAACGTCATCGCCGACTACGGCAAGCTCATCGGCACCGCCCGCACGCTGCGCGCCGAGGTCCGCGATCACGTCGAGCGCCAGATGAAGACGCTGGCCACGAACATCGCCGCCGCCTACGGCGCGACCGCAACCGTGACCTACAATCGCCACTACCCAGTCACCCGCAACCACGCCGACCAGACCCGTTTCGCGGCCAAGGTCGCGAGCAAGGTCGCCGGCGCCGAACGCGTCGACACCGACATCGCGCCGGTCATGGGCGGTGAGGATTTCTCCTTCATGTTAGAATCGCGACCCGGCGCCTTCATTTTCATGGGCAATGGGAATACTTCGGGCCTGCACAGCCCGACCTACGACTTCGCCGACGAAGCGATCCCGATCGGCTGCTCCTATTGGGCGGCTTTGGTCGAAGAAGCGATGCCGGCGAAATAGCGGCCAAGGAACCGATGAACCAGCCCCTCTCGATCGCCCCTGCCCCCGCTGCCGCGGCCGCGCCCGCGCCCCCCCCTTCGAAGGCCGCAGGGCCAGCCGCGGCCCCGGTTCCGGTCGTCGCCGGCCTCGACACGAAGTCGTGGCACGTCCTCGGCCGCCTCGTGCGCGAGAATTTCCGCGACTACGCCTCCCGCTACGCCCTCGTCTTCGTGCTCATGGGCATCATGGCGGCGACCACCGGCCTCATGGCCTGGATCCTCCGCGACGTCGTCAACCAGATCTTCGTCGAGCGCAGCTCGACGATGCTGTGGATCCTCCCGACGGTTGTCATCGTCGCCTCGATCATCAAGGGTTTCGCGATCTACGGCTCGGGCATGACCATGGTCCGCATCGGCAACTCCATCGTTGCCCGCATGCAGGCCAAGATCTACAGCCACGTCCTCAAGCTCGGGATGGACTATTTCTCCTCCACCCATTCGAGCGAACTGATCACCCGCCTTTCGCACAACGCCAACGCCGCGCGCGACGTCCTCAACACCGTCGTCACCAGCTTCGGCCGCGACCTCCTCACCCTCATCGCGCTCCTCACCGTGATGATCATCCAGGCGCCGATCGTCACCGTCGCGGTGTTCATCATCGGCCCGATCATCATGTTCTCGGTGCACCGGCTGTCGATCAAGATGCGCGCCTTCGCGCGTCAGGGTTTTGCCGCCTCCGGCCAGCTCGTGAATTCGATGCAGGAATCGGTGCAAGGGATTCGCGTCGTTAAGGCCTTCAACCTCGAAGAGGTCATGCAGGAGCGCATGACCAAGGTCATCGACGAGAACCGGAAGCGCGCCAACAAAATGGCGGAGATCGGCCTCAAGACCAACCCGATCTCGGAGGCCCTCGGCGGCGTTGCGATCGGCCTCGGCATCCTCTGGGGCGGCTACGCCGTCATCGAGCTCGGCCATCCTCCCGGCTCGATGATCTCCTTCCTCGCCGCCCTCCTTCTCGCCTACGAGCCGGCCAAGCGCCTCGCCCGCACCCATCTCTCGCTCACCGCCGGCCTCGTCGGCGTCGGCCTCATGTACGACCTTCTCGACATCAAGCCGACCCTCAACCCCAACGAGGACGGGCCCGACCTCGTCGTCGACAAGGGTGAGGTCCGCTTCGAGAAGGTGCACTTCGCCTATCGGCCGAACGAGCCGGTGTTCAAGGATTTCGACTTCCTCGCCGAGGCCGGCAAGATGACCGCCCTCGTCGGCCGCTCGGGCTCCGGCAAAACGACCCTGATGGCGCTCATCGAGCGCTTCTACGAGGCCAAATCCGGCCGTGTGCTGATCGACGGCCAGGATGTCAGCAAAGTCAAACTCTCGTCGCTAAGGGAGACCATCTCGCTGGTCAGCCAGGACGTCTATCTGTTCAGCGGCACGATCAAGGACAACATTGCACTCGGCCGCCCCGAGGCACCGATCGCGGAGATCGAGCGCGCGGCGAAATTTGCCATGGCGCACGATTTCATCATGGCCACGCCGCGCGGTTACGACACCCAGGTCGGCGAGCATGGCGTCCAGCTTTCCGGCGGCCAGCGCCAGCGCATCTCGATCGCCCGCGCGATGCTCCGTGACGCCCGCGTCGTCCTTCTCGACGAAGCCACCTCCTCGCTCGACACCGAGTCCGAGCAGCTTGTCCAGGTCGCCTTCGAGCATCTGATGAAGGGCCGCACGACGATCGTCATCGCCCACCGCCTCTCGACCATCCTCAACGCCGACAAGATCTGCGTGATGAACGCGGGCCAGATCGTCGAGGAGGGCCGCCACGACGAGCTCGTCGCGAAGGGCGGCATGTACAAGCGCCTTTTCGAGCTCCAGGTCGACATCGAGGCCCGCAAAGAGGCCGCCGGCGTCATCGCCGAACGCTTCGACCAGCAGGCCGCCGCGGAGTAGCGGCGGCGCTGCCGGTCCAAACGGCGCAACTGTGCCGCAGTCGCTCGCTAGACCGTCTTGTGCCTCTTGAGCCGGAGCGAGAGGCCGACCAGCATCGCGCCGAAGAGGATCGCGTAGAAGGCGATGATCCATACCAGCGCGAGCGCGCCGGCGGTCGGGAAGATCACCACCGCGATGCCGAACAGCACCGACAGCGCACCCGCGAGGATCAGCATCCACTCGTTGTCGATCTCCTTGCGGAGACTGAACGCCCCGACGATCTCGAACACCCCCCTCACCACGGACCACCATCCGATGATGAGGATAAGGACGAGGGCCGCCGCGGCCGGGAACACGATCGCGTAGAGCCCGGCGAACACGCCCGCGACGCCGACCAGCGCCAGCCACCAGCGCGGAAACATCGTCCCGCCACGGATCGCCGCGATCAGCGAGACCACGCCGTCGACCAGCGCGTAAACCGCGAAGAGGATCACCAGCGTGACGATCGTCACGCCCGGCCAGGCCAGCGCCAGGACGCCGAAGATGATCGCCGCGATCCCGCGCAAGAGGATCAGCCACCAGTTCTCCGCCATCGCCCCGACGAGCGCACCGCGCAGTCCCATGGGATCTTGACCGATGCTTGTCATTCTCTGCTCCTCTTGTCGGTGGCTGGTCTCCGCCGCCCGAAATACTAGCACAGGCTTGGCCGCTGTCTGCCTAGCAGGGGGCCGCGCGCCCGTCGCAGTTCTCTTCTGCGATCGCCGCGGCTTCACAGGCTTCCCGGAGGCCGGCGAACCCTTTCGCTCCGATGCAGGTTGGCGCGCAGCACCACGATCGCGTCGGCGATGCCCCAAACGGCCAGGAAGCTGATAAGGTGGCGCTTACGCGAGCCTGATTGAGCAGACAGTTCGGAGTTCTCACCCCACAACTGAAAGCCCGGGCATGGAGATGCATCGTCAGACGTCGGCGAGCCGGCGCGCAGCGACGATCCAAGCGATCGCCGCCCAACCGATCGCCGCGCCACTGGTCGCCTCGCGACTGGTCGCCTCGCTGCTGTGGGCTACACTTGCGTTCGCGCTCTTCGCTGGGAGTACCGCCTACGCGCAGCCGGGCGCCGACGAAGCCCGGGTCACCTCTTGGTTGGACATCAGGCAGAGTCCTCCCGCCCCGACGACCATTTGCGTCGGCGATCGTGTCATCTTCATCGTTTCTCTTCAGCGAGAGGTCGTCTTTGTCGTTGGCCCGCAACTGGTCAACTTCGATTTCAGGCGCCGGGTGATCTTTGCCAACGTGGCGGACTCGGCGGTCGGCGCGATCTCGCCGCCGCAGCAGCCGACCGCCTTCGATGGGACCTCGCAGTACATTTTCACTGCCAAACGAGAGGGCTCCACGACGATCACCTTCCAGTCCGACATCGACGGAATCGCCTTCTTCGGACTACCGCTCGACAACACCATCATCAAGAACTCGACCAGCATCCGCGTCGAGGACTGCAGCTACCGCGTGACGACCGACTCTCGTTGGAGCGTGGCCGGGCCGGCGAACATCCGCGCGTTCGCTTTCATCCGCCGGGCCGGCCTCGTCTATGCGGGCGGTCTCGGCGAGCGATACACCGGTACGGCCGACGTCTACTGGGTCATCACCGTCGGCAACGTCGGCGAATGTCAGGGGGTCACGCGCGCTCATAGCGAGGCCTATTTGACCGGGACCTACGATGACTCCGACCATTTCATCGTGGGCATAGATTACCGGCCGGTCGACCTCGAAATCATCGCCAATTGCCGGGGGTTGCTGGGACGAATGCCCGTGGTGCTGAGCCCCGGGGCGATCACCGTCACGCTTGATCCCGAGGGCGGGCGAAGCCGGCCGGAGTCGCAGCAGCTTGGCGACCCCGACCGTACCGTCGGGACGGCGCGGGTCAGCTTGGAGCGCGCGCCGGGCCGATGACGAAGCCGATGACTGCACTAGCGGACGACCTCGGCGGTTCCCTGGAAGGCACAAGAGACGGGCCGACGGTGGGAGGGGATTGATGGCTGGTTCGAAGGTCGGCAACCGCGCCCTGCAGATCTCGACGATGGCGGTTCTGTTTTCGACGGCCGCCGCGAGCAACGCTCAGGTCGCTCCCCCCGAAAACTCGCCGGCACATGATGGGATTACGTTGCAGGGGCCCCTCGCCTTCGGCCCGGGCGTTGTCGATTTCCCTGACCCCGCCGCGGGGCTCGCCGGACTTGCCAGCTACAAGGCCTCGCTGAGCCTCTCGTTCAGCGGGACGGAGGCCGGCCAGCCCATCCAATGGTCGCAGACCTATGTTCTTCTCTCCGCGACTGCCCCTTCCGCTCGCCAGCTGACCATCGAGAGGACCGGCCAACAACCCGGCCTCGAGTCTGTGTTGGTCGCCGAGCTGGCGGGAGTCGCCTACGAGCGGCGCGGCGACCAGCCCTGCACCGCCGCCGCGCTCGCCGCGCGCCAACCGCTCGGCGGCGAGACCGTCCCCGTCGGGTTCCTGAGCGGCGTCATCGGCGCCGACGATGCGGGCACCGAGACGATCGCTGGCGTCGCCGCCCGCCACTACACCTTCGACGAGCGCGCCCTCGGGCTGGCCAACATCGCGTCGGCCGCCGGCGAGATCTGGGCCGCCGCGGAGGGCGGCCACGTCGTGAAATACGTTCTGGCGGCAAGGGCGGCCGGCGACTATTTCGGGCCGGGCATCGAGGGCACCGCCACCTGGGCTTACGACCTGACCGACGTCAACCGCCCGCTCGTCATTGAACTGCCCGCCGACTGCCCTACGGGCGGCCTCGTCGACGCGCCCCTCCTCGCCGACGCCGCCGACATCGTCAGCATCCCGGGCCTCCTGACCTACACTACGCCCACGCCGCTGGCCGATGCCGTCGCGTATTACCAGGAGCAGCTCCCGACTCTCGGCTGGCGACAATCCTCCGAACTCTTTCGCGACGAGACCACAGCGGTTCTGGACTTCACGCGCTCGAGCGAAGCGCTCCTGCTCGTGGTCACCACCGGCGACGGCGCCACAACCGTCCAGCTCGCCGGATCTTGAAGGCTGGCGCTGCCAGCGCCAACGAAGCGTGCCTCGGCCCATGGCGAGGGGCGGGGGCGAAAGTCCTGCCGTGTCGGACAATGGCAAGCCGCGCGCTCGGCTGCGCGCTCCGCCGCTACCTCTCAACCCTTTGATACAATTGGTGCCCCCGGCCCGGGTCGAACGGGCACGTCCTTGCGAACAACAGATTTTGAGTCTGCCGCGTCTACCAGTTCCGCCACGGGGGCACGGGCGAGGGGCTAGACGGGCGGAACCGGCGCGTCAAGCGCCGGCGCTCTCTGCGGGCGGGTGAGCACCCGCTCGGCTCGCGATCCGGCGACTGACGCTGTCCGAACGGGCGGAATTTGCGCAGACGCGACTGACGGTTGGCGCGCCCGCGCTTGGGAGCGGAGCGATCGTCCTAGTCGCCGCCGGCGGCGGCCGGGCGGTTGCGGGTCCGGTCGCGCCGGAAATCCTCGAGCGGGGCGAGACCAACCAGCGAGGGGACGTTGGGTCGCGTCGCGGCGAGGTCCTCTCGACCGTCGTAGTAGGCGGTGAGCACCCGGCCGTCGTCGAAATAGAGCCGGGCGAGCGACACGTTGCAGTCCGATATGTCCCCTGGAATTCCCTCCCAGGACCGCATCACGACGCCGACCAGCCGCTCGGCCGGGAGCTCGGCGAAGCGCTGCGCCTCGATGCTCTGGCCGGCGCCGATGAGAACGCGAAGGGCGCCCCCGCGCGACGGCTCGCCGGTCAGGTACGGAGCGAAGGTGCAAGTGAGGGCCCGATTGTTGGGAAGCAACGCCGCGAGCGCCTCGTTTGCCGCCTCTTCGTCGAACGAGGCGACGTCGAACGTGCCGAGCTCGTAGTAGCTGTAGAAATTGTCCGCATCCTCGAGGGCGAGCGCGTCCTGCTCCGCGACCAGGCGATCGAGCTGCTCGACGGGTTGGCTGGCCGGCTGACAGTATGCCGCGCCCCCGCCAAGAAGGAGGGCGATCGCGGCTGCTGGCGGAACAAGGCTCGACCGTCTCACGCAGGCCCTCCGGGTCCCATAGCTGCCAAGTCGACCGCGGTCTTAGAATATTACCCGGGCGGAGGCCAGCGCCCCGGGGGCACCCGCAGCTCCGCGAGCGCGCGCCAGGCAGCTGGGATGCGGGAAGGCGCCTCTTAACCCAACATACCTCCCGCGCGGGCTCGTCACATGGACTTTGCCGCCCCCCGCCAGTATGCCGGGACGATGCTGCGCCGCCTCTACGACAAGGCGATGGCCCTCGCCGCCACGCCCTATGCCGTACCCGCGCTCGGGGCGGCCTCATTCGCCGAGAGCTCGGTCTCGCCGATCCCCCCCGACGTGCTTCTCATCCCGATGGTCCTCGCCAACCCGGGCCGGGCGCGCTTCTTCGCGCTGTGGTGCACGATCGCCTCGGTGCTTGGCGGTCTCCTCGGCTATGCGATCGGCTCGCTCCTCTACGAGTCCTTCGGCAAGTGGCTCATCGACTTTTACGGCATGGGCGAAGGCATCGAGGATTTCCGCGCCCTCTATTTGACCTATGGCGCGGCGATCATCCTCATCAAGGGCCTCACCCCGATCCCCTATAAGATCGTCACCATCGCCTCGGGCTTTGCCGGCTACGATCTCTTGTGGTTCGTAGTCCTCTCGATCATCACCCGCGGCGCGCGCTTCTTCATCATCGCCGAAATTCTGCGGGTGTGGGGCGATCCGGTTCGCGAGTTCATCGAGAAACGGCTGGTGCTCGTGACCTCGGTCCTTGCCGCCATCGTGATTGGCGGTTTCGTGGTCGCCCGTTATGCTCTTTAGACACCCATGAGCCTGACCAGTTCCACCCCCTGGCGTGACCCGTCCTTCCCGCTGGCCGCGGCCGTTTTGGTATTCGCGGTCGGCCTCGCCACCATCCTCGGCGCCTGGGCGTTCGAGATCTACGGCGGCTACACGCCCTGCGCCCTCTGCCTCAAGGAGCGCATCCCCTACTACGTCGGCCTGCCGATCGTGCTGATCGGCGTCCTCAACGCGGTTCTTCGCGGCCCGCCGGTCATTACCCGTGTCGCGCTCTTCGCCGGCGCGGTGATCTTCGCGATCGGCTTCGGCATGGGCGTCTACCACGCCGGTGCGGAGTGGAAATTCTGGCCCGGCCCGACCAGCTGCGGAGCGGCCAGCCTGCCGCCGACCCTCGGCGACATCTTCAGCCAGCCGCTCGCGCGCCCGGCGAGCTGCACCGAGGCGACCTGGCGCTTCCTCGGCCTCTCCTTCGCCGGCTGGAACGCGGTCGTGTCGCTGGGCCTTGCCATCGTCGCACTGGCCGGCGTCCTCGCCCGCCCGCGCCCCCGCTCGGCTTAAGAACGAGCAGTCGCCCTCCTTCTTAACCTCCCCCTCGAGGGGAGGTTAAGCAGCGGAAATCCGAGCGAGCACTGACGCTCGGCCCTACGGGTCGAGTTCCGTATCCCAGTAGAGGTAGTCCAGCCAGCTGTCGTGGAGGTAGTTCGGAGGGAACAGGCGGCCGTTGTTGTGGAGGTCCGACACGGTCGGCCGATAGGGCATTTGCGCCGGCCACATCTTGGTCTCGCGCGGATGCCGGCCGCCCTTGAAGAGGTTGCAGGGCGAGCAGGCGGTGACGACGTTTTCCCACGTCGTCAGGCCCCCGCGCGAGCGCGGCACGACGTGATCGAAGGTGAGGTCGTCGTCGGCCCCGCAATACTGACACTCGAAGCGGTCGCGCAGGAACACGTTGAACCGCGTGAAGGCAGGACTGCGCGCCGGCCGGACATAGGTCTTGAGCGAAACCACGCTCGGCAGCCGCATCGAGAACGACGGGCTCCGCACCGCGACCTCGTATTCGGAAACGACGGTCACGCGGTCGAGGAACACCGCCTTGATCGTGTCCTGCCAGGACCACAATGACAGCGGGTAATAACTAAGCGGGCGGTAGTCCGCGTTGAGGACCAGTGCCGGATTGGCACCGGCCGCCAAGGCTATCGTCAAGGCCTACTCCGGGTGTGCGTAATCCTCGCTCGGGTACAGTGTATATTCTCCGTGACGTGCTTGTGAAGCGGGGCGATTTGAAGGACTTAGGCGCCAAACACCCTTTTCAGGAACCGCCCGCCGAGCGCCAGGCCCACGCCGTCTATGCCATGCGGCAGTCCCGGCCGTGGATACGCTTCGACCTCGAAACCGGCTGATTTCAAGGCCCTTTCCGCCTGCCCCATCGCCGCGAACGGGACCACCGGATCGGCCTCTCCGTGCGCGAGCAACACCGGCGGCCTATGCCTGGCCTCGGCGGCAAGGTGATCCGGCCCGATGAGGAGCCCGGAATAGCCGAGGATCCCGGCGATTCGATTCTGCCGCCGCGGCCCGACATGGAGCGCCATCATTGCCCCTTGGCTGAACCCCATCAGTGCGAGCCGGGAATCGTCGAGTCCGAGCCGGGCGAGTTCCGAGTCGAGGAGCCGGTCGAGCCACGGCGCGACGGCCGTTGCCCCGCGCCAGCGTGCGTTGGGGTCCTCGCGGTCGAGGGCGAACCACTGCCGGCCGAACGGTCCGGGAAACGACTCGGGCGCGTGCGGCGACACGAACGCCGCGTCGGGCAGCTCGGAACCCCAGTGCCGCCCCAGGTCGATGAGGTCGTTGCCGTCGGCGCCGTAGCCGTGGAGGAGCACCACCAGCTGCTGCGCCGGCCCGCCCGAACGAGGCTCGCCCCGCGGCCACGAGGAAACGTCATTCGCCTCTACGCTCATCCCTTGCTATTGCCCGCGCCGCACCGCGCGATCAAGCAACACGATCATGGACCGGCCGACTTTCCGCTTCGCCCCCAGCCCCAACGGGCGCCTCCATCTCGGGCATGCCTTCTCCGCGCTCCTCAATGCCGAGTTGGCGCGGCGGAGCGGCGGTCGCTTCCTCCTTCGCATCGAGGATATCGACCCTGCCCGTTGCCGGCCCGAGTTCGAGCGTGCCATCTACGAGGATCTCGAATGGCTCGGCCTCGACTGGGAGCTGCCGATCCGCCGCCAGTCGGAGCACCTCGACCTCTATCGCTATACGCTCGAGCGCCTCGCCGATCGCGGCTTCGTCTACCCGGCCTTCCTCAGCCGCCGCGAGATCGACGAGCGCGTCCGGCTTTTCGAGAAGGACGGCCACCCCGCCCCGCACGACCCCGACGGTGCTCCGCTCTATCCGGGCGACGAGCGCTCCCTCCCCGGCCGCGAGCGCCTCGCCGCCATGGCGTCCGGACGCCCGTTCAGCTGGCGGCTCGACATGGCCAAGGCCGTCGCCGAGGTGGGTCCCCTCGACTGGCGCGAGTTGGGCGAAGGTCCCGCGGGCGAGCACGGCGCCGTCCCGGCGCAGCCTGAAATGTGGGGCGACGTCACCCTCGGCCGCCGCGACGCCCCGGTCAGCTACCACCTCGCCGTCGTCCTCGACGACGCGGCGCAGGGCGTCACCGAGATCGTTCGCGGCCATGACCTCTTCCACGCGACGGCGGTCCACCGGCTGCTCCAGGCCCTCCTCGGCCTCCCGCAGCCTTCCTACCGCCACCACCGGCTCATCGTCGACGCCGACGGCAAGAAGCTCTCCAAATCGCTCGCGTCGACCGGCCTCGCTGAACTCCGCCAAGCTGGAATCTCGGTGGCCGAGCTCAGGCGACGCATCGGCGTCGACGCCGCCCTCGCCGCTATCCCTTCTTGACCCCGGTGGTGGTCGGCGCGACCGGCTTGCGCCGCAGTTCGGCGTAGGGCAGCTCGCCCTTCACGCCGGCGATGGCGGCGTTCAGCTCGCCGCCGAGGATGAGGATGAGGCTGAGGAGGTAGAGGTAGAAGATCGCCACCACCACGCTGGCGAGGCCGGCATAGGTGTAGGCGTAGTTGGTGAAGTTCTTGAGATAGGCGGTGAAGCCGGTCGTCATCGCCCACCACAGCGTGAGCGTGAGGAGGATGCCCGGCCAGATGCGGAGCGCCCGCGGCCGCTGCGCGGGCAGGAGAAGATGCGCCGCGACCAGCGCCGCGGTCACGAGCGCGCCGACGACGACGTAGCGGAGCAGCGTGAAACTTGCTTCAAACGGCGCCATCCCCGGAAAATTGCGGTTGAGGATCGCCCAGATCACCGGACCCAGCACGCCGAGGAAGCCGAGCGCGAGCGCCGACACTCCGGCGAGGAGCACGAACAGGATGCTCTGCGAACGCAGCTTGAGGAACGAGCGCCGCTCGACCGCGCGATAGGCCCGGTTGAGCGCCGCCCGCACCGCGTCCACTCCGTTCCCCGCAACGAAGATGGTGACGAAGATCGAGAGCGTGAGGAGGTCCCCGCGCCGCACGGTAAGGACGCTGTGCACCTCGGCGGCGAGCGGACCCGCGACCTCTTCCGGCCACACGTCGAAGAGGAGATCGGTGACCTGGTCGGCGAGCTGCGCCTCGCCGATGAAGCCGGAGAGCGCGGCGACGAAGATCAGGAACGGGAACAGCGACATCAGCGCGGCGAGCGCCAAATGGCTCGCCATCGCCCAGCCGTCGTCCTGCGCGAGATGGCCGAACGTTATCGCCAACACCTCGTAGGGACGCTGCAGAACGCTCGGTAGCTCGCGCCCGAATATTTTCGGCATTGTTCCCTACATCGGGTCCGCAGCGCGCGGCCGCAAGCTCTCGCCGCCTGAACCCGATGGCGTTGGCGGCGTTAGCTCCCTGCCGACCGACCAAGGAGCGCCGCGATGATGGGAATCAAGATTCCGCACGATGCCTGGATCCTGGTGGGAGACGGCAAGAAGGGGATGATCCTTCGCAACAAGGGCGACCAAGTCCATCCCCACCTCGTGTTGGATCATCTGATCGAACAGGAAAACCCCCTTTCCGGCGCAGCGGACAGCGCTGCACTGCCTGACAACGACACCAACGATCACCGCACCGCGGTCGAGAAGAACGACACCCACCAGCTCGAGGAGAGCCGATTCGCGAAGAAGATCGCGGACGAACTCTATAAGACGGCTCACTCGGGCGCGTTCGAGAAACTCGTCGTGGTCGCCCCGCCGCGCATCCTCGCCGTGCTCCGCGACAGCTTCCACCCCGAGGTCCGCAGCCGCATCCTAGCCGAGGTCGACAAGACCCTCACCCAGCACCCGGTCCCGGAAATCGAGCGGCTGCTGACGGGGAGCTAGGTTCACCCGTAACGGCAGAATTTGGGCCTCCCTCACGGCGAGCCCGAGGATGCGACAACTACCCAAGCACCTTCCGTCGACTTCCTCTTGTCTGCACACCACGGCGCGCAGTCATTTGCTTCGGTCGGCTTTTACGAACTCGCGCTCGGCGATCTCGAGTTCGGCCTTGACCAGGTCCGCTGCCGCGACGCCCTGTTCAGCCAATCGCTGTTCTTGCGCCGCCGGGCTATTGTATTGGTCTCGTCGGCGCTGTCGCTTAAACAACTGATCCAGAGCAACGCCGCCGACAACAACGGAGAGGAGTGCCCCAGAAACACCCAGAAGGACTGTGCTGACCCCCGTTGCGCAAAAGAAAAGAAGGAAGATCAACAAAGAATCAACGCTGTTGGGATAGCTCATCGATCAACGCCCTTAGTACAACCACCTCATCGCGAACGTGCGCCGGGAGCGTTAAAGAAGATAATAGACTGCAGTCGGGTTAGCAGGGTTCAGTCGTCGGGGTGCTTGCTGGCTTCCGTTAATGCTTCCTTAACCAGCCCCGGAGGGACGCGGAGTGTTAAGGCGTGGTTTCTGCGATTGATACAGGGCGATCTTAACTCTCAGAGCCGTACCCGAACGCCTTAGGTTCGGAGCCCGCATGAACACCCACGCACGCCTAGACTCGTTCGAAGGTCCGCTCGACCCGGCCACGCTCGCTTTCGAGTGCCACACCGACGTACGCGCGATCGAGATCGAGTGGCGGATGTTCGAGCAACGCGCCCTCGGCCACGTCTTTGCGACCTACGATTTCGTTCAGCCGTGGAGCGACCTCGTCGCTCCCGTCTTCGGCCTCGAGCCGCGCGTCGTCCTTGCCCGCTCCTTCGACGGCCGCATCGTCGGCGTGCTCCCCTTCGGCGTGCGCCGCCGGGCCGGCCTCAAGATCGTCGAGTGGCTGGGCGGGCCGCATGCCGACTACAAGGGCGGCCTCTTCGACCCGACCCTCCTCGCCGCGCTGGAGCCTCCCGCGGTCGCCGCCACGTTCCGGAAGCGGGCGCTGGCCGCCGTCGGCCACGCCG
>CAYOET010000027.1:0-9146 GCA_964402985.1 uncultured Bauldia sp. | reverse complement strand
CTGGGCCTGGCGTAAGTGTTGATACGGGCCGGGTAAATTGAACCACAAACCGCTGACGGTGAACCACGCATCGTTAGTCACGTTCACGAGCCAGCCGGGGCGGTTGCCCGGCTCGGTGACCGATCCCGTGAAGATTGCCTCGTAGCAAATCAAGGGCGAGAAGGCCGGAGCGTTGGGGAGCGCGATGGTGCGTAGACGCGGGCCGGGGCTGTAGGTTCCCAGCGCGTCGACCAAAGGCTTGAGGCCGAGCGTATTCAGTGCGTCCTCGAATGGGAGATATTCTCCGAAGGGGACGAGATGAACCTTGTCGTAAGCATCGATGATCTCCCCGTCGTCGTCGATCACATAAATCGAGTTGAAGAGAATCGGTCGCGCGCCGGGACCGATCGGCATCTCGCCGCGCGCCGCGCCGGTGATCAGCCTCACCCCTTCGGGGAGAAGGCCGGCGATGGCGGCGAGCGCGTCGGGGCGCTGGGTGAGCAGGAAGGGAAACGCCGATTCGGGCCAGATCAGGATGGTCGGCGCGGTGTCGCTGCCGAGCGGCGCGTCACCCGAATCGCTGAGCGAGAGGTAGCGCTCCATGATCGATTCGGCGGCGCCAGGCTGCCATTTCTCGCGCTGGTCGAGGGCCGGCTGAACGAGGCGGAGCCGGACATCGGCGACCGTCGCGCCGCCCGCGCCGTTGAGGCGGAGCGCGCCGTAGCCGATGGCGCCGAGAAGCATGAGGATGATCACGGCGAGGGAAAGAAGGCGGCTGCGGCGGTCGGAGACGAGGCCGCCGAGGAAGAGGACCGGCGCCCCGAAGACGAGGTAGGCGAGAAGGGTGAGGCCCCAGATGCCGATCACCGAGGCGAGCTGCATGGTGAGCGGCTGGGCGGCCAGCGAATAGCCGAAGGCGTTCCAGGGGAAGCCGGTGAGGATGGTGCCGCGCAGCCATTCGGCGAGGGTCATCGCCGCGGCGAAGGCGAAGAGCCGCGCCCAGCCGTCGGACCACAGGAGACGGGCGAGCGCCGCGCCGAAGGCCCAGAAGAGCGCGAGGCCCGCCGGGAAGACGAGGACGCCGACCGGGAGGAGCCAGGCAAAACTCTCCGCCTCGACGAGGAAGGCGGCGCCGACCCACCACAGGCCGGAGAGGAAGAAGCCGAAGCCGAACCACCAGCCGACGATCGCGGCCGGCAGAAGGCCGAAGAGGCGTGAGCGGCTCGCCGCGCCCGCGGCGCCGTCGAGGAGCCAGACAAAGACGGGGATGGTGACCCAGAGGATCGGGAAGAGGTCGTAGGGCGCAAAGGCGAAGGCGGAGGCCGCGCCGGCGAGGAAGGCGACCAGGGCACGGCGCCAGCCCCACAGCACGATCACGGCGTCGGCGAAAGAATGCATCAGCGCTCCAGCCGCCGAATCGGCGGGGGGTAAGTCAATCGTCCGATTGGCGTCAGCTGTGGAGCGAAATCAAGCCGAGCCTCCGGCCGCGAGGCGCGGCTCGCGGGCGGGCGGGAAGATCTTCACTCGCTTCACGCCGACATTGTCGGCTTCGATGATCTCGATGCTGTAGCCGCCCGGCGCGGAGATCGTCTCGCCGGTTTCGGGGATGCGGCCGGCAAGCGAATAGACGAGGCCGCCGACAGTATCGATCTCCTCGGCGTCCTCGGCCTTCGGGGCAAGCGGGGCGCCGATCGCGGCCTGGATCTCGTCGATGGTGGCGCGGGCGTCGGCGACGAACACGCCGTGGGCCTCGGCCGAGATCATCTTCTCGTCCTCGTCGTATTCGTCCTCGATGTCGCCGACCACGGTTTCGACGACGTCCTCGATCGAGACGAGGCCGTCGGTGCCGCCATACTCGTCGATGACGAGGGCCATCTGCATGCGTGCCGCCTGCATCCGGGCGAGGAGCGCGGTCACCGGCATCGAGGGCGGGACGAAGAGAACGTCGCGGATGATCTTGAGGTCGGCGATCGGGGTCTTAAGGTCGAGGACCGCCTGGTCGCGGCCGCGGCGTCCGTTGTTCTTGGTCGCCTCGGCGAGAATCCTGGTCTCGATCCCCATGAGGTCCTTGACGTGGATCATGCCGAGCGGATCGTCGAGACTCTCGCGATAGACCGGCATGCGCGAGTGCCCGCATTCGCGGAAACGCTCGAGGAGCTCGCCGACCGTGGTGCTGGCGTCGACCGCGTTGATTTCGGCGCGCGGGACCATGATGTCGGCGACGCGCACGTCGCGCAGGCTGAGGATGTTGCGGAGCATGGTCCGCTCCTCGGGCGAGAAGCCGTCGGATTCGGGCATTGCGCTCGACAGGGCGACCTCCAGCTCCTCGCGGAAGGTGGATTGCGGCTTGAGGCCGATCGCGGCCTTGATCCGGTCGAGCCAATGCTCCTGCGGCTGCTGGGTGGTTGTCTCAGCAGCAGCCGAGGCGGGACTTAAAGAAGGCTCAGTCGAGGAATCGCCGTTCTTGGCCGATTCCGGTTTGTCGCTGTTCATCAAATCAACCCTCGCTCACGCCTGACCTACTCGCGTGCCGCGTAGGGATCCCCAATACCGAGACTACCTAGAATAGCAGTCTCCAACGATTCCATCACCTCGGCCTCCCCTTCATCAATGTGATCGTGACCGAAAAGGTGGAGGAGGCCGTGAACGATCAGATGGGTAAGGCGGTGGTCGAAGGTCAAGCCCTCGGCCTCGGCTTCTCTCGCGATGGTTTCGTGGGCCAGGACGATATCGCCCAGCAACGGACCGTAAACCATGCCGCGTGGCGGCGAACCGGGGAAAGACAAGACGTTGGTGGGCTTGTCGATTTTTCGCCAGGCGGCGTTGAGGGCGCGGATCGCGGCGTCGTTTGTGAAGAGGAGCGAGACTTCGCTGCCGGGTGCCGTGCGGAGACCCGAAGCGAGGGCGGCGGCGATGGCCTTGGCGGCGATGCGGCGGAGTCTCCGCCTGTCGCCCCATTCGCCCGCTTCGACGGCGATTCCGATTTCCACTGTCGGCGTGGGCTTGGTCTTCGCGTCGTGTTTTGGATAGGCCTTCGATCGCAGCGCCAACTCCTAACCTCCCCCTCGAGGGGAGGTCGAAACCGCCCAGCGGTTTCGGGAGGGGGGCACCCCTGTTCCGGCAAGCGCTAACATGCCCCCTCTTCCCGGCGGGGAGAGGGGTGGGGTGAGGGGGCTCCACCCTTCCGGACTAGTCTTGGTCACCCACGGACCTTTCCGGAGGGACCTGTAACCCCTCACCCTGGCCCTCTCCCTCTGGGAGAGGGGACGCATCTTTCTTGATGCGGGCGTGCAGGAGCCCTCTGCGACGAGGGCGTGCGGTCGTGCCTCCTTGCGATCGGGTTGCATGGCAGCTAGTGGCGCGGTTTCCGCTCTTTGGCGGCGCGGTCGTAGGCCTTGACGATACGCCCGACCAGCGGATGGCGGACGACGTCGTCCTCGCCGAAGCGCACCTGGGCGATGCCCTCGATGCCCTTGAGGAGGTCGGTCGCTTCGATGAGGCCCGAGACCTGCCCGGGCGGGAGGTCGATCTGCGTGGGGTCGCCGGTGACGATCATCCGCGAGCCCTCGCCGATGCGGGTGAGGAACATCTTCATCTGCATCGAGGTGGTGTTCTGCGCCTCGTCCAAGATGACCGCCGCGTTCGCCAGAGTGCGGCCGCGCATGAAGGCGAGCGGGGCGACCTCGATCATGCCCGACGCGAGGCCGCGCTCGACGCGCTCGGCGGGCATCATGTCGTGGAGGGCGTCGTAAAGGGGGCGGAGATAGGGGTCGACCTTCTCGCGCATGTCGCCGGGCAGGAAGCCGAGGCGCTCGCCGGCCTCGACGGCGGGGCGCGAAAGGATCAGCCGCTCGACCTCGCCGCGCTCGAGGAGCGCCGCGGCATAGGCGACGGCGAGGTAGGTCTTGCCGGTGCCGGCGACGCCCATGCCGAAGGTCAGCTCATGCTCGTGCATGGCGCGGATATACGCGTCCTGGGCCGGCGTGCGGGCTACCACGGTTCGCCGGCGCGTCGAGATCTGCGCCATCGACAGGCGGCCCTTCGGCTCGAGCGTGGGAAGGTTGAGCTGGGCGTCGGCGTCGATCGCCATGCGGATCGCGCCCTCGACGTCGCCCTTCTCGATCGAATGGCCTTCCTGGAGCCGGATGTAGAGCATGTCGAGCGCGAGCCGCGCGCGGGCGCAGGCGTCGGCAGGGCCGCGCAGGGTGACCTGGTTGCCGCGCGCCACCGCCTCGACGCCGAGCATGGTCTCGACCGTGGCGAGGTGCTGGTCGAACTCGCCGAAGAGGAGGCCGGCCATGCGGTTGTCGTCGAAGGCGACGACGATATGGCTGCGCTCTCCCGGGTCGGCGGCGGCGGGTTTGGCGGCGGAGCGCGGGCGCGTGGTCAAACGGTGGCCTCGATGAGGGATGGGGAGGGGGCCTGACGGCGCGTCGACATGTGGTCGACCAACGCGCCATGCAGGCTGTACGTGCCCAGACCGGTTATGTGGGCACGGGAGATGGTCCCGATAAGGCTTGGCGAGCCGTCGACCTGGACCGGCTGGAGCCAGGGCGAGCGGCCGACGATCTGGCCGGCGTGCTTGCCGGGCTTCTCGAAGAGGACATCCATGGTCATGCCGATCCGGGATTCGTTGAAGGCTCTGGTCTGGGCGTCGATGAGCGCCTGCAATTCAAGAAGCCGCGCCGTCCTCACCGGTTCCGCGACCTGGTCCTCGCGCTCGGCGGCCGGCGTGCCGGGACGGGTGCTGTACTTGAAGGTGAAGGCCGAGGCGTAGCCGATCTCGCGGACGAGGCGGAGCGTGCCCTCGTGGTCCGCGTCGGTCTCGCCGGGGAAGCCGACGATGAAGTCGCTGGAGAGGGCGATGTCGGGCTGGGCCGCCCGGATGCGGTCGACGAGGCGGCGGTAGTCGTCGGCGGTGTGCCTCCGGTTCATTTCGCGGAGCACGCGGTCGGAGCCGGACTGCAGCGGGAGGTGGAGGTAAGGCATCAGCGCCGGCAGGTCGCGGTGGGCGGCGATCAGCGCCTCGTCCATGTCGCGCGGGTGGCTCGTCGTGTAGCGGAGGCGATCGAGGCCGGGGATCTCGGCGAGACGGAAGAGGAGTTCGCCGAGGCCCCAGGCGCGGCCGTTGGGCCCCTCGCCATGCCAGGCATTTACGTTTTGGCCGAGGAGGGTGATTTCGCGGACGCCGCGATCGGCAAGGCGGGCTGCCTCCGCGACGATCGCGGCGACAGGGCGCGAGACTTCGGCGCCGCGGGTGTAGGGGACGACGCAGAAGGTGCAGAACTTGTGGCAACCTTCCTGGATGGTCAGGAAGGCGCTGTAGCCGCCTGCGCGCGCCGGCGCCGGCGCGGCATCGAGGGCGGCGAACTTGTCGCCGATGGCGAAGTCGGTGGCGACCACGCGCTGGCCCGAAGCCGCGCTGGCGAGAAGCTCGGGCAGGCGCTGGTAGGATTGCGGGCCGACGACGAGGTCGACGGTTTTGGCGCGGCGCAGGATCTCGGGCCCTTCGGCCTGCGCAACGCAGCCGGTCACGCCGATCATCACCCGCCGGCCATTGGCCGCGCCCTCTTCCTTGATGGCGCGCATCCGGCCGAGCTCGGAATAGACCTTGTCGGCCGCCTTCTCGCGGATGTGGCAGGTGTTGAGGAGAATGAGGTCGGCCTCTTCGGGCGTATCGGTCGAGGCGTAGCCCGAGCCGGCCAGGAGGTCGGCCATGCGCGTCGAGTCGTAGGCGTTCATCTGGCAGCCGTAAGTGCGGATGAAGACTTTGGCCGTGGACGAACTGCCTGACATGCGGACGATCGAGGAATCCCGGGGGCTAGGACCAGAAGGCGCTGACGCCAGAAGGGCGCTAACGCCAGAAGGCGCCAACCCCAGAAGGCGCTAGCGAAGTTGCACGCGCATGACAAGGGCGTCGCCGTGCGAGCCCTCGGTGTCGCGATAGTAGCCCTTGCGCCGCCCGACCACGGCAAACCCGAGGCCCTGGTAGAGCTTGACGGCCGGGACGTTGTCCTCGTCGACCTCCAGGAACACCGCCTCGATGCCGATCTGCCAGAGGCGGCGAAGGGCCTCCTCGACGAGCCGGCGGCCATAGCCGCGGGCGCGCTGCGCGGGGTCGACGGCAAGGGTGAGGATCTCGCCCTCGTCGGCTGCTCGTCGAACGAGGATGAAGGCGACCGGCCGGCGCTGGCCGATGCGCGGGCGCTTGTAGAGGACGAGGCCGATGGTGCGCTCGTTCTTGAGGAGCGCGGCGAGGTCGTCGCCGGTCCACGGCGCACGGAAGCATTCCTCGTGGATCGCTGCGAGGCGGTCGGCGTCGTTGACGTGCGCCGGCTCGATGAAGATGGAGGCGGCGAAGGAGATCATGACGCTGCCCGGAAAGGACTCCGCACCGGTACGGCGTCGGGCGGGCGAAGGTAGATCGGCTTCGGCGGCAGGGCGTGGCGGTCGTCTCGGGCGATGGCGATGAGCGCCGATAGCTCGGGGGCGGAGCGGCGGTGGATGACCTTGAGGCTCGGGTCGAGGGCGGCGACCGCATCGGCGCCGGAGCCGGCGAGGGCGGCGCGCTCGCTTCGGGCGAGGGCGGCGAAGAGGTCGGGGCGATCCTGCGTGGGCGCTCCGACAGCGGAGCCGTCGGCGGCAAAGAGCTGGCCGGAGACTTCGCCGCCCCGGCCGGCGAGGAGGGCGAGGATCGGGCCGGTCGCGCCCGCGCGGCGTGCGCTCTCCGCGTGCGCCGCGAGAGTGGAGATGCCGACCACGGGAACGTCCGCTACCAGGGCGAAGCCACGCGCCGCCGAGACGCCGATGCGGACGCCGGTGAACGAGCCGGGGCCGACGGTCACCGCGATGCGGTCGAGTTCGGGGAAGTCGAGGCCGGCCTCGGCCATGGCGCTCTCGACCATGAGGAAGAGCCTTTCGGCATGGCCGCGCTCGACGATCGCGGTGCGCTCGACGGTCTTGGCGCCGTCGAGAATCCCGACCGAGCAGGCTTCAAGGGAAGTGTCGAGGACGAGGATGCGCATGGGCCGCCACCGGGCTTAGACCGGGCGGCGGGCGCTGTCGAGCGGGGCTTGGCGGCTTGGTAAGTTTGGGGACCGAGCGACGGGAGTGCCGCGCATCGGCTGAACCTCCCCCTTGAGGGGAGGTCGAAAACGCGCAGCGTTTTCGGGTGGGGGTGACTTGCGACCACTGGATAGTCCGAGCGGACAATTTGTGAGTGCGGACCGACGCTATCGCGTCGGCACCCCCACCCGAAGCTGCTCGGCCACAGGCCTCGCACCTTCGACCTCCCCTCAAGGGGGAGGTTCAAGGTTGTCGGAACAGGCCCGGACCCGGCCGGCTACGCCGACTGGACTTCGCGGACTTCGGGGATGAAGTGGCGGAGGAGGTTCTGGATGCCGTGGCGGAGGGTCGCCGTCGAGGACGGGCAGCCGGCGCAGGAGCCGCGCATGTGCAGGTAGACCACGCCGTCCTTGTAGCCCTGGAAGGTGATGTCGCCGCCGTCCTGCGCCACCGCGGGACGAATGCGGGTGTCGAGCAGTTCCTTGATGGTCTGCACGGTCTCCGAATCAGCCGACTCGAAGAATTCCTTGGTCGGGGTGCTGGCGGGAGCGACATCGCGCAGCAGCGGCGCGCCGGAGACGAAGTGCTCCATGATCGCGCCGAGAATCGCCGGCTTGAGGTGCGGCCACTCGCCGCCCGACTTCGACACGGTGACGAAATCGTCGCCGAAGAAGACCCCGGAAACGTTGGGAATCGTGAAGAGCCGCTCGGCGAGCGGGGAGACCCCGGCCTCGTCTCTGGTGCGGAATTCCGCAGTTCCGTCGCCGAGAACGGGCCGGCCGGGCAGGAATTTGAGGGTCGCCGGATTGGGCGTCGCCTCGGTCTGGATGAACATTTCCGGCTCTCCGCGGACTAAATTTAGAAGCTTTCCAAACATGTTAGGTTCCGAGACTGAAACATCAAGGTAAAAAATGCCCCATCAGGGGTTAGGCAATGACCTTGATTGCCTCGTCGTCAAGTGTTCCCGGCACGATCGTGATGGGAATCGGGAAGGTGGCGGCAGCCTTGCCGGAGACCCAGGAGACGAGCGGGCCGGGGCCGTCCTTGTCGGGGCTCGCGGCGAGGACCAGGATGCCGATGTCCTCGTCTTCCTCGATGAGCTTCGAGAGCTCCTCGGCGCGGTTGCCCTCGCGGATCACCAGCTCCGGCTCGACCGACGACCAGTTTCGGACGAGGTCAGCGAACTTCGCCAGGGTCTTCTCGGCCTCCTCGGTGGCCTCGGCGCGCATCAGGTTCTCGACCCCGCCCCAGTGCTGGAAATCGGCCGGGACCATGACGAAAAGGAGCACCAGCGCGCCGCCGGTATGCTCGGCGCGGCGCGCGGCGTAGTGGAGCGCGCGGGTCGATTCGGGCGTGTTGTCGATCACCACCAGGAATTTCCGGCGGTGACCCGGCTCGAGGCTTTTGCGGGGGCGGAGCATAGCGGGCGAGTCTAGACGCGCGAGGCGGGAAGGGACAAGCGGATAAGCTGGAGCTGGGCCCGGAGTGAATACCGACGCGGCTAGCTGCCGTCTCGACGTGCATCCTCCTTGCGCTCTATTACTTTTACCATCGCCCAGGCGAGTTCCATCTCTTCGTCGGATGAATGGCCGTCGGCAAGCATCACTTCAATAACGTGGTGAGCGAGGGACCCCATGTGCTCGGGGTCCTCATTTGCGAAGTGCCGAATAGCCGTCATGACCGCCTTCCGGCTGGGGACCTGATTGCCAAGCCAAGATTTCACGAAGGTTTCCCGGCGAGGTGACCAAGGCGCAAGACGAAGTATACGCTCCTTGGCGTAGCCGAGCACGATCTCTCGTTCTTGCTCGTGCAACTCGCCATCTGCCATGCTCATGAAAAGAAGCACGCGAGCCCCCCTTCGGTAGGCATAGCTGTGCTTGGGCTCCCAGCCCTCGAGAGCGCCCGCCAACTGAGGTCCGAAGAACGATATGCCGGTGCCTAGAAGTTCGCCGGTGGTGTAGTCGTAGACTTCTTCGATCCGGTCGACGCGAAACGTTCGCCAGTCATTGCGAAGTTCTCAACGCGCTTCGATGTAAAATGAACCCGCCTCTTGGGTTGCAATATTTCAGCGGAAAGTACGATGAGAGAGCTGTCCTTCGCCA
>CAYOET010000026.1:0-4408 GCA_964402985.1 uncultured Bauldia sp. | reverse complement strand
CCCCGGCGGCCACTAGGCGCTGGCGGTCCAACCAAACACAAACGGAGCCAAAGAACATGGAAGTTGAAGCAGCAAAGGCCATCGGCGCGGGCATCGCCGCCATCGGCGTGGGCGCCGCCGGCATCGGCGTCGGCACCCTGTTCGGGAGCTTCCTTGCCGGCGCGATCCGCAACCCGGCCGCCGCCGACGGGCAGTTCGGCCGTCTCATCTTCGGCTTCGCCGTGACCGAGGCGCTCGGCATCTTCGCGCTCGTCATCGCCTTCCTCCTCCTCTTCACCTGATCGAAGAGAGACAAGGCCGCCGGCCGGCTCTGACCGGCCGCACGTCCTCGGAGGGATCATGGAAGGCCAATTGATCATCGCCCAGGCCGAGGCGCCCGCGCCGGCGCCCGGACAGGTCGTACCCGGCGTGCCGCCGCCCGGCCAGCCGGTGCCCGGCCAGTCGGTCGTCGAGACGCCCGCGGTCGAACACGCGCCGGAGCCGCTCGGCGCCGCGGGCGAACTGCACGGCGCGGTGGGCGTCGAGGATCACGCCGAGGAGGGGAGCCACTTTCCTCCCTTCGACTCGACGTACTTCGCCTCTCAGCTCCTCTGGCTGGCGATCACCTTCGTTGCCTTCTACCTGATCATGCAGCGCGTCGCGCTGCCGCGCATCGGGGCCATCCTCGACGTGCGCCGCGACCGCATCGCCGGCGATCTCGACCGCGCCGAACAGCTGAAGCGCGAGTCGGACGCGGCCATCGCCGCCTACGAGAAGTCGCTCGCCGACGCCCGCACCAGTGCCTTCGCCATCGCCGAGGACTCGCGCAAGAAGGCGAGCGCCGCCGCCGACGAGCAGCGCAGGCAGAACGAGACCGCTCTCGCCTCGCGCCTCGCCGCTTCTGAAGGCCAGATCGCCTCGATCAAGGATCGCGCGCTCGCCGAGGTCGGTACCATCGCCGCCGATGTCGCCGCCAGCGTCGTCGAGGCCCTCATCGGCAAGAAGGCGAGCCCGGACGAGATCAGGGCCGCCGTGGCCGCCGCGAAGGACCGCTAGCGATGAGCTTCTTCCTCACCGACACCTTCTGGGCGCTTGTCTCGCTCGTCATCTTCCTCGGCCTCATGGTCTACCTGAAGGTGCCGGCGATGATCACCGGCATGCTCGACAAGCGCGCCGAGACGATCAAGAAGGAGCTCGACGACGCCCGTCGCCTCCGTGAGGAAGCGCAGAGCCTTCTTGCCGAGTATCAGCGCAAGGCGCGCGAGGCCCACGCGGAAGCCGAGACGATCCTCGACCAAGCGCGCCGCGAGGCCACCGCGCTCGCCGCCGAGGCCAAGCAGCGCACCGAGGACTACGTCGCCCGCCGCACCCGCATGGCCGAGGACAAGATCACCCGCGCCGAGGCCCAGGCGCTGCAGGAGGTTCGCACCCGCTCGGCCGAGATCGCCATCGCCGCCGCCCAGCGCGTGCTGTCCGAGAAGGTCAAGGGCGCCGACGCCGACCGCCTGGTCGAATCCGGCATTGCCGAGGTCAAGACCCGGTTGAACTGAGCCGGTCCGGTTCGGCGCGCGGGGCAGTCCCAACCCCAACCTCAATTGTCATTGCCGGACTTGTTCTGGCAATCCAGCGTTACACTCGCGCCACCGCCGATGGCAGAGCAGCACGGGCCGAGACCTGCCCGACCCTGGATCGCCGGAATAAATCCGGCGATGACAAGGGGGGTGACGACGGTGGGCTCGTCACGCCATCGCGTCCACTTCCTTCCGTTGTCATTGCCGGACTTGTTCCGGCAATCCAGCGTGACACTCGCGCCACCGCCGACGGCAGAGCAGCACGGGCCGAGACCTGCCCGACCCTGGATCGCCGGGACAAGCCCGGCAACGACAAGAAGGGGAGCGTGCGGGAGGAAAAGGACACGAATGGCGCGTCGTATGACGCGCACCCTCGATGAAGGCTTGTGCCCCGTTAAGCAGCGACGGCCGGGTCGAACAGGAGGGGCTCCGCCCCAACCGCCGCCTCCGGCTCCAGCATCGCCTTCACACGTGCGAACGTCCGCCGGTGATGGATGCACGGCCCGTGCTCGGCCAGCGCGCGGAGATGCTCCGGCGTCGAGTAGCCGACATGGTTCTCGAACCCGTAGACCGGAAAGTCGCGCGCCAGCGAAATCATCAACCGGTCGCGCGTCACCTTGGCGAGGATCGACGCCGCCGCGATCGATACCGACAGCCCGTCGCCGCCGATGATCGGCTCGCCCGGGCAGGGCAGGCCAGGCGCGTTGTCCCGCCCGTCGATCAGCACGTGGTCGGGCCGCACCGGTAGTCCCGCGACCGCCCGGCTCATCCCCCACAGCGAGGCGCGGAGGATGTTCATGCGGTCGACGCGCTCGCGGCTCGCCACTACCACCGACACATGCCCGAAGCGCATGATCTCGTCGAACAGCCGCTCACGCTCGGCGGCCGTGAGCTTCTTCGAATCGTTGAGCCCCTTCGGGCGCCGCCCCTCGAAATAGACGGCGGCGACCACCACCGGCCCCGCCAGCGGCCCGCGCCCCGCCTCGTCGACCCCGGCGACGATCCGCGCCCCGCGCCGCCGCGCCCGCCGCTCGTACCAGTCGTCCGGCTCGCTCGGGAGCTCGATGAGGGTCGGCGAATCAGGCTGAGGCTTGCGCGGCATCGAACCATCATCAGCAATCCGCAGTTCGAGGCAACGGCGTGACGCACGCCCCTGCCGCCAGGTAGGGAACTTGCTGCGTCGGGGACAGGAGCCTTGATAAACCGCTCCGGTGCACATAGGTTCATTAGGAACCAGAGGACAACGCCGATGACCGCCGCTTTTACCGTTCGCCTCGACGAGGAGACGCTGAAGTCCCTTGACGACCTTGCCGCGCAGACCGACCGCTCTCGCAGTTGGCTCGCCGCAAAGGCGATCGAGGAGTTCGTCGCGCTAAACGCTTGGCAGATGGCGAAGATCGAGGAAGGGATCGCCGCGGCGGACCGGGGAGACTTCGCCTCTGACGAAGATATGAAGAAGCTTCGCGCGAAGTATACCCGAGCTACATGAAGGTCGTCTGGAGTCGTCCAGCCCGCGAGCATCTCGACGAGATTGCCACCTTTATCCAGAAGGACGATCCGGTCGCTGTCGGCAAAGTCGTCAACCGGGTTCTGGATCGCGTGGAGGAGCTCGCTGCACATCCCCATCTCGGTCGCGCGGGACGCCGTGACGGGACACGCGAGCTGGTCATCTCATCGACGCCGTTCATCGCGATTTATCGCGTTCGTGAAGGCCAAGTCGACGTTCTCGCCGTCTTTCACGGTTCACGGCAATGGCCCGACCTCCCTTAGACGTTGGAGTTACAACAGCGCCAGCTGCACGCCCCCTCCGCCCGGCGGCGTGAACATGTCCGTCCGCAGCGGCACGCGCTCCTTGTTCATTCCCAGCCGGCTGGCGGCGAGTTCGAAGCGGCGGCCGATCTGCCAGGCGTAAGGGCCTTCGCCGGTCATCCGCTTTCCCCAACTCGCGTCGTAGTCCTTGCCGCCGCGCATCGTGCGCAGCACCGAAAGGACGTGCTGTGCCCGGTCAGGGTAGTCGCGCTCCAGAAACTCCTTGAAGATGTCGCGCACCTCGAGCGGCAGGCGGAGGAGCACGTAGCCGGCGCTCTTCACGCCCATCCCGCGCGCGGCGTCGAGGATGCGCTCGAGCTCGCTGTCGGTCAGCGCCGGGATGATCGGCGCGACCATCACCGTCGTCGGCACGCCCGCCTCCGACAACTGCCGGAGCGCGTCGAGGCGCTTTTGTGGAGTGGCCGCCCGCGGCTCCATCGCGCGGGCCAGGGCGCGATCGAGCGTGGTCACCGAGAGGGCGACCCGCGCAAGCCCACGCGCGGCCATGCTGGAAAGAATGTCGATGTCGCGCGTGACCAGCGCCGACTTGGTCACGATCCCGACCGGATGGTTGGCGCGGTCGAGCACTTCGAGGATCTCGCGCATCACCCGGTAGCGCCGTTCGATCGGCTGATAGGGATCGGTATTGGTGCCGATCGCGATGGTGCGCGGCGAATAGCCGGGTGCCGACAATTCGCGCTCCAGCAATTGCGCCGCGTCCGGCTTCATGAACAGCTTGGATTCGAAGTCGAGCCCGGGCGACAGCCCGAGGTAGGCATGACTCGGCCGCGCATAGCAGTACGTGCAACCATGCTCGCAACCGCGATACGGATTGATCGACTGCGTGAACGGCACGTCGGGCGAGTCGTTGCGCATGATGATGCTCTTCACGCGCTCCTCGGTCACGATCGTGCGCGGGCGTCCGGGCTCCTCGTCGCGGTGCCAGCCGTCGTCGGTCGCCTCGCGCGCGACGCTCTCGAAGCGGCCCTCGGGGTTGAGCGTCGCCCCGCGCCCCTTGGCAGGGCCGCCGTGCGTGCCGGTGACGGTCT
>CAYOET010000025.1:0-24065 GCA_964402985.1 uncultured Bauldia sp. | reverse complement strand
CGGCGATCGCCCGCTCACGCAGATCCGACGAATAGGGTCTCACCATCCAGGCCGGCCTCCTCGCCCGCCTCAACGGTGAATCTGATTTGCCCTCCCATAGGAATCCCAAAATCGATTCCGACCCGCTTCATCCCGCTCTAGGGTCGTGATGACCCGGCGGTAAGCACCAAGCCAGCCGCCTGCATCTCGAGCCAGCGCCGTTCGCGGCGCTGGCTCGCCTCGTGATCCGCGCCCCATAGGCGCACCTGCCAGTCCTCATCCACATGCGCCGCGGTCCACGCCTCCGCCGCCGTCAGCCGACGGTGGAGGACGGCGAGGGCGAGGCCCGCCGATCCGGTAAGCGTCGTCGCGCTGTGGAGGGCGGCAAGCCGTGGTGCGTCGAGCCCCTCGATGGCGCGCGCGACGGCTTCTAGCGCTTCGGCTGGCTGGGGCCGGTGCGTGAGGCCGGTGGTGACGAGGAGTTCCGCACCCAGCTCTTCCTTCAGCCAATCGAGAACCGGGTTCCAGGCATCGTCCTGCGCGGCGCGAAGCCCGGCCGGCGCATCGGCCCGATAGGACAGCAGGTCGGAGCCGGCGTAGCGGACGATCTCGTCGCGGACCTCCGCCGTCCGCTCGGCTACGCCATCGACGGCGCTGTTGATGAGGCGCGTGAGGGGCATCGTCGCGGGGTCGACGAACTCGCCCTGCGCCTCCCACTCTGCCGCAAGAGCCTGGGCAAGCGCCGGGTCGGAAGTGGCGAGGACATTGCCCTTCGGGGTTCGGACCGGTTTGCCGTCGACCCGCACTTGGTGGCCGCCCTCGGCCTCATGCGCCGCCGCGCGCTTGTAGAAGCGTCGCGGCAGGATCCGCCGCGAATTGCGCTGCGCGAGCTGCATCGGGCCGATCGGTGCGCGGTCGCCTTCGCCGCCATTGCCGCTGCTCAATTCAGTCCTCGTCCGAATCCGGCTCTTCAACGTCGTCGACCGTGAAGCCGAGGAGGTTCCAGCTCTGCTGCATGTGCGGCGGAAGCGGCGCGGTGACGTCGAGCACGCCCCCGTCGGGATGCGGCATCACGATGCGGCGCGCGAGGAGGTGGAGCTTGTTCTGGAGGCCGCCGGGCAGCTCCCAGTCCTCGAGGTTGAAATATTTGGGGTCGCCGACGATCGGGTGGCCGATATGGGCCGCATGGGCGCGCAGCTGGTGGGTGCGGCCGGTCACCGGCCGCATCGTCAGCCAGGTGAGTTTCTGGCCGGCGGTCTCGACTACCGAGTAGAGTGAGACGGCGTGGCTGGCGTCGTCGTCGCCGTGCTTGGCGATGCGCATGCGGTCGCCCTCGGGCCCCTCCTCCTTGGCGAGGTAGGTCGAGATGCGCCCCTGCTTCGGCTTCGGCATGCCGGCGACCAGCGACCAGTAGACTTTGCGGCTCGAGCGCTGGCGGAACGAGGCGGCAAGTTTCGACGCGGCGAGTCGCGTCCGGGCGACGACCAGCACGCCCGACGTGTCGCGGTCGAGGCGGTGCACGAGGCGCGGCTTCTCGCCCTTCGCGTTGACGACGGCGTCGAGCATCTTGTCGAGATGCGTGGTGAGGCCCGAGCCGCCCTGCACCGCCAGCCCCGGCGGCTTGTTGAAGACGTAGATCACGTCGTCCTCGTAGAGCAGCATGGCGCGGAGGGCGTCGCCATCCTTGGCCGCCTTGCCTTTGGCGCGCGGCATGGTGCTCGTGAAACCGCCTCCGCCGCCCGCACCTGTCGCGCCCGCCGCGCGACCGCCGCCTCCGCCCTCCGGCGAGCCCGCTGATGGTGCGTTGGTGCGCTCGAGTGGGGGGACCCGGACGGTCTGCCCGGTCGCAAGGCGGGCGCTCGACTTCACGCGGCCGCCGTCGACGCGCACCTGGCCAGAGCGGAGGAGCTTCTGCAAATGGCCGAAGGACAGCGCCGGGAAATGATGCGCGAACCAGCGGTCGAGGCGCATCCCCTCCTCGTCCGCCTCCACCTTCCGGCTTTCGACCTCGGCCATCGTCGCGCCCTAGGTGAGGCCGCGCACGAGCGCGAGGCCCGCGAACAGCGCGAGGATCGAGAGCACCACCGACCCGAGGGCATAGACGAGCGTCAGGCCGACCTCGCCACGCTCCCAGAGAAGCGCGACGTCGAGCGAGAAGGCTGAGAAGGTAGTGAAACCGCCGAGGAACCCGGTGGTGAGGAGGAGCCGCGCCGTCTCGCTGCCGCTCCAGCGGAACGCGAAGAGCGCGGCAAGAACGCCCATCGCGAACGAGCCAGCGACGTTCACAGTCATCGTCCCTGGGAACCCCGATCCGAACAGGCGCAACGCGATCGCGCCGACGAAATGGCGCGAAACCGACCCGACGGCGCCGCCGAGAGCGATGGCGAGGATGTTCAGCATGCGCGGGCTATTGCACAGGGCAACCCCGCGCGCAACGAGGGCTCATGCCGCGCATTGTCCCCTCTCCCAGAGGGAGAGGGCTAGGGTGAGGGGTTACAGGTCTATCCGGAAAGGTGGAGCGCCCTCACCCTAACCCTCTCCCCGCCGGGGAGAGGGGGGCAGGTTGGTGCTTCAAAGGCTACTGGTCCGTCGCCTGCAGAACCGAGAGGGGGGCAATCGCCGCTCAACTCGTCAGGCCCTACCCCGCCCCCGCTCGCCGCGAAGCTTGGCCCAATAGTCGAGGCGTTTGCGGATCTCGCGTTCGAAGCCGCGGTCGGGCGGGTCGTAGAATTTCTGCCGGCCGAGTTCCTCGGGAAAATAGTCCTGGCCGGAGAAAGCGTCGGGCGCGTCGTGGTCGTACGCATAGCCCGAGCCGTAGCCCTCGGACTTCATGAGGCCGGTCGGGGCGTTGAGGATGTGTTTTGGCGGGAGGAGCGAGCCCGCGTTCTTGGCAACCTGCCTGGCCGCGCCGAAGGCCGCGTAGACCGCGTTCGATTTCGGCGCCGTGGCGAGATAGACGCAGGCCTCGGCGAGCGCCAGCTCCCCTTCCGGCGAGCCGAGGAAATCGTAGGCGTCCTTCGCCGCGATCGCGACGGTGAGCGCCTGCGGGTCGGCAAGGCCGATATCCTCGATCGCCATCCGGACCAGGCGGCGGCCGAGATAGAGCGGGTTCTCGCCGGCGTCGAGCATGCGCGCGAGGTAGTAGAGCGCCGCATCGGGGTCGGAGCCGCGCACCGATTTATGCAGCGCCGAGATGAGGTTGTAGTGCCCATCCTGCGCCTTGTCGTAGATCGCCGCCCGGCGCTGCACGACCTTGAGGAGCTCCTCGGGCGGAAAGGTCTCATCCTTCCCCGCCGCCCGCCAAACCTCTTCGGCGAGGGTCAGCGCGGCGCGGCCGTCGCGGTCGGCGAGGCTGACCAGCATGACACGGGCGTCCCGAGTGAGCGGCAACTTCTTGCCTTCGAGCGTCTCGGCGCGGGCGAGGAGCTGCTCGATCGCAGTCTCGTCGAGGGGCCGGAAGACCAACACCCGGGCGCGCGAGAGAAGCGCCGAGTTGAGCTCGAAGGACGGGTTCTCGGTGGTCGCGCCGATCAGCGTGACCGTCCCGTCCTCGACCACGGGCAGGAAGCTGTCCTGCTGGGCGCGGTTGAAGCGATGGATTTCGTCGACGAAAAGGAGCGTCCCCTGCCCGGTCGTGCGGCGGAAGCGGGCGGCCTCGAAGGCCTTCTTGAGGTCGGCGACGCCCGAGAAGACCGCCGAGAGCTGCTCGAAATGAAGGTCGGTTTCGGCCGCCAGAAGGCGCGCCACCGTGGTCTTGCCGGTTCCCGGCGGCCCCCACAGGATGAGCGAGCCGAGCGAGCCCGAGCGCAGCATCCGCGTGATCGCGCCGTCGGGGCCGAGGAGGTGATCCTGGCCCACGACGTCGGCGAGGCGCTGCGGGCGCAGCCGGTCGGCTAGCGGGCGGGCGACGCCCTGATCGAGGCCGGCGGACTCGAAGAGGCTGGCCAACCTACCCGCCGAGCGTGGTTTGCAGGATGCGCCCGCGCCGATTGAGCGTGATCCGCCATACCGGCGTTCCGGCGCGCCGCGCGAGGCTGTCGAGCTCGGTGGTGCTGTCGATCCGCTGTCCGTTGACCTCGAGGATCACGTCGCCGGGCTGGAAACCGATCCGCGCCGCCGGCGATCCGCCACCGATCCCGGCGATGATCACCCCGGCCAGCCGGCCCTCGTAGCCGAGTTCCTCGGCGACCGCGGGGGAGAGATTGAGCACCGTCGCGCCGGTGAACGGCGAACGGCCGCCGACCACCGTCTCTTCGCGCGCCGGGATCTCGGGCGCGGCGGCGAGGACGACGCTCATCTCGCGCTCGCTCCCGCCGCGCCAGATGGTGAAGACGGCCTCCGCGCCGATGCCCTTGGTCGCCAGCCGGTAGTTGAGGGCGATCGGCTCGTCGATCGCGAAGCCGTCGACCGCAATGACGATGTCGCCGGGGCGGAGACCCATCTCCTCGGCCGGACCGCCTGCGAACGTATCGGCCACCAGCGCGCCGCGCGGCGGGTCGAGGCGGACCGAGCTCGCGATTTCGGCCGTCACCAGCTGGAAGTCGGCGCCCAGCCACGGGCGCCGCACCGGCTCACCGGTTGCCGCGATGGCGGCGATCACCTTGACCATGTTGGCGGGGATGGCGAAGCCGATGCCGAGCGAGCCGCCGGAGGGCGAGAGGATCGCGGTGTTGATGCCGATCAGCCGCCCGTCGAGATCGACCAGCGCGCCGCCCGAATTGCCGGGATTGATGGCGGCGTCGGTCTGAATGAAGAACTGGTAGTCGGAGATGCCGATCGCGGTGCGGGCGACCGCCGAGACGATGCCGCTGGTCACCGTCTGCCCGACGCCGAACGGATTGCCGATGGCGAGCACGAGGTCGCCGACCTCGAGAAGGTCGGAATCGCCCATCTCCAGGAAGGGCAGCGGGACGCTCGGATTTCGAACCTTGAGGATGGCGAGATCGGTGCGCTCGTCCTTGAGGATGATATCGGCTTCGAACTCGCGATGGTCGGCGAGCGTGATGTAGACCTCGTCGGCCCCTTCGATGACGTGGGGGTTGGTGACCACGATGCCCGAGGCGTCGATGATCACGCCTGAGCCGAGAGCCTGCTGCGCGCGCTCGTCGCCCGGTCCGGAGGGCCCACCGAAGAAGCGGCGGAAGAGCGGGTCGTCGAAGAACGGCGAGGCCGGGCGCGAGGGAAGCGCGCGGTCGGCATAGACGTTGACGACGGCGGGCGCGGCGAGCCGCACGATCGGCGCGAAGGTTTCGCGCACCACCGCCCGGCTCTGCGGGACGACTTCCGTGACCGGGGCCTGGGCGTGGGCGGACGGCACGCCCGCGAGTGCCGCCACGGCGGCAAGCGCGGAGAAGATCCAGCTGCGAAACATCATTTCCTCGCGTCGACGGCGTCGCCGGCGCCGCAATATAGGGAATTGGCGCCGCTCCGCGAAAGGGACCACCGCTCACGAATGCGAAAAGGCCGGCTTGCGCCGGCCCTTTGTGCTTCTTTCCAGTGCGATCGGTGGCTTAGGCGCCGTTGCCGAGGAGGCGCATGATGCGCCCTTCCCGCTCGAGCACGTACTGCCAGGAGCGCTTGATCGGCATGGTGGCGTCGATGAGCTCCTTGGTGAGATCGATCGTCGCCCCGTCGACCTGAACGATGAGGTCGCCGACCCGCAGGCCGGCGCGGGCGGCCGGCGAACCCATCTCGACGCCGACCACGATCACGCCTTGGTTGGTTTCGCCGCGATAGGCGACCTCGACGGCAACCGCCGGCGAAAGATTGGCCACGGTGACGCCTGAGAACGGAGAGGTCCCAGCGATCTGCACCTCGTCGCGCGGAACCGTCTCCGGCGCGCGGATGAGGGCGAGATCGAACGACATCCCCTCCTGCCCGCGCAACACCGCGACCGACACGCTCTGTCCGATGCCCTTGACCATCACGTAGTAGTCGAACGCGCCAGCGTCGGTGACCGGCAGCCCGTCGATCTGCAGGATGAGATCCCCCGGCAAGATGCCGGACGCCGCCACCGGGCCGCCGTCGGTCACCGCGTTGACCAGGACGCCCTGCGGCTGGTCGAAGCCGAACTCGGCCGCCCGCTCGCGCGGCAAATCGCCGATCGCGGCGGCGAGCCACGGGCGCGGCACGCGGTCCCCGTTCATGGCCGAGCCGACGAACGAGCGCACGAGATTGGACGGAATCGCGAACGCGATGCCGATCGAGCCGCCGCTCCGCGAGAAGATCGCCGAATTGATGCCGATGAGGTCCCCGTTCATGTCGATCAGCGCCCCGCCCGAATTGCCGGGGTTCACGGCTGCATCGGTCTGCAGGAACATCTGCCGCTCGGCGGCGCCGACCTGCGTCCTCGGCATCGCCGAGATGATGCCGCTGGTGACGGTCTGGCCTAGCCCGTAGGGGTTGCCGATGGCCAGCACGAGGTCGCCGACCTTCACCGCGTCCGAGTCGCCGAAGGCCATCGGCCGCAACCCCGCGGGCACTTCCTGGAGCTTGAGCACGGCGAGGTCGGACGAGCGGTCGAGCAGAACGAAATCGGCGGTCACTTCCTCCCCGTCCGCGAAGGCCACTTCCACCTTTATGGCGTTGTCGACGAGATGGTAGTTGGTCACGATCACGCCCGTCGCGTCGACCACCACGCCCGAGCCGACGGTGCGTGAGTCGCGCCCGCTCGGCACCGCGTTGCCCGCGAATTGTCCAGGACGGTTCGGCCGGACCGGGTAGGTCGCGTAGATCGTGACCACCGACGGCGCCGCCGCTGCGATGACAGGTGAGAAAGAAAGCCTAATCTGTTCGGAAGACTGAGGAACTTCCTGGCCAAGGGCGGGCAAAGGAACAGCCCCGACCAACGCTCCACTCAGTGCGGCAACGCCAAGGATGAGTCTCATCGTTCCAGCTCCAGCCGTGTTTTCGTCCTCCCTTCGGCAACGTTGGCCAAGCAAGCTTCGTACCTGCTGATTCTGTGCAGCAAGCTTCAACTGGTCAAAAAGCTATCACGGCAAAATAAAAGCGGCCAGAGGCCGCTTGTTCCATGCTTCGCAATGGTTGAAGCAATTTGGAGGCGCTGTGGCCTCCTTGCTACGCTGCGGCTTCGGCCGGCGCGTTGGCTTCCTCGGCCGCGTGGCGGGCGCGGTCTTCGGCGCCCTTGGCCTCGATGTCGCGGTCCACGAACTCGATCACACCCACGGCACCCCCATCGCCGTAGCGGAAACCGGCCTTGAGAACGCGAGTGTAACCGCCCGCGCGCTCCGCATAGCGCGGGCCAATCACGGTAAACAGCTTCTGAACCGCGGCGACGTCGCGGATCTCCGAGATCGCCTGCCGGCGGGCATGAAGGTCGCCCTTCTTGCCGAGCGTGACCAGCCGCTCGACGATCGGACGGAGGTCCTTCGCCTTCGGCAAGGTGGTCACGATCTGCTCGTGAACGATCAAAGAGGCCGCGAGATTGGCGAAAAGCGCCTTCCGGTGGCTTGAATGGCGGCCAAACTTACGGCCGGTGTTGCTGTGGCGCATCGCTTACTCCCTGGCTCACGGCCTCCGCCGCGAGCGCGCTTCCTAATAGTGTTCTTCGTACCGCTTGGCCAGCTCTTCGATGTTCTCGGGCGGCCAATTCTGGACTTCCATGCCCAGGTGCAGGCCCATCTGGGCGAGCACTTCCTTGATCTCGTTCAGCGACTTGCGGCCGAAGTTCGGGGTGCGGAGCATCTCGGCTTCGGTCTTCTGGATGAGGTCGCCGATATAGACGATGTTGTCGTTCTTCAGGCAGTTCGCCGAGCGCACCGACAGCTCGAGTTCGTCGACCTTCTTGAGGAGCGCCGGGTTGAAGGCGAGCTCGGGGACACGCTCCTCGGTGGCCGCCTTGGCCGGCTCCTCGAAGGTGACGAAGATCGCCAGCTGGTCCTGGAGGATGCGCGCCGCGTAGGCGATCGCGTCCTCGGGCCGGATGGCGCCGTTGGTTTCCACCGTCAGCGTCAGCTTGTCGTAGTCGAGAACCTGGCCCTCGCGGGTGTTCTCGACGCGGTAGGAAACCTTCTTGACCGGCGAATAGAGGCTGTCGACCGGGATAAGCCCGATCGGCGCGTCTTCCGGACGGTTGCGGTCGGCCGGGACATAGCCCTTGCCGGTGTTGACGGTGAACTCCATGCGGATCTCAGCGCCCTCGTCGAGGGTGCAGAGCACGAGCTCAGGGTTGAGGATCTCGATGTCGCCGACCGTCTGGATGTCGCCGGCGGTGACCACGCCCGGGCCCTGTTTGCGCACGACCATGCGCTTCGGCCCGTCGCTCTGCATGCGGATCGCGATTTCCTTGATGTTGAGGATGACGTCGGTGACGTCTTCCCGCACACCCGCGATCGAGGAGAACTCGTGGAGAACGCCGTCGATCTGGACGGCGTTGACGGCTGCGCCCTGCAGCGAGGAGAGAAGCACCCGGCGCAGAGCGTTGCCGAGGGTAAGGCCGAAGCCGCGCTCAAGCGGCTCGGCGACGACGGTGGCGGTCCGCTTGGGGTCGGCGCCAGCCGTGGTCTCGAGCTTGTTCGGCTTGATGAGGTCCTGCCAATTCTTGGTGATCAAGGTTTTTTCCTTCGTCGGTCACTGCCGGACCAGGCGGAACGCGTCACACGCCTGGGTCAGACAGGGTTCAAACAGTCTCAAGCGCAGGCCGGCGGCCCGCCGCTTAGACCCGGCGACGCTTGCGCGGGCGGCAGCCGTTATGCGGGATCGGGGTCACGTCGCGGATCGAGGTGACCGTGAAGCCCGAGGACTGCAGCGCGCGGAGCGCCGATTCGCGACCCGAACCCGGACCGGAGACCTCGACTTCGAGGGTCTTCATGCCGTGCTCGGACGCCTTCTGCGCCGCGTTCTCGGCCGCCAGCTGGGCGGCATACGGGGTCGACTTGCGCGACCCTTTGAAGCCCATCAGACCCGACGAGGACCAGGAGATGGTGTTCCCCTGGGCGTCGGTGATGGTGATCATGGTATTGTTGAAGCTCGACATCACGTGGGCGACGCCGGAGGTGATGTTCTTGCGCTCGCGACGGCGGACGCGCGTCGTATCTTTTGCCATGTAGTTCTTCGATCCCTCGCCTGACGGCCGTTAGTCGCGCTTGGCTCGCAAGCCTATTTCTTCTTGCCGGCGATCGGCCGGGCCGGACCCTTGCGGGTGCGGGCATTGGTGTGGGTGCGCTGGCCACGAACCGGGAGGCCACGGCGATGACGGAGGCCGCGATAGCAGCCAAGGTCCATCAGGCGCTTGATGTTCATCGAGACTTCGCGGCGGAGGTCGCCCTCAACCATGTAGTCGCGGTCGATCACTTCGCGGATCTGGCCGACCTCGGAATCGGTCAGCTGATTGACCCGGCGCGCGTCCGGAATGTTGACCTTGGTGACGATGTCCCGCGCATTCTTCGGACCGATGCCGTGAATGTACTGAAGCGCGATGATGACGCGCTTGTTCGTCGGAATATTCACGCCTGCGATACGAGCCACGCGAGTCTATCTCCCAATCCCGCCGGAATTCTTTGTCCCGGCTGGAAACACACAAAGGTCCCCGCCACCGGCATTGACCGGCACCAGGGACTTCCGAAGCCAAGAATGAAGGGTGTACTTATTCATTTGGGCGCCCGCCGTCAACCATTCCTGGGACGATTGGGCGCACCCGTGGGGACAAGCAGCACGCGCTCGATCGCCGCGGATACCTCGTCGATCGGCCGCATGCCATCGACGCTCTTCAGCATCTTCTTGGCCCGATAGTAGCCGGAAACGGGGGCCGTCTGCTCCCGGTAGACCGCGAGGCGCCGTTTCACGATCTCCGGATCGTCGTCGCTGCGGACCACCGCGCTCTCGCTGGCGCGCGTTCTAATGCGGCCCAGAAGCGCCGATTCGTCGACCCCGATCTCGATGACCGCGTCGAGCCCGATCCCGCGGCTCTCGAGGAGCTCGCCCAGCCCTTCGGCCTGCGCCACCGTGCGCGGAAAACCGTCGAGGACGAAGCCTTTGCGCGCGTCCGGCTCGTTCAACCGGTCGCCGATGATCCCGATCACCAGCGAATCGGGAACAAGATCGCCGCGATCCATGATCGGCTTGGCCCTGTTGCCGAGCTCGGTCCCATTGGCGACGGCCGCGCGCAGCATGTCGCCGGTCGAGAGCTTGACGATACCGTGGCGAGCGACCAGGCGATCGGCCTGCGTCCCCTTCCCGGCTCCCGGTGGTCCAAGGAGGACCAGCCTCATCGCCGAGCGCCCCGCAGCTTGGCCTTCTTGACGAGGCCCTCATACTGATGGGCGAGGAGATGGCCCTGGATCTGCGCCACGGTGTCCATGGTCACGCTGACCGCGATGAGCAGCGAGGTGCCGCCGAAATAGAACGGCACGCCGGTCGCCGAGATCAGGAACTCGGGGAACATGCACACGACCACCAGGTAGAGCGCGCCGACCACCGTGATGCGGGTCAGCACGTAGTCGATGTACTCGGCCGTGCGCTCGCCCGGGCGGATGCCGGGAATGAAGCCGCCATGGAGCTTCAGATTGTCGGCCGTGTCCTTCTGATTGATGACGATCGCCGTGTAGACGAAGGCGAAGAAGATGATGAGGGCGCCGAACAGCAGCATGTAGAGCGGCTGGCCGTGGCCGAGGAGCGCCGTGATCGTGCCAAGCCAGGCCGGGCCGCCGCCGCCCGTGGCCGTGAAGTTCGCGACCGTTGCCGGCAGGAGCAGCAGCGAGGACGCGAAGATCGGCGGGATGACGCCGGCGGTGTTGAGCTCGAGCGGCAGGTGCGAGGACTCGCCCTGGAACATCCGGTTGCCGACCTGACGCTTCGGATACTGGATGATCAGCCGGCGCTGTGCCCGCTCCATGAACACGATGAAGGCGATCACGACCACCGCGACGATCATCACCCCGAGGATCACGACGGTCGAGATCGCGCCCTGGCGGCCGAGCTCGAGGGTGCCCGCGATGGCCGCCGGAACGCCGGCGACGATGCCCGCGAAGATGATCAGCGAGATGCCGTTGCCGATGCCGCGCGCGGTGATCTGCTCGCCCAGCCACATCAGGAA
The DNA here is from genome assembly GCA_964402985.1 of uncultured Bauldia sp. Lineage (GTDB taxonomy): Bacteria > Pseudomonadota > Alphaproteobacteria > Rhizobiales > Kaistiaceae > JADYYB01. The sequence goes on along the minus strand of CAYOET010000025.1, from coordinate 13,033 downwards.
CATGGTGCCCCCGGTAAGGGTGATCACCGTCGAGATGCGGAAGAAGAGGCCGGGATCGGCGACGATGTTGCCGCCGCCCTCGAGACCGATGGCGATCGCGTAGGACTGCAGCACCGCCAGCACCACCGTGCCGTAGCGCGTGTACTGGTTGATCACCCGCCTGCCCTGCTCGCCCTCCTTGCGGAGTTGGGCGAGGGTCGGCACCACGCTCGACAGCAGCTGAACGATGATCGAGGCGGAGATGTACGGCATGATGCCGAGGGCGAAGATCGCCATCCGCTCGACCGCGCCGCCCGCGAACATGTTGAACAAGCCGAGAACGCCGCTCGACTGGCTCTGGAAAGCCTGCGCGAAGGCGGTCGGATTGATGCCCGGCATCGGCACGTAGGTGCCGATCCGGTAGACGAGAAGCGCGCCGAGGGTGAACCAGATGCGCTTCTTGAGCGCCTCGGCCTTGGAAAGAGCGCCGAAATTGAGATTGGAGACTAACTGCTCGGCCGCTGATGCCATTTGCTACTCCGCTTCGGCTGAACGCCTCACGCCGCCTGGTTATGTGGGGCGGCGCCGCGGTTTCAGGAAGCCTCGGCCTCGGTCTTCACAACCAGAATCTTGATCGAGCCGCCGGCCTTCTCGATGGCTTCGACGGCGGTCTTCGACGCGCCGGCGACCTCGAGGGTCAGCGCCACGTTGATGTCGCCGTTCTTGAGGATGCGCACGCCGTCGCGGGTCGACTTGATCACACCCGCCGCCTTGAGCGTCTCGGCGGTGATGGTGCCCTTGGGGTCGAGCTTGCCGGAGTCGACGTATTGCTGCAGCCGGTTGATGCCGACGGCGGTGTAGTCCTTGCGGAAGATGTTGTTGAACCCGCGCTTCGGCATACGGCGGTGAATCGGCATCTGGCCGCCTTCGAAGCCGTTGATGGCGACGCCGGAACGGCCCTTCTGGCCCTTGCCGCCGCGACCACCGGTCTTGCCGAGGCCCGAGCCGATGCCGCGGCCGACGCGCTTGCGCGACTGGCGGGCGCCGGGGCGGTCGCTGATCTGGTTGAGTTTCATCTCTCGGTCCTTACTCTTCGACCACGCGCACGAGGTGCGCGACGGCGGCGATCATGCCGCGGGTCGCCGGATTATCGGGAAGGGTGGAGCGGCGACGGATCTTGTTGAGGCCGAGGCCGATGAGCGTCGCGCGCTGCTCCTTGGGGCGGCGCTGCGGGCTCTTCAGCTGCTCGACGGTGACGGTCGCGGCTTCGGTCTTCTTCTTGGTTGCCATGTTGATCTCCCGGCCTCCGGCTTACGCCTCGGCCGCGGCCTCCGGATCGATGTCGCGACGGCGGGCCTGAAGGGTGGAGACCTTCATGCCACGACGGGCGGCGACGGAACGCGGGCTGTCCTCGTGGGTCAGCGCGTTAAAGGTGGCGCGCACCATGTTGTAGGGGTTGGACGAACCCAGCGACTTGGCGACCACGTCCTGGACCCCGAGGGTCTCGAACACGGCGCGCATCGGACCGCCGGCGATGATGCCGGTGCCCGGCTCGGCCGTGCGCACGATCACCTTGCCGGCGCCGTGACGGCCAGCCACGTCGTGATGGAGGGTGCGGCCCTCCTTCAGCGGCACGCGGATCAGCGCGCGCTTGGCGGCCTCGGTCGCCTTGCGAATGGCTTCCGGCACCTCGCGGGCCTTGCCGTGGCCGAAGCCGACGCGACCCTTCTGGTCGCCGACGACGACGAGCGCGGCGAAGCCGAAGCGGCGTCCGCCCTTCACGACCTTGGCGACGCGGTTGATGTGAACGAGCTTGTCTACAAACTCGCTGTCTTCGCGATCACCGCCGCGTTCACGTTCTCTGGCCATGCTGCTCCACCAAATCCAATCGTTTCATTCGGCTCAGAATTCGAGCCCGCCCTCGCGGGCGCCGTCGGCCAGGGCCTTGACCCGGCCATGATAGAGATACGCGCCGCGGTCGAAGACCACCTGCTTCACGCCGGCAGCAGCGGCCCGCTCGGCCACCAGCTTGCCGACCTGGGCGGCGGCGTCCTTGTCGTTGCCCTTGCGGCCAAAATCCTTGTCGCGGCTCGAGGCGGCGGCAAGGGTGTGGCCCTTAATGTCGTCGATGACCTGGGCGTAGATGTGCTTGCCGGAGCGGAAGACGCTCAGGCGCGGACGGCCCGCACCGGCCTTCTTCACCGCCTTGCGGACCCGATTGACACGGCGATCGCGCGTCGAGGTAGTCATGGCTACTTCTTCTTTCCTTCCTTACGGACGATGTGCTCGCCCGCGTATCTGACGCCCTTGCCCTGATAGGGCTCCGGCGGCCGGTACTTGCGGATCTGCGCGGCGACCTCGCCGACCAGCTGGCGATCGGCGCCGCTGACCACGATCTCGGTCGGCTTCGGGGTTTGAACGGTGATCCCCTTGGGGACCGCGAAATTGATCTCGTGGCTGTAGCCGAGGGTGAGCTGCAGCTTCTGGCCCTGCGCGGCGGCACGATAGCCGACGCCGCTGATCTCGAGCTTGCGCTCGAAACCGGTCGACACGCCGGTGACGAGGTTGGCGACGCGCGTGCGCGACATGCCCCACGCCGAGCGCGCTTCCTTCGAGTCGTTGCGCGGGGTGACCTTGACCCCCTCCGAGCCCATCTCGACGGCGAGGATCTCGGGGACGAGGAAGGCGAGTTCGCCCTTCGGGCCCTTCGCCTTCACCGTCTGACCGTCGACCGAGGCGGTGACGCCCTTCGGGACCGGAACTGATTTCTTGCCAATACGAGACATCGCCGTTCGACTTTCCTAGTGCCTTAGAACACGCGGCAGAGAACTTCTCCGCCGACATTCTGCTCGCGGGCCTCATTGTCCGACATCACGCCCTTTGGCGTGGAGAGGATCGACACGCCCAGGCCATTGGAGACCCGCGGGATGCGATCCACCGAAACGTAGACCCGGCGGCCGGGGCGCGACACGCGCTCGATCTCGCGGATCACCGGTTCGCCGTCATAGTACTTGAGCTCGATATCGAACTCGGCCGGCTGCCCCTCGAGCCGGGTCTCCGAATAGCCGCGGATATAGCCCTCGGACTGCAGCACGTCGAGGACGCGCTGGCGGAGGCTGGACGCGGGCGTGGAGACCTTGTTCTTCTTCCGGGACTGCGCGTTCCGGATGCGGGTCAGCATATCGCCGAGCGGATCGGTCATTGTCATCAGGTAATCTCCTTACCAGCTCGACTTGACCATGCCCGGGATCATGCCCTGATTGCTCAGTTCACGAAGCGCCAGGCGGGAAAGGCCGAGCTTGCGGTAGAAGCCGCGGGGCCGGCCCGTCAGCTCGCAGCGATTGCGAATACGGGTCGCGGAAGAATTGCGCGGGAGCTTGGCGAGCTTGAGCTGCGCCTGGAAGCGCTCCTCGAGGCTCACATCGTTGTCGCGCGCGACCGCCTTCAGCGCCGCGCGCTTGCCGGCGAACTGCGCCGTCATGCGCTTGCGGCGGTTGTTCTTCTCGACCGAACTCTTCTTTGCCATCTGTCCTAGCCTTCCACTACTGCCGGAACGGGAAGTTGAGGGCGCGCAGGAGTGCGCGGGCCTCATCGTCCGTCCGGGCGGTGGTGCAAATGATCACGTCCATGCCGCGCACTTCCTCGACGTCGTCGAAGTTGAGCTCGGGGAACACGATGTGCTCCTTGAGGCCCATCGCGTAGTTGCCGCGGCCGTCGAAGCTCTTGGCGTTGAGGCCGCGGAAATCGCGGACGCGCGGCAGAGCGATCGTGACCAGGCGGTCGATGAACTCGTACATGCGGGTACGGCGCAGGGTGACCTTGCCGCCGAGCGCCATGCCCTCGCGCACCTTGAAGGTGGCGATCGACTTGCGCGCCTTGGTGACGGCCGGCTTCTGACCCGCGATGAGAGCCAGCTCGGCGAGCGCCGAGGTGACTTTCTTGGAGTCGTTCACCGCCTCGCCGACGCCCATGTTGAGCACGACCTTGTCGAGGCGCGGAACCTCGTGGAGGTTCTTGTAGCCGAACTCCTCGATGAGCTTCGGGCGCACCACGTCGTTGTAGTAGGCCTTGAGCCGCGGCGAGTAGTTCGCGTCGAGCTCCACCGGAGCGGCGGCAGCAGCACCTTCACCGGCCGGCGCGGACGCAGCGGCCTTCTTGGCCGGCTTCTTCGCCTTATCGGCCTTGTCGGCCTTTGGGGCCTTCTCGGTCTTCTCTGCCTTGGGGGCTTTATCAGCCATCGATTCTGTCTCCCGAGCGCTTGGCGTAACGCACCTTGCGCCCATCAATGAACTTGAACCCAACGCGCGTCGGCTTGCCGTCGGTCGGATCCTGAATGGCGATATTCGACAGGTGGATCGGCAGCTCGCGATCGATGATGCCGCCCTCCTGGCTCGGGCTCTGGCGCTGGTGGCGCTTGGCGACGTTGATGCCGCGCACGAGAGCACGCTCGTCGGCCGGATGCACGGCAATGACCTCACCGGTCTTGCCCTTGTCCTTGCCGGCGAGGACGACGACCTTGTCGCCCTTCTTGATCTTCGCAGCCATCACAGAACCTCAGGAGCAAGCGAGACGATCTTCATGTGGTTCTTGGCGCGCAGCTCGCGCGGCACCGGCCCGAAGATGCGGGTGCCGATCGGCTCGGACTGATTGTTGATCAGCACGGCCGCGTTGCGGTCGAAGCGGATGACGCTGCCGTCGGGACGGCGGATGTCCTTGGCGGTACGCACCACCACGGCCTTCATCACATCGCCCTTCTTCACGCGTCCGCGCGGGATCGCCTCCTTGACGGAGACGACGATGATGTCGCCGACCGAAGCGTATTTGCGCTTCGAGCCACCGAGCACCTTGATGCACATGACCCGGCGCGCGCCCGAATTGTCGGCGACGTCGAGGTTGGTTTGCATCTGGATCATGGGTGCCTCACTTCACTCAATTCAGCCACTGCTGGTCTAGGTCGCGACGGCGTCGAGAACTACCCAGCGCTTGTTCTTGGAGATCGGGCGGGTCTCCTCGATCTGCACCTGATCGCCAACCTTGAAGCGGTTGGTCTCATCATGGGCGTGATACTTCTTCGACCGGCGCACCGTCTTCTGCAGCAAGGGATGCGCGAATCGGCGCTCGACACGGACCACGACGGTCTTGTCGCCCTTGTCGGAGACTACGGTGCCGGTGAGGATGCGCTTCGGCATTGTCGTTTCCTACTTCTTCGCGCCGGCCGAGCGCTTCTCGGCGGCGATTGTCTTGAGGCGCGCGATGTCACGCCGAACCTGGCGGACGCGCGAAGTGTTCTCGAGCTGGCCCGAGGCCCGCTGGAAGCGCAGGTTGAACTGCTCCTTCTTGAGCGAGGCGAGCTCGTCACTGACCTGGTCGGTGCTCATCGAGCGGACGTCTGCAATCTTCATCGTCTTCACCCCTACTCGGCGATGCGCTGGATGAAGCGCGTCTTGATCGGGAGCTTGGACGCGCCCAGGCGAAGGGCCTCGCGCGCCGTCTCCTCGTTCACGCCGTCGATCTCGAACATGATGCGGCCGGGTTTTACGCGGGCGGCCCAGAACTCCGGCGTGCCCTAGCCCTTACCCATGCGCACTTCGACCGGCTTCTTCGAAACCGGCACGTCCGGGAAGATCCGGATCCACACCCGGCCCGAGCGCTTCATGAAGCGCGTGATGGCGCGACGAGCCGCCTCGATCTGGCGCGCGGTGACCCGCTCCGGCTCCATGGCCTTGAGGCCGAAGGCGCCGAAATTGAGCGTGGTACCGCCCTTGGCGACGCCGTGGATGCGGCCCTTGAACTGCTTCCGGAATTTTGTGCGCTTCGGCTGAAGCATGATCTCTACTCTTGTTCTTCGCTTCGCTTAGGCGCCGGCCGAAGCCGGCTCACGACGGCGACCGGTGCTGCCCTGATCGGACCCTTCGGTCGCGCGACGTTCGGCGGCCATCGGGTCGTGCTCGAGGATCTCGCCCTTGAAGATCCAGACCTTGACCCCGCAGGTGCCGTAGGCGGTGTTCGCCGTGGCGACGCCGTAGTCGATATCGGCGCGGAGCGTATGCAGGGGCACGCGGCCCTCGCGGTACCACTCGCTGCGCGCGATCTCGGCGCCCCCGAGACGGCCGCCGCAGTTGATACGGATGCCCTCGGCGCCGAGGCGCATCGCCGACTGCACGGCGCGCTTCATAGCGCGACGGAAGGCGACGCGGCGCTCGAGCTGCTGCGCGATCGAGGCGGCCACCAGCGTCGCATCGGTCTCGGGCTTGCGCACCTCGACGATGTTGATGTGGACCTCGGAGTCGGTCAGCGCCTTGACCTTGGCGCGGAGCTTGTCGATGTCCGCGCCCTTCTTGCCGATGACGATGCCCGGACGCGCCGAGTGGATCGTGACGCGGCACTTCTTGTGCGGACGCTCGATGACGATCTTGGAGACCGCCGCCTGCTTCAGCTCCTCGAAGAGCATCTTGCGGATCTTCATGTCTTCGAGGAGGAGCTTGGCGTATTCGCCCTTGCGAGCGAACCAGCGCGAGTCCCAGGTCCGGTTGACGCCGAGCCGAAGCCCGGTCGGATTGATTTTCTGACCCATCAGGCGGTCTCCCCGGCTTCCCGGACGACGATCGTAATGTTGCTGAACGGCTTGTGGATGGCGCCGACGCGGCCACGGGCGCGCGGGGTCCAGCGCTTGAGAACAAGCGCCTTGCCGACGAAGGCCTCGGCGACGACGAGGGCGTCGACGTCGAGATCGTGGTTGTTCTCGGCGTTGGCGATGGCCGACTCGAGGGCCTTCTTCACGTCGACCGCGATGCGGCGACGCGAGAAGGTGAGATCGGCGAGCGCCGCGGAAACCTTCTTCCCGCGGATCAGCTGGGCGACGAGGTTGAGCTTGCGCGGCGAAACACGGATGTTCCGCGCAACGGCACGCGCCTCGTTGTCCTTCAGGCTTCGCTCGGTGTTCGGCTTGCCCATGAAACTAAGTCCTCTTCGCCTTCTTATCGGCGGTGTGGCCGTGATAGGTGCGGGTCGGCGAGAACTCGCCGAACTTGTGGCCAACCATGTCCTCCGACACCGACACCGGGATGTGCTTGATGCCGTTGTGGACGCCGAAGGTCAGCCCCACGAACTGCGGCAGGACGGTCGAGCGGCGGCTCCAGGTCTTGATCACTTCGGCGCGGCCAGACGCACGGGTCTTGTCTGCCTTCCGGAGAAGGTAGCCATCGACGAACGGGCCTTTGCGGACGGAACGTGTCACGCGGCTCTCCCTTAACCCTTGGACTTGCGCAGATGACGGCTGCGCATGATGAACTTGTCGGTCGACTTGTTGGCGCGGGTCTTCTTGCCCTTGGTGTGCTTGCCCCACGGGCTGACCGGATGACGGCCGCCCGAGGTGCGACCCTCGCCGCCACCCAGCGGGTGATCGACCGGGTTCATGGCGACGCCGCGCACGCTCGGCATGCGGCCCATCCAGCGCGAACGGCCGGCCTTGCCGAGGCTCACGTTGCCGTGGTCGGGGTTCGACACCGCGCCGACGGTCGCGAAGCAGGTCTGGTGGACCAGCCGTTGCTCGCCCGAGTTGAGGCGGAGGATCGCGTAGCCCTGGTCGCGGCCGACATACTGAGCGTAGGTGCCGGCCGAGCGGGCGATCTGACCGCCCTTCCCCGGCTTCATCTCGACATTATGCACGATGGTGCCGACCGGCATTGCGGCGAGCGGCATCGCATTGCCCGGCTTCACGTCGGCCTGCGCCGAGGCGACGATCTTGTCGCCGGCGGCAAGGCGCTGCGGCGCCAGGATGTAGCTCTGCTCGCCATCCTCGTAGCGCACCAGCGCGATGAACGCGGTGCGGTTCGGATCGTACTCGAGGCGCTCTACCGTCGCCGTGATGTCCAGCTTGCGACGCTTGAAGTCGATGATGCGGTAGCTCTTCTTGTGCCCACCGCCGCGCCAGCGCTGCGTCACGCGGCCGTAATTGTTGCGCCCGCCCTTCTCGATGAGCCCCTGGGTCAGGCCCTTGACGGGCTTGCCACGGTGCAGACCGGTGCGGTCGACGAGGACCAGCTGTCGCTGGCCCGGGGTCGTCGGCTTGTAAGTCTTGAGTGCCATCGTGCCTGTCCTAGAGCCCGGTGGTCACGTCGATCGACTGGCCGTCGGCCAGGGTCACGACGGCCCGCTTGGTGTCGCTCTGCGTTCCCACGAAGTTGCGGAAGCGCTTGACCTTGCCCTTGCGGACGAGAGTGTTCACGGCCGTCACCTTGACCTTGAACAGGGCCTCCACCGCCGCCTTGATCTGCGGCTTGGTGGCCGCCTTGGCGACGTTGAAGATCACCTTGTTCTGCTCGCTCGCGGCGGTCGACCGCTCGGTGATGACCGGGCGGATGATGATGTCGTAGTGGCTCAGCTCAATCATCCCAGGCGCGCCTCCAGCGCATCGAGCGCGGCCCGGGTGAGGACCAGCTTCTCCCGGCGGAGAATGTCGTAGACGTTGATGCCCTGCACCGGCAGGACGTCGATGTTGGCGATGCCCCGGGCGGCGAGCCGGAAATTGTCGTTCACCGTCGCGCCGTCGATGATCAGCGCGTTGGCGAAGCCGAGAGCGGTCAGGCGCTCCTGGAGAGCCTTGGTCTTCGGCGCGTCGAGCGTGGTGTCCGCGATCACGACCAGGTTCGAGTCCTTGGCCTTGGTCGACAGAGCGTGCTTCAGGGCCAGCGCGCGGACCTTCTTGGGAAGGTCATGCTCGTGGCTGCGCACCACCGGGCCGTGGGCCCGGCCACCGCCGCGGAACTGCGGAACCGACTTGGCGCCGTGACGGGCGCGGCCGGTGCCCTTCTGCTTGTACATCTTCTTTGTGGTCGCGCTGACTTCAGCGCGGGTCTTGGTCTTGTGCGTGCCGGCCTGGCGCTTGGAAAGCTGCCAGCGAACCATGCGCTGCAGAATGTCGATGCGCGGGGTGAGACCGAAGATCTCGTCCGAGAGCGCGACTTCGCCGGCCGATTTGCCGTCGAGGGTCTGTACCGAAATGTCCATTACTCGGCTCCCTTCTCGGCTGCGGGAGCCTCGGTGGTTGCGGCGGCCGTACGGGAACGGAACGCGCCCGGGGTGGGAACGCCGGCCGGCAGCGCGCGCTTGACGGCGTCGCGAACCAGGATCCAGCCGCCCTTGGCGCCAGGGACCGCTCCCTCGATCAGGATCAGCCCGCGACCGACATCGGTGCGAACGATCTTGAGGTTCTGGGTGGTCACCCGCTCGTCGCCCAGATGGCCGGCCATCTTCTTACCCTTGAAGACCTTGCCAGGGTCCTGGCGCTGACCGGTCGAACCGTGGGTTCTATGGCTCACCGAGTTGCCGTGCGTGGCGCGGTGGCCGCTGAAGTTCCAGCGCTTCATGACGCCGGCGAAACCCTTGCCGATCGACGTGCCCGTTACATCCACGAACTGGCCGGGGACGAAATGGTCGGCCGTGATCTCGGCCCCGACCTCGATGAGGTTCTCGGGACTGACACGGAACTCCGCCATCTTGCGCTTCGGCTCGACGGACGACTTGGCGAAATGGCCGCGCAGGGCCTTCGGCGTGTTCTTGACCTTGGCGAGGCCGACACCGAGCTGGAGCGCGGTGTAACCGTTCTCTGCCACCGTGCGGTGGGCGACGACCTCGCACTTATCGAGCTTGAGCACCGTCACCGGTACCTGCTCGCCCCCGTCCGTGTAGACGCGGGTCATGCCGAGCTTTTGGGCGATAACTCCGGAGCGCATCGTTTCTCTCTAGAGCTTGATCTCGACGTCGACGCCGGCCGCAAGGTCGAGCTTCATCAAAGCATCGACGGTCTGCGGGGTCGGGTCGACGATGTCGAGGAGCCGCTTGTGGGTTCTGATCTCAAACTGCTCGCGCGACTTCTTGTCGACGTGCGGCGAGCGGTTGACGGTGAACTTCTCGAGCCGTGTCGGCAGCGGGATCGGGCCACGGACGCGAGCACCGGTGCGCTTGGCCGTGGACACGATCTCTCGCGTCGAAGCATCGAGAATGCGATGGTCGAAGGCTTTGAGCCTGATGCGGATGTTTTGTCCGTTCATTTCTTTCTTCCTCAGGCCGCCGGCCTTCGACGTCTCGCGACTATTTCAAAATCTGGGTGATGACGCCCGAACCAACGGTCCGGCCGCCCTCGCGGATGGCGAAGCGGAGCTTGTCCTCCATCGCGATCGGAACGATCAGCTCGACTTCCATGGCGATGTCGTCGCCCGGCATGACCATCTCGGTCCCTTCCGGAAGCTTGACGACGCCGGTGACGTCGGTGGTGCGGAAGTAGAACTGCGGACGGTAGTTGGTGAAGAACGGGGTGTGACGACCGCCCTCTTCCTTGGTCAGGATGTAGGCCTGAGCCTTGAAGATGGTGTGCGGGGTCACAGTGCCCGGCTTGCACAGAATCTGGCCGCGTTCCACGCCCTCGCGCTCGATGCCGCGCAGCAGCGCGCCGCTCGTGTCGCCCGCCTCGCGCTGGTCGTGCTGCTTGCGGAACATCTCGTCGCCGGTGACGGTCGTGCTGCTGGTCGGACGGATGCCGACGATCTCGACTTCCTCGCCTACCTTGACGACGCCGCGCTCGATACGGCCGGTCACCACGGTGCCGCGGCCCGAGATCGAGAACACGTCCTCGATCGCCATCAGGAACGGCTGGTCACGCGGACGCTCCGGGGTCGGGATGAACGAGTCGACCGCCTCCATGAGCCTGAGAATGGAGTCGTGGCCGAGCTCCTTGTTGGTGCCCTCGAGGGCGGCGAGGGCCGAGCCCTTGATCACGGGGGTGGTGTCGCCCGGGAACTCGTAGCGGGTGAGGAGTTCACGAACCTCGAGCTCGACCAGCTCGAGGAGCTCCGGATCGTCGACCATGTCGCACTTGTTGAGGAACACGACCAGCGAAGGCACGCCGACCTGACGGGCAAGAAGGATGTGCTCGCGGGTCTGCGGCATCGGGCCGTCGGCGGCCGACACGACCAGGATCGCGCCGTCCATCTGGGCGGCGCCGGTGATCATGTTCTTCACGTAGTCGGCGTGGCCCGGACAATCGACGTGGGCGTAATGGCGCGCCTTCGTCTGATACTCGACGTGGGCGGTGTTGATGGTGATGCCGCGCGCCTTCTCCTCGGGAGCCGAGTCGATCTGGTCGTACGACGTGAAGGTCGCCCCGCCGGTTTCCGCGAGGATCTTGGTGATCGCTGCGGTCAGCGATGTCTTGCCGTGGTCGACGTGGCCGATCGTGCCAATGTTCACGTGCGGCTTGTTGCGCTCAAACTTTGCTTTCGCCATCGGGGCTCTCCGTCTCTCAACTTGCTCAGCGGGCGCGAATGATCAGGCGAACTTGGCCTGGATCTTCTCGGCCTCGGACTGGGGGACTTGTTCGTAGTGGTCGAATTGCATCGTGTAGCTGGCACGGCCCTGGCTCATTCCGCGCAGCTGGCTGACGTAGCCGAACATGTTCTGCAGGGGGAGCATGGCATTGACGATCGAGGCGACGCCCCGGGTCTCGGTGCCGGTGATCTGGCCACGACGCGAATTGAGGTCGCCGATCACGGACCCGACATATTCATCGGGAGCAACGACTTCAACCTTCATGATCGGCTCGAGAAGCTTCGGGCCGGCCTTGTGGATGCCTTCGCGCAACGCGGCGCGGCTGGCGATTTCGAACGCGAGCGCCGAGGAGTCGACGTCGTGGTAGGCGCCGTCGATCAGCGCGACCTTCATGTCGACCAGCGGGAAGCCGGCGAGCACGCCGGCGCCCAGCACGCTGCGCACGCCCTTCTCGACGCCCGGGATGAATTCCTTCGGCACCACGCCGCCGACGATCTCGCTCTCGAAAGAGAAGCCCTCGCCCGGCTTGGTCGGGCTGATGCGGAGCTTGACGCGCGCGAACTGGCCCGAGCCGCCCGACTGCTTCTTGTGGGTGTAGTCGATCTCGGCTTCGCGGGTGACCGTCTCGCGATAGGCGACCTGCGGCTGGCCGATATTGGCCTCGACCTTGAACTCGCGGCGCATGCGGTCGACGATGATGTCGAGGTGCAGTTCGCCCATCCCGGAGATGATGGTCTGGCCGGACTCCTCGTCGGTCTTGACGCGGAGGGACGGATCCTCCTGCGCGAGACGACGGATCGCCATGCCCATCTTTTCCTGGTCGCCCTTGGTCTTCGGCTCGATCGCGATATCGATGACCGGCTCGGGGAAGGTCATGCGCTCGAGAATGATCTGCTTGGCGGGGTCGGAGAGCGTGTCGCCGGTGGTGGTCTCCTTGAGACCGGCCAGGGCGACGATATCGCCCGCGTAGCCTTCCTTGATCTCGTCACGCCGATTGGCGTGCATCTGCACCATGCGGCCGACGCGCTCCTGGCGATCCTTGACCGTGTTGACCACGTTCTGGCCCTGCGTGAGGACGCCCGAATAGATGCGACAGAAGGTGAGCGAGCCGACATGCGGGTCGTTCATGATCTTGAACGCGAGCATCGCGAGCGGCTCGGTGTCCAGGGCCTGGCGCTCGACTTCCTTCTCGGTGCGGACATCGAAGCCCTTCACCGGCGGGAGGTCCATCGGCGACGGCAGATAGTCGATGACCGCGTCGAGGAGCGGCTGCACGCCCTTGTTCTTGAAGGCCGAGCCGCAGAGGACGGGGACGAACGCGCTCTTGATGGTGCCGCGGCGGATGAGCGACATGAGGGTCGCCTCGTCCGGCATGGTGCCGTTGAGGAAGGCTTCTGTGGCGGCATCGTCGATCTCGACGGCCTGCTCGATCATCTGCGCGCGATACTTCTCGGAGATCTCCTTGAGGTCGTCAGGGATCTCGACGTAGTCGAACTTCGCGCCGAGGGTTTCCTCGTGCCAGATGATGGCGCGCATGCGCACGAGGTCGATGACGCCCTTGAAGGTCGACTCCGAACCGATCGGCAGCTGGATGACGATCGGCTTCGCGCCGAGGCGGGTCTTGACCTGCTCGACCGACAGGAAGAAGTCGGCGCCGACCTTGTCCATCTTGTTGACGAAGATCATGCGCGGGACGTGATATTTGTCGCCCTGACGCCACACGGTCTCG
>CAYOET010000024.1:0-12664 GCA_964402985.1 uncultured Bauldia sp. | reverse complement strand
CGGACGGGCACGAAGAAGATGACGATGTCGCCCGCGTCGTCGAACTCGACGCTGTAGACGGCGAGCGGCTTGATCTCGAGATCTTCGATGACGATCTGGTTCACCCACGAGTTGCGGAAGAGCTCCGGAGCCTGGAACTGCATCTCCTCGAGACCATCGTGAGTAATGGTGAGTCTGTAATACTTGCCGGTCTCGAGATCGAACTCGGTCTGCGAGAACGCCGGCGCGCGGCTGTCGATGGTGATCTGCAGGTCGGTTGGCGCGCTGGCGAGATTGCCGGCGGCGGTCGCTGCCTGCGGCGCGGCAAATGCCAAGGCCGCAGCAATGTAGGAAAACCATAGTCTTTTCATAGTACGATCCCTCTCTCCCTAGAAGCCGGCAACCGGCCAGCGGGCAATATCGTTGAGGGAGCTCTATTGGCTCCTCCTTCAAACGATTAGTGGAAAAACCAATGAGCATCAATAGGAATTTCTACTTGTAAATACAGGCTCGTTAGAGTGCGCCGATGGCTGGCGCGAAATCCGAACGAGGAGGACATTCGATGCTCGAGCCCGCGGTATTCACCGTCGGTCTGGTGGCGCTGACCGCGACTGCTTTCGCTCAGGCGCTCGGGAGGACGCAGGAGAGCATGGCAAGCGCGCCCGAGGTCGCGAGCGCTGGGGAGACGCTGGCCAAGATCGGCTGCGTGGCCGGGGCGGCGGAGGACGCCGTTTTTAGTGACTTCCAAGGAGCTCGGTGAAGACATCGGCGGCGAGGCCGGGATGAGTGACTGCCTTTGCGGCGCTCTCGTTGACTGGCGCGCCGACCTCGATGATGCCGACCATCCCCATCCCGTAGTGGGGCGTGCACTTGTACCCGTAGATGCCCTCTACGATGAACGTGACCACCGTTTCGACGCCGAACGGAACCGCGATCGGTTCGGCCCCGGTGGGGAGCATTCCGGCAATCGACTGCGCGTTGTGGCCCGGCTGTGCCGGCACGAAGCGAACGCTGTCGCCCGGGGCGATGTTCAGCATGTTCGGCTCGAACGCGTAGTTCTGTATCACGACCACATGCTCCGCCGCCGAGGCGGGGTGCCCGGCCACAAGGATCGCTGTGGCGCCGATCACCCGCCGAACTATTCCACGCATTCGTTCCTCCACACCGCCCATCGGCTCTGAAGGCCTGTTGAGACGATGGGTAGTGCCCTCCGCCAGACCCGATCGGGTCATTCCCGCACGGCGCTCGCGCGATAGAGTTCGGCTCTTCGACCACGGGAAGCGATGATGCTCGACCTCCAGCCACTCATCCGCCGGCTGGAGCTCGGGCTGCGGCGTCGCCTCGTCGGGTACGCGGTCGAGGCGCTCGTCTGGGGGCTTCTCGTCGGGGCGGCCGTCGTAGCGTTCGGGAGGGTCGTTGCTCTGGGCGGGCCGGGCTTTGCCGGACCGGACCTCTCGCTCAGTCCCTGGGCCGTTCTCGCCCTGGCTCTGACCGGCAGCGTCGTCGCCTTCTTCGCGATCCTTGCGGCGTCGCGTCCGACCCTCGCCGGGATTGCGCGGCGAGCGGACGAAGTGCTCGGCTCGAACGAGAGGATCAGCACCGCGCTCGAAGTCTGGCGAAGGCGGCCGGTGGCCGAGCCCGTCTCGTTCCTGCTCGTCGGCGAAGCAGCTTCGCTGGCAGCGACACTCGACCCGAGACGCGTCAGTCCGATATCGGCGCCAGCCGGCTGGCCATACATCCTTGCCGGCATCGTCGGGCTGCTCTCCGTCGCGGCTTTCGCTCCCGCCCCAGCGCCAACCGCGCCCGCTCTGCTCGTTCCCGCCGCGGCGGAACTCACCGACGCGGAACGAGTCGAGCTCGGCCTCGATCTGCGGGAGATCGCAGAGATCGTCGAGGCGGTGGCGGCGCGCCGCGGCGATCCCTATCTGCGCGCCGTCGCGCGCACCGTCGCAGGGCTCGCCGCGGCGGTGAGCGAGGATTTGGATCGCAACGAGGCGCTCGTGCGGCTCGACGAACTCCTGCCGCAGGCAGGGGAGGCGTACAGTCAGCAGGGCGCCGCCCTCGACGGCGGGCTCCAGGACATTCTCGATCAGGTCAGGGATCGGCTTGCCGGACGGATCGCCAACGAGGACCTGCCGCCGGCGCTCCGGCCGCCCCCGGCCGATCCAGCGGCGGTCGGCGCCAATGAGGCGCCTCCTCCTCCCGGTACACCGGGCGCAGCGTCCCCCCACGAGCCGATCCCCGAACGCCCACCCGGCGAGCGGCCGGCAGGCGCCGCTTCGAGCGTCATCGAGGAGGCCTATCCCGAGCCGGATGTCCCGTCGCCGGGGCGGGAGTTCGTCCTCGCCGATCAGACCCTGACCGGCGGCGCACAGAACGCGAACCGTGGGGTGGGGGACATGGCTGGCATTGGCGTCCAGCCGCTCCTCGGAACCGGGGAAACGCTGGGCGAGCTCGACGCCGGGTTCGCCGAGGTTCAGCTCCCCGGCGAACCCGATCCGCGCGGCCGGCTCATCAAGGTAGACGTCACGCCGACCGCGGAGCGCTCCCCGGTTGCCGATACCGCTGCCGTGCGCGGCCCATGGCGGACGATGCCCGTCGGATCGGTCGAGCGCGATGCGGTCGGTTCGCACTATCTCGCCGCCGTGGCGCGCTATTTCGGCCATCGGCCTGAATGATTTTCCTCGCGCCCGCGTGGCTGCTCGGCCTCTTCCTCGTGCCGCTGCTGATCTGGCTGCACAGTCGGCGCATTCGTTCGCTCGTCGTGCCGAGCCTCATGCTCTGGCGGCTGGTCGACGAAGCGCCGCGAGCTGCGCGGTCGCGGTTTCCGCGGATCGGCCTTCCGCTCCTCCTGCAGATCCTCGTGGTCACGGCGCTCGCCCTCGCGCTCGCCCAGCCACATTGGGGCCACTCGCCGCAGACCGGTCACCGCGTCTACGTGCTGGACGCCTCCGGGAGCATGCGCGCGACCGACGTCGCCCCGAGCCGTTTCGAGCGGGCTCGCAGCGCGCTCGAAGATCTCCTCGCAAGGCGCCCTCCCACCATCCAGTCGCGTGTCTCGGTGATCCTCGCCGGCCCGGAGGCCCGGTTGCTCGCGGCGCGGATTGGGGAAGGCGCACCGATCGGGCCTGACGAGCTGGTCGTGTCGGACGGCACAGCCGACTGGCAAGGGGTCGCTGATCTCCTGCCTTCAATCGTCCGGGCAGGCGAGCCAACCGAACTCGTGATCCTCACTGACGGCGCCGACGACGGAGCCGCGGGCTTGTCGGCGGCCGATACCATGACCTTCGCGACTGGCGCCTCAGGCAATGTCGCGATCGAAGCGACCGCGTCGCGAGCGGGCGGTGGGGGCGAGCAGGGGTGGACGGTCCAGGGACGGGTCAGAGCGGCCGGCGCCGCGCTGCCGGCTTCGGTCGCTATCCACTTTCGCGCCGAGGGCGGCGAGGCTTGGCTGGATTGGGCGACCATTCCCGTGGGATCGCCGTCCGTCCAGGCCGAAGGCAACGAGATCGAAGCGACCTTCAGCGCTGAGCTGGTGCTTCCTCGCCCCGGCATCCTCCGCCTCGCGATTCCCGACGACACCGGGCCGCACGACAACGCGGCCTTCTTCGTCGTGACCCAACGGCGCGTGCCGAGAGTCCTCATCGTCGGCGACGTCGATCCGAGCGTGGTGCGGGCCCTCCAGTCCACCGCGCGCGTCTCGGTGTCGCAATCGGCAGAGCTGCCCGAGAACGACGCCTCGTTCGATCTCGTCATCGTCGACAACGCGATCCTCCCCCGAGCGCCCGACACCAACACGCTCTGGCTTGGGTCCGGGCGGCTTGGGTCGGCCGCCGACCCCCCACTCGTCGCGGACCCCTATCCGACTTCCTGGCGGAGCGACCATCCACTAGCCCACTCGGTCGAGTGGGGATCGGTCGTCCCCGGCAGCGCCTTCCAGTTCGCGGCCGAACCGGGGAGCGACATCCTCTTCGAAGCGGGGGAAGCGCTGCTCGTCTGGGCTCGGACAACCGCCGTGGGACGCGAGGTCCACGTCGCCATCGACCTGACGAGATCGAACTGGGTTCGCCAACCGGCCTTCGCGGTCTTCGCGCAGAACCTCGTGGAATGGCTTGGTCTCGACGCCGGAGACAGGACGACCCAGTGCACTGCAGGTGAGCCGTGCGCCATCGATCCGCGGCTCCTTGCCGGGACCGTCACGGAGATTGAGACCGGCAGCCCCGTCCCGCTCGTCCTCGACCTTGGTCGAGCGTGGGTTCCCCACGGGCTCGATCGTGGCTTCGTCCCGACGCGCGGCGGCCTCTACCGCGTGGCGGCGAGGGACCGTTCGGAGCTCGTGGCCGTCAACGCGCCGTCGAGTGAATTCAACCTCGTTCCGGGCGCGGAGGGGTCTTCGCGTGATGGCGGCGGTGTTTCACCGCAGCCTTCCCTTTGGCGATGGCTGGCGATCGCCGGGCTGGTGCTTCTTGTCGTCGAGGCGGCGGTCGCGGCGCGAACCGGCAAACCGCCAGGTCGTCGCGATGTCCGCGCTTGGCTTGATCTGTCGCGCCGCGAGCGGGTGCCGATGGTGCTTCGCCTTGCCACGGTCGTGCTGATCCTTGGAGCGCTCCTAGGCCCGCTGTTGCCGCTGCCCGAGAGAACGAGGGCGGTGGTTCTCGTCGTTCCTGAAGTTGGCGATGCGCGCCGCTCGTCTGTGGCCAATGCCGCCTTGCAGCAGTTCGATGCGACCGAAGGCGTGGCCGTCGTGACGAGCGGCCGCGTCGCCACGCTCGCCGCCGATTTCGGCGCGTCAATTCAACCCGGCGGCACAGCGCCCATCTGGTCCGGACGCGACCTCGAACGCGCCCTCAACCTCGCGGCGGCGGCTATCCCGGATGGCGTGCCCGGCCGGATCGTCCTCTTTTCCGACGGCACCGAGTCGGCGGGGGATGTCGGCCGGGCGCTGAGTGCGATCCGGTCACCGGGCATCGCCGTCGACATCGTCCCCACCGCTCGCATGGCGAGCGGCGCCGCGGTTCGATCCGTCGAGGCCCCGTCGCATGTCTTTGCCGGCGACGCCTTTACGGTGAACGCGATCGTCGATGTCACTGAGCCGCTCAGCGCCTCGGTCAGCGTCTTCCTCGATGGCGTCTCCATCGCGACGCGGGATGCCGTCCTTCAGCCGGGTTCGAACCGACTTCAGTCCGCGGTGCCGGAAGCAGGCGAAGGCCGTCACCTCTATGAGGTTGCCGTCACCGCGGAAGGCGACGCTGACCCGGTCAATGACCGGAACGGAACCTTCGTCGAGGTGCACGAACGGCCCTCGGTGCTGATCGTGACCCCGCAGATCACAAGTGGCGCACAGTTTGCCGAAGCGCTCGATCTCGAGGGTTTCAGGGCGACGGAGGCGAGGCCAGATCGCACCCCGTTCTATATGGACGAGTGGCTGGCCTACGACGCCGTCGCTCTCCTCAACGTTCCGGCGATCGACCTCACAACCCGGCAGCAGGAGCAGCTCAGGCAGTATGTCGGCGAGTTCGGGCGAGGGCTGCTTCTCCTCGGCGGCGAGAACAGTTTTGGCCCCGGCGGCTACTACCAGACCCCGCTCGAGGACATCTCTCCCCTGTCGGCGCGGGTGCCACGCGACGCGCCGAAGGCCGCATTGGTCTTCGTGCTCGATCGATCGGGCAGCATGCAGCAGAGGGTCGGCGAGGTCACGCGGCTGACCATCGCCAAGGAGGCGACGCTCGCCGCGGTCGACCTCCTCCACGAGGAGAGCCAGGTCGGCATCGTCGTTTTCGACTCGGCCTCGAGCGTGATCGTGCCCCTGCAGACGAGGAAGGACGTGCCCGCCATATCGGAAGCGCTGGGCACGATCGATCCCGCAGGCGGTACGGCGATCTACCCGGGCCTCGTCGATGCCTTTGAGCAGCTCAGGGACTCCGACGCCGCGGCGCGCCACATCGTGGTCATGACCGACGGCCTCTCGCAGCCAGCGGATTTCTCGGTGATCGTCGGCGAGATCGCGGCCGCCGGGATCACGGTCTCGACCGTGGCGATCGGCGATGGCGCGGACATCGATCGGCTCGAAGAGATCGCGCGGCTCGGCGGCGGTGCCTTCCACTCGACCACCGATTTCGAAGCGTTGCCGGGCATCCTCTCGCAGGAGGCGCTGCTCCTCTCCGGCTCGCCCACCGAGGAGCGTGTCGCGACGCCGACCTGGACCGACCGTGCCACGTCCTACCGCGGGACCCTGCCGGCGAGGATGCCGGCGGTGGAGGGCTATGTCCTCACTGCCGCCAAGCCCGACACGGACGTGCTGATGACGCTCGAGGACAAGGATGGGGAGACCGCGCCGCTGCTGGCCTCGTGGCGCTATGGCAGTGGGCAGGTCGCGGCGCTTGCCACGCAGGCGATCGGCCCATGGACCGCCGAATGGACCGCGCTCGCCGGCTATCCGCTGATCGCCGCCAACATGATCCGCCGCGTCCTCGGCACGGGAGCCGATGCCGAACCGGAGATCGAGCTCATGCGTCGCGGCGACGCAATCGAGATCACGCTGCCATCGGCGCTCGCGGGCGGGCGCGGGGAGCTTCCGCTCGTGACTCTGGTCCGCCCGTCGGACGAGGACTCTGCTGGCCCCGTCGTCGCTGTATTGCCGCTCCGTCGCGCCGTCGACGGGCGGCTTCACGGAACGGCAATCGCGGATCGGGCGGGGACGTATGTTTTCCAGGTCGCGGACGGCGAGGCGAGGTTCGAGCGGGCGATCCATGTCGGCCATTCGGCGGAGCACGATCCCTCGCGCGCCAACGCGGATATTCTGACCCTGATCGCGGAGGCTTCCGGTGGCCGGGTCAGCATGGGCGGGGTGACGCTCCCGGATCCGACATGGCGCACCAGCCGCGTTCCCGGCTGGCCGCTTCTCCTCCTTCTCTCCCTCGGCTTGTTCGCGGTCGAGATGATCGTCCGGTATCGACCGACGCTGCCTTGGCGGCGGTTCGGGGCCTCGGCCGGAATGCCGAAATAGGACCGGGTGATCGCCAACCGGTCGGGAGGTTCGCTTCCTGCACCGCTGACGGGAACCTCCGCCTCGGCGTTACAGCCGCCTCGGCTCAGAACAGTACCTGGGCCGGCAGCCCTTCTTCGGCAACGATTCGATCGATCGTGCCATCCGCCTGCAGGGTCCCGATCGCCTCGTCCAACGCGGTGCGGATGAACGTGTCCCTGCTGAGAAGCAGCGCGCCCAATTGCATGGGCTCGACGCGCAGCGGCGCGGTCGAGACGAGGTCAAGCCCATCGAGATCGGGATCGGATTCTGCACCGGCGAGCGGACTTGGGAGGAGCCCGCCCTCGACTATCCCGGCACGGATGTCGGCGAGCATGATTGGAATGTCGTCATAGGGAAGTCGGAACCAGCGCCGCTCCGGCGGGAGAACCCCGAGATAGGTGACGAATTGCTGGTCCACGACGCTGTCGAGACTCGAGCCCACCGCTCGGCCTACCGGAATCTCGCCGAGCCTCTGATAGGTCTCTTTCCGAACCGCCAGCACATATGGGGCGCTGTAGTAGGGCCGGGACACCGTCAGCCAGTCCGGCAACGGGTTCCAAGCGAGATTGGTGCCCATCACCGCGTCGCAGTTGTCGGTGAGATTGATGAAGAGCACGAGCTCGCGTTCCCTCGAGTTCTGTACGATGCCGAGATCAAGATCGAAGGTCTCCGACCGAACCAGTAGCGCGCTGCCGATCGCGTCGGCGATCGCCCGATCGAAATCGCGGAGCGGGCTGTTGGTCACGATGCAGAACCGGATCGCATGCTCGAGCGCCGGGATGCGTCCATCGTAGAAGCCCCGGTCAACCACGGCCTGGGCCTGCGCGGGAACCCACCCGGCCAGGCCCAGCCAGAGCATGATAGCCAGGACTCTCATTGGTTTCCGCCCACCGCGCATCAGCGCCCTCGAAAATTCAGTCGGCGCCGCTGCGCTGGCCGCGACGCCGACTTGGTGTCCGTATGTTCGCGCCTGGACTATCGCCAGGCGCGAACGAGCTCCGCTCAGTTCTGCGGCAGAGCGAAGACGTGGAGGCTGTTGCCCGAGGACGGGAACGCGAGGTCCGGCAGGAGGGCGACCTGGGCGCGGGGGCTACCGCCGCCAAGGCCGGCCGGCACGGCCAGGTACTGCCGACCATCGACCATGTAGGTCGTCGGCATCCCCTGCACCGTCTGTGGCAGGCGGGTGTGCCACAGCACCTCGCCCGTCGCCGCATCGAACGCCTGGAAGTAGCGGTCCATGTCGCCGGCGAAGACCAGGCCCGTCGCCGTCGAGAGGATGCCGGTCAGGAACGGAGCGTATTGCTCGTGCGCCCACACGGTCTCCATCGTGTCGACGTTGACCGCCGCCAGCTTGCCCTGGCCGTTGGCGCCGGGCATCGGCGCGAAGGTGCGGCTGTCACCGTTGCCGCCGCCCTGGAGCCCGACGATCTTCTGAACTTCCAGGGCCCTATAGTCCATGCAGGTCTGAGACAGCGGCACGTAGATCAGGCGGGTGTCGGGGTTGAAGGCCATCGGATGCCAGTCCTTGCCGCCGGCCGTGCTGGGGCAGACATTCACGATGACATCGTACTGGGTCGGGACGACCTCGGGCTTCATGACGATCTGCCCGGTCGCCTCGTTGAGGTCCATGACGGTGTTGAGGACGAGGAACTCACCATCGATGAAGGTGCCGTCATCGCGGGACATCTGCCAGAGGAAGCCCGGTTTGCCGATCTTGAAGTACCGATCCTCGATCAAGACGTGCTCGAACGACTCGTCGAGGTCGAACGTCTCGCCGGGGGCATACTGGTGGTACCACTGCATTTCGCCGGTCAAGGGATCGAGGGCGATCGTCGAGTTGGTGTAGAGGTTGTCGCCGGTCGGCGAGCCGCGCGAGATCCGTGCCCGTGGGTGGGGCTGGGCCGGCGCGCAAAGCACGACGTCATTCTCGCGATCGAAGGTGCACGGAGTCCACGGGTCACCGCCGGCGCGCAGATTGTCCGGAAGATCGTCCCAGGTGTCGCCGCCGGGCTCTCCGGCGATCGCGGTCGTGTAGGTACGCCACAGCTCCTCCCCGTTGACCGGGTCCATTCCGACGACGTAGCAGCCGGTGCGATCCGGCCGGTAGCGGTTGCAGTCGGCGGTGCCCTGCACCAGCACGCCGTTGGCGACGATGGGCCCGGAGCTGGCGCGAACGCGATAATTCTCCCAATCGGCAAACTGGGTTTCCCAGGCGACCTCGCCGGACTTGACGTCCAGCGCGATCATGCGGGCGTCCGAGGTAGCGGAGAACACCATGTCGCCGAACAGCGCCAGGTTGCGCTTGGCGCCGCTGGTTCCGCCGCCAGCGCCTTCGGGCAATTCGCGCTCGTATTGCCAGATCAAGTCGCCAGTCGCGGCGTTCAGCGCATAGATCACATCGGGCGGGCCGAAGAGGAACATGACCCCGTCATGCACCATCGGCGTGGACTCGAAGGTGCCGGGATTGAGGCTCCAGCCCCAAGTATACTGCAGCTGGCCGAGGTTCTCGGGGGTGATCTGGTCGAGCGGGCTGTGCGCCCAGTTGTCCTCGGTGCGGCGCCAGTTGATCCAGTCCTCAGGGGCTGGATTGGCCAACATCTCTTCGGTGACCGGCTCGTAGGCGTCAAGCAGGGCCTGGCTGGATGTCTGGGCCAAGACCGCGGACGGCGCCCAGCCGGTGCCGGCGGCCGCGCTCAGCATCGTAGCGGCCAACAGAACTCGTCTCATCATTTCTCTCCCTAGGTTCCCGCCTGGCGAGCCGTCACGTGGGAGCGTTGTTCGCGCACTCCAGTGCAGTCGCCTCTTTGTGCGGTTGTTCTTTGGCGACCAAGATCATCCATGGTGCGCCAGAGGAAAAATATTCATCCATAAGTATATGAGTCAACTGAATTAAAGGATTATATAATATTGGAGCGTATAAATAGAGACGTCAATAACAACGGCTCTAGAAATGCTTTTGTTATTCTATAGGAGAAAGATAGTGCGTTTCGGCCAGCTCGCGGAGCGTGCCGTCGGCCCGCAGCGATTCTATTGCCTGGCTGAGGGCCTGCCCGAGGAAGTCGTCCTCTGCTTTCAGCCCGATCGTCAGCTCGACCGGCTCGTCGAAGAAGGGGAGCTGGCGGATAAGGTGGAGCCCCTGCGCGGCGAGGTCGCCCTCGGTGGCGTTCACCACCGCGGCTTCCCAGATCAGCGAGCCGCCCACGGTGCCGTCCACGACCCGCTCGAAGGCGACGCCGTAGTTGCGGTAGGGAAAGCGCTGCCAGCGGCTCGCGGCCGGCAGCTGGGCGATGTAGGCGGTGAGGTGCGCGTCGCTCGACGCGAGGATGCGCGAGCCGAGCGGCCGGCTCACCGGGATGTCGGAGAGGCTCGTATAGCTCGGATCGGCAACCACCAGCACGGTAGGCGACGCGAAATAGGGCACCGTCAGACGGAGCCAATCCGGATACCCGGTGGTCATGGGGAACCCCATGAACACGTCGCACCGGCCGTGCAGCATGAGGAACAGCTCCTCCTCCCGGAGCGGGATGCGATAGTCGAGCGGCTCGGGCGGGGTGAGGAGGTCCAGCGACTGGATGTCGACGTTGAGAAGGAGGGCCTCGCCAACGGCGCGGGCGACCGCCGCATTGAAGTCGCCGACCATCGATTCGGCGTACACGCAGGCGGCCAGCGTCCCGCCGCGAAGGCTGAGGCGCTGCTGATAGAGGTCGTGCGGAAACGCCTCCATCTGCGCCAGCGCGAGCCTCGGGATGCAGAGAGCGACTGACGCCGCCAAGGCGACAAGGGCGCGCGCCCTGGCCGGGTGCTGCGCGGTCGGTCGGGCGAAGCGGTGGTTCATTGCTAGCGCCGGAGGGTTGATGTGAAACGAACGATCCGGCGGGTTGCCCCGCCGGATCGCTGAGGCGAGCTCGGACTAGTCGTCGAGCGCGAAGACGTAGATCGCGTTGCTGCCGGTCGGGCCGTCGATTTCCGGCACGAGGGCGGTGGCGCCTTCGAAGCCCGCGCCAGCGGCGTGGGCGATGTACTGCTTGCCATCGACCTCGAAGGTGATGGTGTAGCCGAAGGTGCGCGACGGAAGACGGGTCTTCCACACGACCTCGCCGGTCTCTGCGTCATGGGCGCGGAGATAGCGATCCGAACCGCCGTTGAAGATCAGGCCGCCAGCGGTGGCCAGGATCGGCGAGTAGTTCGGGGAGCGATCCTCCCACTTCCACAGCGTGTTGCCGGTCGTCACGTCGACCGCCATGATCATGCCGACGCCATCGGCGCCAGGCGCAAGCACCTGGACGTTGCGGGCGTTGTAGGAGAACTGCGGCGCCGGCTCGCGATCGGTGCGGGCGGTGCTGTAGATGCACTTGCGCATCAGCGGGTAGTACACCGCGTTGGTCTGCGGGCTGTAGGCGCCCGACGGCCAGTCGCGGCCGCCGCCGTAGGTCGGGCACACGAAGTACTCGACACCGACCTCGTCGAGGACGACGTCCTCGTTGATGGTCACGGCGCCGGTGGCGTCATCGATGTCGCTGATGATGTTCTGGAAGTTGGTGCCGCGGGCGTAATAGAAGTCGCCCGAGACCGCGTTGAAGCTCCACAGCACGCCCGTCTTGCACGGGATGCCGGTGAGGGTGCGGACCGGATCGTTGCCCGGCCCGGCGTTGGCGCCGAGGAGGTCGTCCATGCCCTGGTCGGGCTGGATGACGGCGTCGATCACCATCATCTCGAACGTGCACTCCTGGTCCCAGTTGTCGCGCGGCAGCACCTGGTGCGACCACACGATCTCGCCGGTCCCCGGACGAACCGCGAAGCGCGTGTTGGTGCCGGCCATCGTGGCGCCGAGCATGCCGCGCTGCGCTTCGGAGGCCGGGCAGATGCCCGTCGAGCCGTAGTGCACGAGGTCGTTCTCGGGGTCGTAGACGAGCTGGCCCCACACGCCCGAGCACCAGCGGTTCTCGTAGGGCGAACCGGCCCAGGTCTCGTCGCCGGGCTCGCCCGGACGCGGAATGACCTCGTTCCGCCACAGCTCCTCACCGGTCGCGGCGTCGTGGCCGGTCACGTAGCAGCCGAACGGGGCGACCTGGCAGGTCGCGCCGGCAATCACGACGCCGTCGACGACGATCGGGCCCGACGAGTTGGACGCGTAGAGGTCGCCACCGCGGTTGGTCTCCCACACCACCTGGCCCGACTTGGCGTCGAGCGCGACGATGAAGTTGTCCCAGGTCGCGAAGTAGACCTTGTCGCCATAGAGGAAGAGGGAGCGCTTGCGCTCGCCCCATCGGCTATGGAGTTCTTCGACCGTCGGCAGTTCGCGGCGATACTCCCAGATGAGGTCGCCGGTGACCGCGTTGATCGCCTGGATCACATCCGACGGGTTCGGTAGGAACATGATCCCGTCGTAGACGATCGGGCCGGCCTCGTTGATGCCCACGTTCATCGCGCGGCCCCAGACGAGGTCGAGGTCCTTCACCGTGTCGCGGTTGATCTGATCGAGCGTGCTGTAGCCCCAGCCTTCGTAATTGCCGCGCAGCATCAGCCAGTCGGCGGGATCCGGGTTGGCGAGGATCTCGTCCGTGACGGGCACGAAGTTGAGCATCAGCGGGTTTTCGGCAGGCACCGGCGCGGCCGGATTGGCCGGGGCCTGAGTGGTCGGCATCGGATTGTCTTGGC
>CAYOET010000023.1:0-24818 GCA_964402985.1 uncultured Bauldia sp. | reverse complement strand
CCCGCGGCCGCCTTCTCCGACCCCGCCGCCCCCCTCTTTTTGTCATTGCCGGATTCATTCCGGCAATCCAGCGCACCGTCGCTCCAGCGGTGCACTGATCAACACGGCCGGTCGAGCCTCGCGGCACCCTGGATCGCCGGGACAAGCCCGGCGATGACAAGCAAAAGGGCTGATCGCTCGCAGGCACGGGGGCTGGCCGCGGGCCCGGCCCAGCCAGCGGGCCGCCCATCGGGCGACCCGATTCATGGTAGAATCCCTCCGCTTCGCGGGCCCCGTCGAGTCGCCCGCGTGAGATTGGGGGGTTTCACATGGACATGGTACCGATCAACTGGTGGGCCGTTCTCGTGGCGGCCGTTCTGAAGTTCGCCATCGGCGCGTTCTGGTACTCGCCCGTCGCCTTCAGCAAGCAATGGCAGGCGGAGACCAACACCACCGACGAGCAGTTCCGCGCCGGGTTCGTCATGGCGACGGTCGCCGAGCTCGTCACCGACATCGTGATGGCTTACGTGCTCGCCCGCTTCATCGCCGGCCTCGGCATCAATTCGATCATCGGCGGCCTAACCGTCGGCGCGCTCGCCTGGGTCGGCTTCGTCGCCACCAACGGCATCACCCGCATCTACTACGAGCGCTCCACCTGGCGCCTCTTCGGCATCAACATGGGCTACCTCCTGGTCTCGCTCCTCGCCATGGGCGCCATCCTCGCCCTCTGGCGGTAGAGGCGACCGTTGAGCTGGGGCGGGGCCCCATCCGGCCCTGTCCCAACAGCGCTCGAAATGGTGCGTCCGTCGAGGCTGCCTGCGGCGGCACCTCAAGGTGAGGAGCGCTAGTTGATAGGGCGCCGACCTGCCCCCTCTCCCCGGCGGGGAGAGGGCTGGGGTGAGGGGGCTCCACCTCTCCGGAAAAGCGCGCTGGAGGGGCCTCTCCGGATGGACCTATAACCCCTCACCCTAACCCTCTCCCTCTGGGAGAGGGGACCCGTTCGAGGCTCGCCCAACCGACCTCATCCCAAGCGCCGCGGCAGGCGGCCCGAAGGACGCACTCCCGCGCTCAATGGGCGCTAGCTCCGCAGCGTTGCCCCGGTTGCCTTCGTCACCTCGGCGACCACCTTGGCGGCGATCGCCTCGATCTCGGCGTCGGTCAGCGTCTTTTCGCGCGGCTGGATCGTGACCTCGATCGCGACCGACTTCTTGCCCGCGCCGATCGCCTCGCCCTCGAACACGTCGAAGACGTTGACGCCCGTCACCAGCTTGCGGTCGGCGGCCTCGGCGGCGCGCACGAGCCTCGCCGCCTCAACCGCGCGATCGACCACGAACGCGAAATCGCGCTTGACCGGCTGGAACGCCGAGAGGTCCAGTGCCGGCTTGGTCTTGGTCGGCTTCGCCTTGGGCGCGGGGAGCGATTCGAGAATCAGCTCGAACCCTACCAGCGGCCCGTCGAACCCGAGCGAGGCGCGCACCTTGGGATGAATCTCGCCGAACCACCCGACGACGGTCTTCGGCTTCAGCTCGATCGTCCCCGACCGCCCCGGGTGGAACCACGCCGGCCCGCCCGCAACGATCTGGAGCCGCTCCGGCTGAACGCCGAGCGTATCGAGAAGCGCCAGAGCATCCGCCTTGGCATCCTCCGCCGAGACCGAGCCCGCCTTGCCCGACCAGTGCCGCCCGGTGCCGGCGACCCGCGCGGAGCCGGAGCGGATGCCGGTCGCGGCGGTGAACTGATCCTCGGGCTTCGCCCCGCGATAGACCTGCCCGACCTCGAACATCGCGAGGTCGGAGTAGCCGCGCGACGCATTCCGCTGCGCGGCGGCGATCAGCCCCGGCAGGAGGCTCGGCCGCATCACCGCGAGGTCGGCGGAGATCGGATTGGCGAGGGTCAGCTCGCTCGCCCCGCCGCCGAAAGTCTCCGCCTGTGCCGGCGACACGAACGACCACGTCACCGCCTCGACGAGGCCGCGATTGGCGAGCGCCCGCTTGGCGCGCCGGGTCCGCGTCTGGCCGAGCGTCAGCACCGGCTTCGACACCGAGGGCACGCGTGGCAGCGGCACCGCCGGAATGCTGTCGAGCCCGCGGATGCGGATCACTTCCTCGACGAGGTCGGCCTTGCCCTCGATGTCCGGTCGCCAGCTCGGCACCACCGCGTAGATCGTGTGGTGTGGAGCGTCCGAGATGCCGGTGAAGCCGAGCTTACGGAGGATCGTCGCGATCTCCGCAACCGGCACCTCGATCCCCGCGAGGCGCTTCACCTCGGAGGTCGGGAAGGCGATGACCGTGTCGGGCGTCGGCACCGCGCCGGCGACCCGGATGTCGGTCGGCTGCCCGCCCACCAGTTCGAGCGCCATCTCGGTGGCGAGATCGAGCCCCGGCACGGTGAAGGTCGGATCGACCCCGCGCTCGAACCGGTGCCGCGCATCCGAATGGATGCCGAGCTTCCGCCCGGTCGCTGCGATGTTGAGGGGAGCCCAGAGCGCCGACTCGATGAGGATTTCGGTGGTCGCCTCTGTGACGCCGGTCGCCGCGCCGCCCATGATCCCGCCGAGCGACTGCACGCCGTTGTCGTCGGCGATCACCACCATCGTCTCGTCGAGCGTGTAGGTCTTGCCGTCAAGCGCGGCCAGAATCTCCCCGTTCCGCGCGCGGCGGACGACGAGGTCGCCCTTCACCTTCGCGGCGTCGAACACGTGCAGCGGCCGGCTGCGGTCGATGGTGAGGAAATTGGTGATGTCGACCAGCGCGTTGATCGGCCGGAGCCCGACCGAACGGAGGCGGCTCTGCAGCCACTCGGGCGAGGGCCCGTTCTTGACCCCGCGCATGGCGCGAAGCGCGAACGCCGGGCACAGCGATTGCCCCTCGGCGAAGTCGAGTTTTACCGCGACGGGCGAATGGCCACGGGTCGCGACGTCCCTCTCCGGGTCCGCGATCAGCTTGCCGAGCCCAGCCGCCGCAAGGTCCCGCGCGACACCCTCGACCCCCAGGCAATCCGGCCGGTTCGGCGTCACCGCGGTCTCGATCACCGGATCGTCGAGCCCCGCCCAGATCGCGTAGGGCTGGCCGAGCGGCGCCCCCGCCGGCACCTCGACGATGCCGTCGTGCTCGTCCGACAGCCCCATCTCGCGCGCCGAAAGCAGCATCCCGTTCGACGCCAGTCCGCGGATCGTGCCGGCCTTGAGGTCGATATTGGTGCCCGGGATATGCGTCCCCGGCCGCGCCAGCACGGCGTTCATGCCGGCCCGCGCATTCGGCGCCCCGCACACCACCTGCAACAGCTTGCCGTCGCCCGGATCGACCATGCACACCCGGAGCCGGTCGGCCTCGGGATGCTTCTCGGCCGACACGACATGCGCGATCGTGAAGGGGAGGAGGGCCTTCGCCTTGTCCTCGACCCCTTCGACCTCGAGCCCGATCTTGGTCAGCTTGTCGGTGATCTCGGCGAGCGTCGCGCCCGTCTCGAGATGCTCCTTCAGCCACGACAGCGAGAACTTCACGAGCTCAGCCCTCCCGCAAGCGTCGGCAGGTCGAGCGGCCTGAACCCGTAGTGGTTCAGCCAGCGCACATCGGCGTCGAAGAAGGCGCGAAGATCCGGCATCCCGTATTTCAGCATGGCGATGCGGTCGATCCCCATGCCCCAGGCGAAGCCCTGGACCTTGTCGGGATCGAGCCCGCCGTAGCGGATGACGTTGGGATGCACCATCCCGCAGCCGAGGATCTCCAGCCAGTCGTCGCCCTCGCCGAAGCGAATCTCGTTGCCGACCCGCTTGCAGCGGATGTCGACTTCCATCGACGGCTCGGTGAACGGGAAGAAGCTCGGCCGGAAGCGCATCTCCACCCTGTCGACCTCGAAGAAAGCCCGGCAGAACTCCATCAGCACCCATTTGAGGTGGCCGATATGGGCGCTCTCGTCGAGCACCAGCCCCTCGACCTGGTGGAACATGGGGGTGTGCGTCTGGTCGGAGTCGAACCGGTAGGTCCGCCCCGGGATGATCACCCGGATCGGCGGCTTCTGCTTCTCCATCGTGCGGATCTGCACCGGCGAGGTGTGGGTGCGCAGCAGCAGCTGGGACCCGTCGCGCTGCCCGTTCAGGAAGAACGTGTCGTGCATCTCGCGCGCCGGGTGCCCGATCGGGAAGTTGAGCGCGGTGAAATTGTAGTGGTCGGTCTCGATATCCGGCCCTTCGGCGATGGCGAAGCCGAGATCGGCGAAGATCGCGGTGATCTCGTCGATGACCTGGCTGACCGGATGGATGCGCCCGGTCTCGAGCGGGGAGGGGCGGAGCGGGAGGGTGACGTCGAGCTTCTCCTCGGCGAGGCGCCGGACGAGCTCGGCCTCCTTCAGCGTCTCGCGCCGCGCCGCGAGCGCCGCGCTGACGCGATCCTTGAGGGCGTTGATCGCCGCCCCGCGGGTCTTCCGCTCCTCCGGGCTCATCGTGCCGAGCGTCTTCAGGAGATCGGAGATCGAGCCCTTCTTGCCGAGCGCGCCGACTCGCACCGCCTCGAGCGCGGCCTCGTCCGCCAAAGCGCCGATTGCCGCAATGATGTCTCGTTCCAGAGTGTCGATATCGGCCATGGCCATCATCCGACTGGGTTGCGTGAGGAGGTAGGGCGCCCGCCCTCGCTCCCCTCACTTGTCATTGCCGGGCTTGTCCCGGCAACCCATGAACTCCAGCGGTCGAGGTCTATTCGCAAAGGCCGGTGTTCTTGGATCGCCCGAACGAGTCCGGCGATGACAGCATGGGGGTGAGAGAGCATCCAACGTCTCGCGCGGCTTGGGTTTATCCTCTCGGCCCGGCGCGGAAGGTCAACGCCGGGCATGGCAAAACCCGCGCGCCGGATCGGCGCACGGGCTTCATCTCTCGGCCTCGGAAGGGCGGGGCGGCTTAAGCGAGCGCCGCGCCGGCCTTTTCGACCAGCGCCTTGAAGGCGTCCGGCTCGTGGACGGCGATATCGGCCAAAACCTTCCGGTCGATCTCGATCCCGGCCTTTCCGAGGCCGTCGATAAATCGACCATAGGTCAGCCCGTTCATCCGCGCCGCGGCATTGATGCGCACGATCCACAGCGCACGGAAGTTGCGCTTCTTGGTGCGCCGGTCGCGATAGGCGTACTGCTGCGCCTTCTCGACCGCCTGCTTGGCGACGCGGATCGTGTTCTTGCGGCGGCCGTAATAGCCCTCCGCCTTCTTCAGGATCTTCTTGTGCTTGGCGTGGGCGGTTACGCCCCGTTTGACGCGCGACATGGCGGCTTATCCTTCGGTCTGATCTTAAGCGTAGGGGAGGAAGTGCTTCTTGACGCGGATCGCATCGCCCTCGGCGAGGACGGTGGTGCCGCGCGCCTTCCGGACGAACTTCGCCGTCCGCTTGATCATGCCGTGGCGCTTCCCGCGCTGCTGCACGAGGACCTTGCCGGTCCCCGTCACTTTGAAGCGCTTCTTGGCGCCGCTCTTGGTCTTCATCTTGGGCATTTAGCTCTCCATGGCCTTGTGCCGCGGGCGAACCCGCGCCGGCCTTCGGGTTGTTCGGTGTGTGAGCTTTTCAAGCAGCCACGGCATGCCCTGCCGGTCCGCTTCGAGCGAGGCGGCTTATACTGAAGGCCCCCGCGGAAGGCAACGACGCCGTATCGCCCCCATAGGCGGCTTCGATGCAACTCATCCGCGAAATTGTATCAAACCTGAAACTCTGGCTAAGCTTTCTGCAAGCGAATGGCTGGTAGCAATGACGCCGTGCTCACGACCGGGTGACAACCCGGTGATCGCAGCACGCGGGGCTGGGAGCTGGTGTCATGCGCGCGGGCATGAAACGCGCTTGGGCGGACAAGTCTGGAGTTGCGGCCCTGGAGTTCGCGATCGTCGCGCCGATCTTCATCCTGATCGTGCTCGCCATCATGGTCTACGGGATGTACTTCACCGTCGCGCAGAGCGTTCAGCAGCTCGCCGCCGAGGCGGCCCGCGCTGCGATCGGCGGCCTTAGCGACGGCGAACGCCAGTCCCTGGCCGTGGCCCGCGCCAACGCCCAGGTCGGCACCTATCCGCTCTTGATGTCGGAGCATTTCGTCGTCGAGACCGGCGCCGATCCGTCTGATCCCGACCTCTTCGCGGTCACCATTACCTACAACGCCTCCCATCTCGGCCTGACGGCCTTCTCGAGCCTCCTGCCGACGCCGGCCGACCAGATCGTGCGCACCTCGATCATCCGCCGCGGCGGACTCTAGCCGGCTCGAGCATGCAGGCTCTTCTTCGCCTTCTTCGCTTCTTCGGCCGCGACCGCCGCGCCGGCGTCACGATCATCGCCGCCTTCAGCGTCACCGGCTGCATCTGCCTGTCCGGCATCGTCACCGATTCCGCGATCATGTATCTCCACCAGCGCCGCGCCCAGGGCATCACCGATCTGGCGGCGATCACCGCGGCGCGGCTCATCGCCAACGCCGAGATCGTGGCCGACGAGACGATCGACAATAACGGCTTCGGCGACGCGATTTCGGTCACCGTCACCCGCGGGCGCTATACCGCCGACGCGTCCATCGCCTCCTCCGCGCGCTTCGTGCCCGGCAACGCCAACGCCAACGCCGTCCGTGTGACGATGGTCACCGAGCCGCCCCTCGTCCTCTGGCACACCTTCGTTGGCGGCGAGAACCCGCGCGTCGCCACCCAGGCGATCGCAACCGCCACCGGCCTCGCCTCCCTCGCCATCGGCTCGCGCCTCGCCTCGCTCAATGACGGGGTGCTCAATTCCATCCTCGGCCAGATGCTGGGCGGCTCGATCAATCTGAGCGTCATGGACTACAACGCCCTCCTCGACGCCCAGGTCGATCTCGTCGATTTCATCGACATGCTGGCCGCCGACGTCGCCGTCGCCGACGACAACTACGGCGACCTTGCCGACCTCCAGGTTGGCCCCGCCGACGTCGCGAACGCGCTCGGTGACCTCCTCGAGGAGGAAGGCGCCAGCTCCTCGGTCCTGTTCGCGATCAGCCGCTACGCGTCCGCGGCGCGGCTCGGAACGCTCGAACTCGATGAGCTCATCGACCTCGGCGAACTCGAGAACGTTCCCTATGGCGGCAACCCGGGCCTCGAGGCCAAGGTCTCGGCCTTCGACCTTCTTTTCGCGTCAGCGCGCCTCGCCGACGGCGCGCACGCCGCAATCCTCGAGACCGGTTTCGATGTCGGGATCGGCTCCTTCACCCTCAAACTCGCGATCGGCGAGGGCATGCGGGACACCGGCTGGGTCGCTGTCGGCGGGGAGGGAACCACCGTCTCCACTGCCCAGACCCGCCTCTATCTCGAGGCGACGGTGGGCGGCAACGGCGTCCTCACCGGCAACCAGATCCGCGTCCCGATCTACCTCGAGGTCGCCGCCGGCACGGCCACCATCACCGACATCGTGTGCGGCTGGAATACGGCCGACACGCGCGTGCTGGTCGACGCCCGGCCCGGGATCGCCGAGCTGTGGCTCGGCGACATCAACCCGGCCAGCCTGCCGAGCTTCGGCACGACGATCAACCCGACCAGCGCGCTCCTCGTCGAGACCCCGCTTGCCCGCGCCCGCGCCTTCTCGAACGTCGAGGTGGCCAATCCCAACGCCACGGCGCTGACGTTCTACAACGCCGACATCCAGAACGCCGTCCTCAAGACGGTCGGCACGAGTTCCTACCTTTCCTCGGCCCTCGGCACCGCCGTCGGCGACGCCGAGATCCAGGTCGAGGTTCTCGGCGTCGGGCTCGGCCTCGGCACGATCGGCCATCTCGTCGGCAAGATCCTCGAGGACATCGTCGTGCCGATCGACACCGTCATCTACAACACCCTCCGCGCGGCCGGCGTCGGCGTCGGCGAACTCGACGTCCGCGTCGGCGGCGTCCGCTGCGACGGCTCCGCGCTGGTATATTGACGAGCGCCGGTGCCCCGACCTGAGGGGCCGGGACACCGCCGCGGGCCCATCGCTACTGCGGGACCGGCACGATCAGGTTGCCACGGATCGTACCGGCGGCGCCGGGTACCTCGGCGCGCAGCATCGCCTGCCAGCGTCCTCCCATCTCGGGCACCACCTCGAAGCTCTGCGTTCCGTCCGCGCCACGCGCGCCGGCCTTGATGTCGCTGCTATGCGCCATGCCCTGCGGGCTCATGTCGAACTCCACCGCCGAGATGGTGGCGTCGGGCACCGGCTGGCCGTTGGCGGTGACGCGGACGGCGAAGCGCACCACGCCTCGCTCGCCGCGCGTTACCGGCTCGACCAGCTCGAACTGGTAGTCCGCCGGCGCCGCCTCGGCGCGCCGCGAGAGCCACGCCTGCATCGCCGCGATCTCGGTCTCCTGGGCGGCGACGATCGCTTCGGCGAGCGCCCGGATCTCGGGGTCGGTGCCGTGTTCGAGCTCGACTTTCGCCATATCGATCGCGCCCTGATGGTGGGGGATCATCATGAGGACGAAGTCACGGTCGGCGTCGTCGGTGAAGGCGATCGTCATGTCGGTCATCATCTTGTCGTTGACCGCGGCGAGCGCGACCTGCGCCGAGCCTGGGGCCGGCGCCGGACCTGCCGGCGCGTGGTTCATTCCGGGCATGTCCACCCCCTGCGCGAAGGCGAGGAGCGGCATGGCGATGAGGCCGCCAAGGGCGGCAAGCGTCTGAATCTTCAAGGAAACCTCCCACGCTCCGAAGAGCGGATGAGCGATGACGGATCGAGTGAAAGCCCGCTTCGCTAGGCGCGCGGCGGCCGCTCGACCCCGCCCGGACGGTGTCCCGAGGGCGCCGGCAGCAAAGGCACGAACGGGTGTGCCGGCTTGCCCATGAGTTCGCCCCCCTCGGCAACGATCGCCACCAGGCACGCTCCGATGCAGCACGGCCCGCTCGCCGCGGTCGAATGATGCCAAGCCGTGTTGCCGCTTGCCTCGTCGGGAGCTGCCATCTCCTGATGGACGCGGTGAGTATCCGGATCGAGGCACTGGTCGATTCCGGCCGCCATCGCGGTGGCGTGGCCGACGAGGGCAAGCATGCCGAGCAGCATCAGCCAGACCGCGACGTTGCGAAGGAGAGGGCGGGTGGACACGACAGGGAGACTAGTCTTCCGATCGGGCGGGACAAGAGGCTCGGGCGAGGACGTCCAGTCGCGTCAGCTGACGCCCGTCCGCGTCGAAATTCTCTCGCGCGAGCCACGCCTCGAAGCTCCGGCGAATGCGTGGCCAGTCGGCGTCGAGCATGGCGAACCACGCGGTGTCGCGGTTGCGGCCCTTGACCACCATGTGCTGCCGGAAGACGCCCTCGAAGCTGAAACCGAAGCGCATCGCCGCCCGCTTCGAGGGCTCGTTTTCGTCGTCGCATTTCCATTCGAAGCGCCGGTAGCCGAGCGTCTCGAAAACATAGGTCGCGGTGAGGAACAGCGCCTCTGTCGCCACCCGCGTCCGCGCGATCGCCGGCCCCCACAGGATGTTGCCGATCTCGATGACGCCGTGCGTCCGGTCGATGCGCATCAGTGCTTGCCGTCCCTCGGCCCGGCCGCTCGCCCGGTCGACGACCGCCCAGAACAACGGATCGCCGCTCGCCGCCGCCCTCGCCAGCCACGCATCGATCGCGGCCCGGTCGGCGGGCGGCTCATCGAACAGGAAGCGAAACCGCTCGTCCGCGCCCAGCGCGGACGCCGAGGCGAAGAGCGCATCGCCATGACGGAGCGGGTCCAGCGGCTCGATCCGGCATAGCGTCCCTCGAGCGTCACGCGCTCGGGTGCAGGAGCCCCGCGCCAGTCCTTGAGGTCCGAGGCTGGAGAACTCACCGCTGCAGTCCCTGGGGCGGAGGTCCGGGGCAGGTCGGCCACGCCGGCCTGCCGGGAATTGGGCGTGGTGCCGGCCGCCTAGCGCGGCGCCAGCACCATCGTCATCTGCCGGCCTTCGAGACGCGGCTCGGACTCGACCTTGGCCTCGACGGCGATCTCTGCCTTGACCTGTTCGAGAAGCTTCGCGCCCAGCTCCTGGTGCGCCATCTCGCGGCCGCGGAAGCGCAGCGTGACCTTGACCTTGTCGCCTTCTTCGAAGAAGCGCCGCATCGACCTCATCTTCACCTCGTAATCGTGGGTGTCGATGTTCGGGCGCATCTTGATCTCCTTGATCTCGACGGCCTTCTGCTTTTTCTTGGCCTCGGCGGCCTTCTTCTGGTTCTGGTACTTGAAGCGGCCGAAATCCATGATCTTGGCGACCGGCGGATCGGCGTTGGGCGAGATCTCGACCAGATCCATGCCCAGCTCGTTGGCCATCCTGACCGCTTCGTAGATCGCGATCTTGCCCTTGTTGACGCCGTTCTCGTCGATCAACTGGACGTCGCGGGACTGAATCTCGTTGTTGACGCGCGGACCCTCTTTGGTAGGGGCCGTAGCTCTGTGCGGACGACGAATGTGTCGCTCTCCTTCGTTGTTTCAACCGATGCGCTGGCGCGCCTTCGCGCCGCCAGCACTGCCAATAACAAATCCCGCCGGGGAAAGCTTCCCCCACGCGCATTCGCCCTCGGCCAGAGTGAGGATTCGGTTATTCCCCCGGCGAGTCAACTGCGGCCGGAAGCCGGCGCCGGCTCGCGGATATGCTCGCGGAACGGGCTCGCCGGATAGACGCCGAGAACCGTCAGTTCGGCCGAGAAGAAGGCCAGCTCCTCGAGGGCCAGCTTGAGCGGGCGATCTTCCGGGTGGCCTTCGACGTCGGCGTAGAACTGCGAAGCGAAGAATTGGCCCTCGAGCTGGTAGGATTCAAGCTTGGTCATGTTAACGCCGTTGGTCGCGAACCCTCCCATCGCCTTGTAGAGCGCGGCCGGCACGTTGCGCACCCGGAACACGAACGTGGTGATCACCGGCCCGCTGCCGGCCGGCGCCTCCTTCCTTTCGCGCGAGAGCAGGATGAAGCGCGTCGTGTTGTGGTCGGCGTCCTCGACGTCCTCGGCGAGGATGCCGAGCCCGTAGAGTTCGGCCGCGAGGCGCGGCGCGAGCGCGGCCTGGGTGCGGTCCCCGCGCTCGGCGATTTCGCGCGCGGCGCCCGCGGTGTCGGCCTCGACCATCGCCTTCCAGCCATGCTCGCGGATGATCTTCCGGCACTGGCCGAGCGCGTGGACGTGGCTGTGCACCGTCTTGATTTCGCCGATCTTGGCGCCCTTGACCGCCATCAGCTGAAAGCGGATCGGCAGGAAGAACTCGCCGATGATGTGCAGCCCCGAAGTCGGGAGGAGATGGTGGATGTCCGCCACGCGGCCGGCGAGCGAGTTCTCGATCGGGATCATCCCGAGTTCGGCCTCGCCGCGGGCGAGCGCGCCAAAGCAGTCCTCGAAGGTCAAGCACGGCACCGCCGTGTAGTCGGGGAGCGCCTGGTTGCAAGCCAGATGCGAGTTCGATCCAGGCTCGCCCTGGAAAACCACTTTCTTCGTCATGTCGGGGACTTTTGCTGGGTTACCGCGCCAGAAGCGCGCGGGCACGCTCGAGGTCGTCGGGAGTATCGACACCGAGGGGAACCGCGTCAACGATCGCCGCGTCGATCCGCATCCCCGCCTCGAGCGCGCGGAGCTGCTCGAGCTTTTCCTGCAGCTCGAGCGGGCTTTGCGGCAGGCGCACATAGCGCGTGAGCACCGCCCGGCGGTAGGCGTAGATGCCGATGTGATGATAGTGCGGCCCCGGCCCGGCGGGGATGCGCGCGCGGCTGAAATAGAGCGCCCGCAGCCGATCCGGCCCGACCGGGCTACCTGCGATCTTCACGACATTGGGGTTGTCGCGCTCTTCTTCGCGGGTGATCTCGGTCGTCAGCGTTGCGATGTCCACCGCGCGATCCGCGAGTGGCGTCAGACACGCGCGGATCGACTGCGGCGCAATCGTCGGCAGGTCGCCCTGGAGGTTGACCACCACCTCGACCCGACCGAGCGGATCGTATCCCGCGACCGCCTCCTCGACCCGCGAGGACCCGTTCTCGTGCGGCCGCGCGCTGAGCCGCGCCTTGCCTCCGGCCGCTTTCACCGCCCGCGCGATCTCCTCGCTGTCGGTCGCCACCAGCACCTCGCCGAGCTGCGCGGCGATCGCCCGCCGCCACACATGGACAATCATCGGTTCCCCGCCGATATCGGCCATCGGCTTGCCGGGCAGGCGGCTTGCTGCCATGCGGGCCGGGATCACGATGAGGACACGATCGGAGGTCATTCAGAAAGGCTGGGAAAACCGAGGGAGCGCGGCGCGGGTAGATTGTCGCGGCGCTTCTTATGTTATTGCACGGCAGCTTGGAAAACTTGTAGTTTCCGCGCGCTTTCCACGGCTGGCTCGATGGGGGATCGTGTCAGTCTGGCCACAATCCGCCCCGCAGCGAGCCCGAGACGGAGCCGAAGGATGCAATTCTACACCGTGAACAAGATCGCCGGCGCAGTCCTCGGGACGGCCATGGCGGTCCTTGCCATCTACATCGTCTCTGAGGAGATCTACGGCACCGACGCCGGCGGTGAGCACGGAGCGGTCGTCGAGTCCAGCGCCGCCCACACCCCGGCCGCGACACCGGCTGCTCCCGCCGTGCCGGCCGCCCCGGTTGAGGTTGCCCAGGCCCCGGCCACACCGGCCGCGCCGGCTACCCCCGCCGCCCCCGCGGCCCCGGCCGCTGGCGGCGCTCCCGCCACCGGTGACGCCTTCGCGGCGCTCGTCACGGCGGGCAACGCCACGGCCGGCGAGGCGACCTTCGCCCGCTGCCGCGGCTGTCACACCTTCGCCGCCGGCGAGCCGCACCGCGTTGGCCCGAACCTCTTCGGCGTCGTCGGCCGTGTGATCGGCGGCGCCGAGGGCTATGCCTACTCCGAGGCCTTCGCCGCCCATAAGACCGCCGGCGACACGTGGACCCTCGCCGCCCTCGGCGACTTCCTCTACGACCCGCGCGCCGACATCCCGGGCACCAAGATGGGCTTCGCCGGCGTCAAGGACGACGCCGAGCGCGCCAATCTCGTCGCCTACCTCGCCACGCTCGGCGGCGCGCCTGTCGCCCCGCCGGTCGTGGAACAGCCGCCCTCGGCCCCGCCCGTTCCGGCTCCGGCCCCCGGCCCCGTGACCGCCGCTCCGCCGGCCGCGCCGCCGCCGATGGCTCCGCAGCTCGCGCAGGCGACGCCTCCGGCCGCCCCGGCTCCGTCCGCGGCTCCCGCTCCGCCGGCCGCCGCTCCCGCCGCCGGCGCCGGCCCCAACGCCGAGCTCCGCGCCGCGATTGCCGCTGCTGATGTCGCCGCCGGCCAGACCCTGTCGGCGCGCTGCGCCGCCTGCCACACCTTCGACCCCTCGGGCACCAACCGTGTGGGCCCCGGCCTCTACGAGATCGTCGGCCGCGTGATCGGCTCGCATGCCGGCTACGCCTACTCGCCGGCCTTCGCCGCGCTCGCAACGGCGGGCGAGGCCTGGACCTACGAGAAGCTCGACGCGTTCCTGACCAATCCGCGCGGCGATATCCCGGGCACCAAGATGGGCTTCGGCGGGCTGCCGAGCGCCTCCGACCGCGCCAACCTTATCGCCTATCTCCGCTCGCTCGCCGCCACGCCGGCCCCGCTCCCCTAGAGCCG
The DNA here is from genome assembly GCA_964402985.1 of uncultured Bauldia sp. Taxonomy (GTDB): domain Bacteria; phylum Pseudomonadota; class Alphaproteobacteria; order Rhizobiales; family Kaistiaceae; genus JADYYB01. The sequence continues at coordinate 11,299 of CAYOET010000023.1, read as the reverse complement.
CGACGCGCTATCGGCACTCGAAACGGCGGCCTCTCGGCCGCCGTTTTCGTTTGCCGCCCACATCACCCCTTAAGCGCGAACTCGGAAGCGCCGCCTGCCTCTCGCGGCGGGATTAATTTTGCGTCATGTCCGCGGCCCGCTGTGGCATTTGCGCGACCTCGGGTACTATAAGAATCCGGGGTCCCTGAGGAGAGTATGTCGATGCGCAACCATCCCCTTCTTGCGGCTGCTGCCGGCCTGGCGCTCCTCGCCGGTCTCGCCGCGACGGCGGAGGCGCAGGACGGCGCCGGCGAGTGGCTGCACGGCTCGACGCTGATCGGGGAACTGAAATACCCGCCCGGGTTCGATCATTTTGACTACGTCAACCCCGACGCCCCCAAGGGCGGCCTTGCCCGCCTCGGCGTCTTCTCGACCGGCTTCGACTCCCTCAACGTCATCCCCGAACTGGGCTCCCTCGCCCCCGGCATCGGCCTCATCTACGAGACGCTGATGGCCGACAATCTCGACGAGACCTCGACCCAATACGGGCTCCTCGCCGAGGCCTTCCGCCACCCCGCCGACTATTCGTCCGTCACCTACCGGCTCAACGCCGACGCGCGCTGGCATGACGGCCAGCCGGTGACCCCCGACGACGTCGTGTGGTCCTTTGACATCCAGCGCGAGCACAACCCCGACATCGCGGAATACTATTCCCATGTCACCAAGGCCGAGGCGACCGGCGCCCGCGAGGTGACCTTCACCTTCGACGAGACCGGCAACCGCGAGCTGCCGCAGATCGTCGGCCAGCTCATGGTCCTCCCCAAGCACTGGTTCGCGGGCCGCGCTTTGGACGAGGTCAGCCTCGACCCGCCGCTCGGCTCCGGGCCCTATCGGGTCAAGTCGATCGATCCCGGCCGGTCGATTTCCTACGAGCGCGTGCCCGACTATTGGGGCGCCGACCTCAACGTCAATGTCGGCCAGTACAATTTCGACGAGCTCCGCTACGAGATCTATCTCGACGAAACGGTGCTTTTCGAGGCCTTCAAGGCCGACCAGTTCGACTTCCGCTGGGAGAACATCGCCCGCCGCTGGGCCAACGACTACAACTTCTCCGCCGTCACCGACGGTCGCGTGATGAAGGAATGGGTCGAGAAGGAAATCGATTTCGGCGAGATGCTCGGCTACATTTTCAATCTCCGCCGCGAGAAGTTCCAGGACGCCCGCGTGCGCCGCGCTCTGGTCCTCGCCTTTCCCTTCGAGACTCTGAACCGCGACCTCTTCTTCGGCCAGTACTACCGCCCCGACAGCTTCTTCGACGGCATCGAGCTAGAGGCCGAGGGCCTCCCGCAGGGCCGCGAGCTGGAGCTCCTCAACGAGGTCCGCGACCAGGTCCCACCCGAGGTCTTCACCACCGACTACACCAACCCGATCAACGGCACGCCGGAAGAGACCAGGGCCAACCTTCGCCTCGCCCTCCAGCTCCTCACCGAGGCCGGCTACACGCTGCGCGGCAACCAGCTGGTGAATGCCCAGGGTCAGCAGCTGACGGTCGAGTTCCTCAACGCCCAGCCGACGTTCGAGGCCAACGCGCTGCGCTACAAGGAGGAGCTCGCCAAGATCGGCATCGACTTCCAGATCCGCACCGTCGACACCTCGCAGTACACCGCGCGCATCCGCGCCTTCGACTACGACGTCGTCTACCAGGGCTGGCGGCAGAGCCTCTCGCCCGGCAACGAGCAGTACTTCTTCTTCGGCACCGAATCCGCCAGCGAGCAGGGCTCGCGCAACTACGCCGGCATCGACAATCCCGCGATCAACCATCTCATCGAGAAGATCGTCTTCGCGCCCGACCGCGCGGAGCTCGTCGCCGCCACCAAGGCCCTCGACCGCGTCCTCTCCTGGAACTTCTACATCGTCCCCGGCTGGACGCTGCGCGCTGATCGCATCGCCTATTGGGACCGCTTCGGCCATCCCGACCCGCTGCCGCGCTTCTCCTACGCCTTCCCGCTCGTCTGGTGGTACGACCAGGAGAAGGCCCAGCGCGTCGGCATCGCGCCTTGAGGAGGGACGGCATGCCCGCTCGGGCCTGCCTCCCACGCCCTGCGGCAAACGCAGCGCCGGCCACCGATCGCGGTCGCCGTTACGCTGTCGAGGGTCCTCGCGACCCTTGGTTGACCAGTCGCGTCGGGGCGCTATTTGACGACGCTCCGGATCGAGAGAGAAGAAGATCGTCGCTTCACTGATCCTAAGCGTTCATCCTCGGCCTGACCGGCGCTCGGCTCTCCGCGTGCGCCCGGAAGCGGGGCTGGCATGATCGCCTACATCATCCGCCGCCTCATCCTGGTGATCCCGACCCTCTTCGGGATCATGCTGGTCAATTTCGCGGTCGTTCAGTTCGCGCCCGGCGGCCCGGTCGAGCAGGCCATCGCCGAGCGCGAGGGCAGCGCGGTCAACGCCCGCTCCCGCATCTCGGGCGGCGGCGTGGAGATCATCCAGACCGGACCCGACGCGCGCGGCGGCGGGGCTCCCGGCTCGGACGACACCCGCAGCCGCTACCGCGGCGCCGAGGGTCTCAGCCAGGCCCAGTACGACAAGCTCGTCGCGCAATACGGCTTCGACAAGCCGCCGGTCGAGCGCTTCTTCAAAATGCTGTGGGCCTACATTCGCTTCGATTTCGGCAACAGCCTGACCAACAACCGGCCGGTCCTCGCCGAGATCTGGGACAAGATGGACGTCTCGGTCTCGCTCGGCCTGTGGATGACCCTCCTCGCCTATGCGATCGCCATCCCTCTGGGCATCCGCAAGGCGGTCACCGACGGCACCCGCTTCGACACCGTGACCACCACCGTCACCGTCATCGGCTACGCCATCCCCAGCTTCCTCTTCGCGATCCTCCTTGTCATCCTCTTCGCCGGCGGGACCTTCCTCCACATCTTCCCGTTGCGCGGCCTTCTCTCGACCGGCTGGCAGCAGCTGCCCTGGTACCGGGTGGTGCTCGACTATTTCTGGCACCTCGCCCTGCCGATCACCGCGATGGCGGTAGGCGCCTTCGCCACCTCCTCGCTCCTCATCAAGAACTCCTTCCTCGACGAGATCAGGAAGCAGTACGTCACCACCGCCCGCGCCAAGGGCCTCACCGAGCGGCGCGTCCTCTACGGCCACGTCTTCCGCAACGCCATGCTTCTCGTCGTTGCGAGCTTTCCGGGCGCCTTCATCGGCGCTTTCTTCACCGGCGTCCTTCTCATCGAGACCGTCTTCTCGCTCGACGGTCTTGGCCTTCTCGGCTTCGAGGCGGTGATCAACCGCAACTATCCGGTCATGTTCGGCACGCTCTATATGTTCTCGCTGGTCGGCCTCATCGTCGGTCTCATCTCCGATCTCACCTATATGTGGATCGACCCGCGCATCGACTTCGAGGCCCGGCGCGTTTGATGGCGGTCATCGACACCGACCGACCCGCCACGGCGCCGCCTCCGGCGCTCGCTCCGCCGCCGCGCGGACGCTTCCTCGGCCGCGTTCGGACGCCGATCAACCAGCGCCGCTGGCGGAATTTTCGCGCCAACCGCCGCGCCTTCATCTCGCTCTGGGTCTTCCTTTCCCTGTTCGGCTTTTCCTGCCTGGGCGAGCTCTTCCTCAACGATCGCCCGATCCTCGTTTCCTACAAGGGCGAGCTCTTCTTCCCGATCTTCGTGAACTACCCGGAATCGACCTTTGGCGGCTTCCTCGCCACCACCGACTACCGCGTGGCCCTCAACCAGGACGAGATCAACGCCAACGGGTGGATGATCTGGCCGCTCATCAACCGCTACTCGTACAACACCTTCAACAAGGAGATTCCCGGCACGACGCCATCCCCTCCGTGGTGGGTCCTTCCCAAGGAAACGCTCTGCGAGGACTACCCGCTCATGGTCGACGATCCCAACTGCACGCTCGGCAATTTCCATTGGCTGGGCAGTGACGACCAGGGCCGGGACGTCCTCTCCCGCCTCGTCTACGGCTTCCGTATCTCGGTTGCCTTCGGGCTCATCCTCACCGTCCTCTCCTCGATCATCGGGGTCCTCGCCGGCGCGGTTCAGGGCTATTTCGGCGGCTGGGTCGATCTCGCTTTCCAGCGCTTCCTCGAGATCTGGGGCGCGGTGCCCTCGCTCTACGTCATCCTCATTGTCGCGGCGGTGATCGCGCCGACCTTCTGGATCCTCCTCTTCATCCTCCTCGCCTTCTCCTGGCCCGGTCTCGTCGGCGTGGTGCGCGCCGAATTCCTGCGCGCCCGCAATTTCGAGTATGTCGGCGCCGCCCGCGCCCTCGGCGTCTCCAATGCGCGGATCATGTTCCGCCATCTCCTTCCCAACGCGATGGTCGCGACCCTCACCTTCCTTCCCTTCATCCTCAGCGCGTCGGTCACCGTGCTGACCTCGCTCGACTTCCTCGGCTACGGCCTTCCCGCCGGATCGCCCTCGCTCGGCGAGCTCATCGCCCAGGGCAAGGAGAACATCCGCTCGCCCTGGCTGGGCCTCACCGCCTTCTTCACCATCTCCGTGATGCTGAGCCTCCTCGTCTTCGTCGGCGAGGGCGTCCGCGACGCCTTCGACCCCCGCAAGACATTCACTGCGAGGGCACGCTGATGGTCAGATCTGTGGTAGCCGGCGGTGGGAAGGTCTAAATATCGCTCATGAACAAGATCATTCGCGACAACTATCCGGTATCCAAGCTGCCCAACGATCTCCAGGCCGAGTTGGGCGATGCTCGCTCGGTTCGCCTCACCATCGAGGTCGAGTCGCCGCAACGCACGCTCGACGAGATCCTCGCCGAAGTGAATCGTCTTCGCACAGAAGGCGTGATCGAACCGGTGACCGCGGAGGAGGCCGTCGCTCGGGTCAGGGCTCTCCGAGATGAGTGGGACGCCTGAACGCGCGCGATGCGGGTCTACCTCGACACGAATTTCTTCATCGCAGCGTTGGAGGGCTCGCCCGAGTTGGCTTCGTCTTGCCAATTTCTGCTTGCGGCGGGCGCCCGCCGCCCCGGCTCGCTGGTCACAAGCCAGCTGACTTTGGCTGAAGTGCTAGTCGGCCCCTTTCGAGCTCGATCGGGTCCCTCAGGTCTCAGCCGTGAAGGCGGCAAACTGGTACTCGCTCCCGCCACGCTGGCGGTCGAGTATGGCGACCTGATCTCCGACGGACCTGGTTTGGCAGTTGTGGCAGTCGACCGGGACGTGCTCGTTCTGGCCGCCTTCCGGCGAGCAAATGAGCGAACAATTCGCCTCCCCGATGCCATTCATCTCGCAACCGCCGAGCAGGCTGGGTGCGACCATGTTGTCAGCGGGGATCGAGGCATTCGCCCCTCAACGGACTATCGCTTTGAACGGATCGATATCTCTCCCGAGCCGCTTCGCCTGTTGACCGAGCGGCTTTCGTGACTGCCCCGCTCCTCTCCGTCCAGGACCTCGGCGTCAGCTTCCAGCTCGGCGACCGCGTGAACGAGGCGGCGAGGCATGTCAGCTTCGACATCGCCAAGGGCGAGACGGTCGCGCTCGTCGGCGAGTCCGGCTCCGGCAAGTCGGTGACGGCGCTCTCCATCCTCCGGCTTCTGCCCTATCCGCCGGCCTTTCATCCGAGCGGCCGCATTCTCTTCAAGGGCGCCGATCTCCTCAAGCTGCCCGATAACGAGCTGCGCAAGCTGCGCGGCGACCGCATCTCGATGATCTTCCAGGAGCCGATGACCTCGCTCAACCCGCTCCACACCATCGGGCGGCAGGTCGCCGAAGTCCTCACGACGCACGCCGGCCTGAAGGACGCCGCCGCTCGCGACCGCACGGTCGAGCTCCTCGAGAAGGTCGGCATCCACGAGGCTCGGAGCCGCCTCGCCTCGTTCCCGCATCAGCTCTCCGGCGGCCAGCGCCAGCGCGTGATGATCGCGATGGCCCTCGCCAACAATCCCGATCTCCTCATCGCCGACGAGCCGACCACCGCCGTCGACGTCACCGTCCAGGCCCAGATCCTCGATCTTCTCGCCAAGCTCAAGAGCGAGCTCGGCATGTCGATGCTCTTCATTACCCACGATCTCGGCGTGGTGCGGAAGATCGCCGACCGCGTGCACGTGATGACCAAGGCCGAGATCGTCGAGAGCGGCCTCCCGCGCGATATCTTCAGGAGCCCGCAGCACCCCTACACCAGGCACCTCCTCGCCGCCGAGCCCAAGGGCATCCCGCCGCCCGCCCGGCCCGACGCGCCGCTCGTCGTCAAGGCCGATCAGATCAAGGTCTGGTTCCCGATCAAGCGCGGCCTCCTGCGGCGCACGGTCGGCCACATCAAGGCCGTCGACGGCGTCGACATCGTCCTCCGCGAGGGCCAGACCCTCGGCGTGGTCGGCGAGTCCGGCTCGGGCAAGACCACGCTCGGCCTCGCCATCCTCCGCCTCATCTCGTCCGAAGGGCGCATCCTCGTCCTCGGCAACGAGCTGCAGGGGAAGTCCTTTCGCGAGACGCGGCCCTTCCGCCGCAACATGCAGATCGTCTTCCAGGACCCCTATGGCTCGCTCAGCCCGCGCATGTCGGTGGGCGACATCGTCGCCGAGGGCCTCCAGGTCCACGAGCCGAAACTGACCCTCGAGCAGCGCGACGCGCGCGCCGCCAAGGCCCTCGCGGAGGTCGGCATCGACCCCGCCGTCCGCCAGCGCTACCCGCACGAATTCTCCGGCGGCCAGCGCCAGCGCATCGCGGTCGCCCGGGCGATGGTCTTGGAGCCGCGGTTCGTCGTCCTCGACGAGCCGACATCGGCGCTCGACATGTCGGTGCAGGCCCAGGTCGTCGACCTCTTCGCCGAGCTCCAGCGCCGCCACAACCTCGCCTACCTCTTCATCAGCCACGACCTCAAGGTCGTCCGCGCGCTCGCCACCGACATCATCGTGCTCCGTCACGGCAAGGTCGTGGAGCAGGGCCCCGCCCGCGACGTCTTCACCAATCCGCAGGCCGACTACACCAAGGCCCTCCTCGCCGCCGCCCTCCGCATGGAAGCGCCGCCGGAGGAAGTGGTGGGGCAGTAGCTCGGTCATCGAGCATCGGGCATCCGGCATCGGGCATCCGGCATCCGGAGGATCGCGTGGTTCCGGATGCCTATTGCCCGATGCCCGTTGCCCTACAGCGGCAGCTTCCGGAACTCGTCGATCACGAGGTCGCCGAGCTTCTGCACCGCGAGGGCCCCGTCGAGCGTGCGTTGGATCACCACGTTGCGGCGATCCCTTTCGTCACGCTTCCGGGTCAAAAGTCCTTTCTGCCCCATCGCGTCGAGCGCGCGGGTGATCACCGGCTTGGTCACGCCGAGCTTGGCGGCGAGGCCGCGCACCGTGTGCGGCGGAGGATCGAGATAGACCGTAAGCAGGACTGCCGACTGGCGAAGCGACAAGTCGCCTTCGCCTTCTCTCACGAGGTGAAGGGTCACCTCTCGCCACAATTGCAGGGCCTGACTTGCCCTGAGATCCCGCGGCATTGCCCCGGCCAAGGTCGTTTCGGTTCCGTTTCCTTAGCGGGTACGGGACCGGGCCAGCAATGAGAAGGTGAAGAGAAGGTTAAGAAGCGAGGCGCATGTCGTCGTGCCGAAGGGCGCCTCGGCGCACTTCGTAGAGCTGGTTCTTGCCCAGCATCCAGCAGCGAATCCGGCCCTGCGGCACGATTCCGGCGAAGGCCTGGTGCAGCACGTTGAGCCCGCCGGAATAGGCCCCGAAGGCCGGCATCACCACCCGCATCCCGTCGCCCGCAAAGCATCGGCTGCGGATCGACCCGAGCCGTCCGGAGACGCGCGCCGCCGGATGGAGGTGACCCGCCACCTCACCCAATGCATCGCCCGCCGTTGGCTCGTGTCGGAACGTCAGCGGTCCGATCGTGATCGTTTCGGTGGAGATTCCGCCGAGCCCGACCGGCGGCGCCGGATCGTGGTTGCCCGCGATCCAGATCCAGTCGCGCCCGCGCTGGAGGCCGATCAGCTGCTCGCGGTCGGCGGGCAGCATCCGCTCCATCGCCTGCCCGTCATGGAACGAGTCGCCGAGCGTGACGACGATCCGCGGGTCGAGGTCGGCGATCAGCATGGTCAGCGCCGACAGCGTGGTGCGCGTGTCGTAGGGCGGCAACATCCAGCCGCGGCGCGCGAAGGAGGATCCCTTTTCGAGATGGAGGTCCGCCACAACGAGGAGCCGCTGATCGGACCACCAGAGCGCGCCGGGCGGCAAGGCCTCCAGCTCCACTCCGGCTACGGGGATCAGGGCGACCGAATTCGACGCACTCTCGGCCTCGAGAGGTCGTACGAATTCATTCATCGCCCATCGCCTCTTGCACCAGCTCGCTCGCTTCCATCCTCAGGATCTCTTCGCGCGCCTCGCCGTCGACTCGCTCCTTGCCGATCTCCAGCATAACTGGAACGGCAAGCGGCGAAATACGCGTTAACCGCTTATGCACGATTCGCCCATGCACGCGCGCCAGCATTTCGCCGAGCCGGCAAAGGTCGAGGAGAGTCGTCGCGGCATCGGCCCATGTCGCGCGGAGGAGAATGTGGTCGGGCTCGTGGCGGCGCAGCACATCGTAGACGAGGTCCGTCGAGACCGTCATCTGCCGCCCGGTCTTCTCCGCCCCGCGATGCCGCTTCTCGATCAGCCCCGAGATGATCGCGGTCCCGCGGAAGGTCCGCTTCATGAGGTAGCTCTCGTTCATCCATGCTTCGAGGTCGTCGCCCAGCATGTCCTCCTCGAACAGCCGGTCGAGGCTCGGCTCCCCTTCCGCGAAGGCCTTGCCGAGATCGCCGAACGCCCACACCGCCATCGAGTAGTCGGTGGCGACGAAGCCGAGCGGCTTGAGCCGCGCCCGCTCGAGCCGGCGCGTCAGCAGCATCCCCAGCGCCTGATGCGCCAGCCGCCCCTCGAACGGGTAGGCGACGAGGTAGTGCCGGTTTCCCCTGGGAAACGTCTCGACCAGGAGCTCGTCTCGCTTGGGCAGCACCGAGCGCTTCTTCTGCAGCTTCAGCCAGTCGGTTACCTCGCGGGGTAGAACGGCCCATTTCTTGGGGTTGGCGAGATATCCGCGCACCCCTTCGGCGAGATAGGTGGAGAGCGGAAACTTCCCCCCGGCGTAGATCGGGATCTTCGGCGTGTCGTCGCCGGCTCGCGTCGCGATCGCCTCGTTCTCGCGGATGCCCTCGAAGCGCAGCACCAGCCCGGCGAACAGGAAGGTGTCGCCCTGCGACAGCGACTCGATGAACCCCTCCTCGATGTTGCCGAGGACCTTGCCGCCGCGCGCCGCCGCCTTGGCGACGTTGCGCACCAGCCGCACCTTCAGAAGCTCGGACTCGAGGATCGTCCCGAGATTCATCCGGTACTGGACCGCCACGCTCGGCTGGGTGATCCGCCACAGCCCGTCCGCGCCCTTGCGGATCTTGGCGTAGCGCTCGTAGCTCCTGAGCGCGTAGCCGCCGGTCGCGACGAAGTCGACGATCTGCTCGTAGGTCTCCCAGGAAAGGTCGCGATAGGGGAGGCACGAGCGCACCTCCTCGTAGAACTCGAGCGCGTCGAACGGCCCCGCCACCGCCCGCCCGAGCGTGTGCTGGGCGAGGACGTCGAGCGCGCCCGGTCTCGCCCGCGGCGTGTCCTGGGCCCCGATCGCGTTGGCGTCGATCGCGGCCTGGCACTCCAGCACCTCGAACCGGTTGGCCGGCACCAGTATCGCTTTCGACGGCTCGTCGAGCCGGTGGTTGGCGCGGCCGATCCGCTGCGCGAGGCGGCTCGCCCCTTTCGGCGCGCCGACATTGATGACGACGTCGACCTCGCCCCAGTCGATGCCGAGGTCGAGCGTCGAGGTGCACACCACGGCGCGGAGCGCGCCGGCCGCCATCGCTCCCTCCACCTTCCGCCGCTGCCCGGCGTCGAGCGAGCCGTGATGGAGGCCGATCGGCAGGCCATCGAGATTGATCCGCCATAGCTCCTGGAAGATCCGCTCGGCCTGGCTCCGCGTATTCACGAAGATCAGCGACATGCGGTGCGCCTTCAACGCCGCGTACATGTCGCCGAGCGCGTAGATCGCGGCATGCCCGCTCCACGGCATGCGCTCGGTCGCGGGAAGGATCGAGATGTCCGGCTTGGCGCCGCCCTTCACCACCACGAGGTCGGCGAGCTCGGCCGTGCCCTCGCGCTGCGCCACCAGCCACGCCCTGAGCTCCTCCGGCTGCGCAACCGTGGCCGAAAGCCCGATCGCCTTCAGCTTCGGCGCGAAGGCGCGGAGGCGCGCGAGGTCGAGGGAGAGGAGGTCGCCGCGCTTGGTCGGCGTCAGCGCGTGCAACTCGTCGACGATCACCGTGTCGAGCGAGGCGAACAGCCGGTCGGCGTTGGAGCTGGCGAGGAGGAGGGCGACCTGTTCGGGCGTGGTGAGGAGAAGGTCCGGCGGTTCGAACCTCTGCCGCAAGCGCTTGTGCTGGGAGGTGTCGCCGGTGCGCGTCTCGAGCGTCACCGGCAGCGCCATCTCGCCGACCGGGCGCTCGAGGTTGCGCGCGATGTCGACGGCGAGCGCCTTCAGCGGCGAGATGTAGAGAGTGTGCAGCGCCGCCGGCCGCATCGGCCGCGCCTTCCGCGTCAGGTCGACGAGGCTGGGCAGGAACCCGGCCAGCGTCTTGCCCGCGCCGGTCGGCGCGATCAGGAGGGTCGACCGGCCCTCGGCGGATTTTTCGAGGAGCTCGATCTGGTGCGGCCGCGGAGTCCACCCGCGCTCCGCGAACCACTGGCGGAACCGGTCGGGCAGAAGCTCGCTCGTCCTGTCCTTGACCTTGGTTGCCACGCACTCGTTCCGCCCGGGAGGGAGGCACTATACCCGAGCGGAACAAGAGCGGAACACTGACCCGGCATCGCGGAGGAGGAGACCGCGAGGCCGGGCCTTCAGTCGTTCCTTAGAACCCGAAGGGGCAGATCTTCGGCTGGACGGCGACGCCGATCCCGAGCGGGAGCTGAAGGACGAGGCCGTTATTGCCGTTGCCGGTCTGCGCGGTTGACGCGTTGGCGCCCGTTGCCCCGTACTGGAGCGTGCCCGAGCAATTGCCGTTGCCCTGCTGGTTGGTCTGGGCGGTGGCGCCGTTGCTGAACAGCTGGACGGTCGTCGAGCGGTTGCCGTTGCCGTTCTGCGTGGTCGTGGCGGTCTGGTTGTTGCCGTTCTGGTGGATGCCACCGGCGTTGCCGTTGCCGGTCTGGACCGCGCCCGCGGCATTGCCGTTGCCGAACTGGCTGAGCCAGAAGAAGTTGCCGGCCTGGGCCGGGGCAAGACCGGTCCCCGTCACCAGGGCCAGGACGCCGAGGGTAG
>CAYOET010000022.1:0-5045 GCA_964402985.1 uncultured Bauldia sp. | reverse complement strand
CCACAACCGAATAGCGGCCACCGCCCAGGTCCACCACATCGCCGATCGCGGAAGTTCCATCGCTCCCCCGCGCGTGCCCGACCGCGACGGAGCGAACCCCGACCGGCGAACCGGCCCAGTCGCGCAGGTCGATGGTCAGGGTCGAAACGCTCGCGCCGTCGGCCGGCAGCCGGGCCTTGTCGAACGACGCCGCGGACACAATCGCGTCGGGCCTTCCCAGGTGGTCCGCGCGGAACTGGTCGTACGCCGCACGAACCGTGACGACGGGGTCGGGGTCGGAGCGGAGGCGTTCCGCTTCCGGGGCGAGCGAGGCGTCGTTCGAGTTGCCGATGGCGACGAGAACGTTGCGGATGAAACGGTCGCGGCCGATGCGCTTGATCGGCGAGGCAGAGAAGAAATCGCGGAAAGCCGCCTCGTCGAGACGCGAAAGCTCGGCAAGGCCGGGGGCGCGGAGGTCGGCGCGGGCGGCGAGCTTTGCCTCGCGACCGGCGGCGGCGAACTTGTTCCACGGGCAGACGGCGAGGCAGTCGTCGCAGCCGTAGATGCGGTTGCCGATCGCCTTGCGGAATTCCTGCGGGATCGGGCCGTCGTGCTCGATGGTGAGGTAGGAGATGCAGCGCCGCGCGTCGAGCTGGTAGGGCGCGGGGAAGGCGGCGGTCGGGCAGGCGTCAAGGCAGGCGCGGCAGGTGCCGCAATAGTCGGGCTCGGCGACGTCGAGCGGCAGGTCGAGATCGGTGAAGATCGCGCCGAGGAAGAGCCAGGAGCCGAACTCTCGCGAGACGAGGTTGGTGTGCTTGCCCTGCCAGCCGATGCCGGCGGCGGCGGCGAGCGGCTTCTCCATCACCGGCGCGGTGTCGACGAAGACTTTCGCGGCGCTGCCGGCGCGCGAGCCGAGACGGTCGGCGAGGCCCTTGAGGCGCCCCTTGAGGATGGCGTGGTAGTCGCGGTTGCGGGCATAGACCGAGATCGTGGCGCGGTCGCGCTGGCTCAGCGTTTCGAGCGGGTCGGTGTCGGGGCCATAGTTGAGGCCGAGCATGATCACCGAGCGGACCTCGCGCCAGAGGAGCGTCGGGTCGGAGCGCCGCGCGGCGGTCTCGGCGAGCCACTCCATCGTGCCGTGACGGCCGAGGGCGATGAATCGGTCCAAGTGTTTGCCCGCGTCGCCTAACGCGTCGGGCGAGGTGACACGGACAATATCGAAGCCCTCGGTCTTGGCGTCGGCGACGAGGCCGGCCTTGAGGCGCGGGAGATCGTCCGCGGTCAGAAGTCGAGGTTGGTGTAGTGGCTTGCGGGGGGCGCGCCGCGCAGGACGTCGGCCAGGATCGGCCGGAACGAGAGGCGCGACTTGATCCTCGTGTACCATTCCCTCGCCCGCTCGTCCTCTTCCCAGGGCACTTCGCCGAGATAGTCGGCGCACGACAATTCGGCCGCGGCGGCGAGGTCGGCAAGGCTAATGTCTTGTCCCGCCAGCCAATTCCGGTGCTCGACCAGATAGCCGATATAGCGCAGATGATAGCGGATGTTGGCCCGCGCCGCACGAAGGGCGGCCGAATCCGGCGGGCCGCCGCCCTCGGAGACCTTCATCTCGCGCTTGTAGACCTTCTCGTGGACGAAATGGCCGGTGACCTCGGCCTGCATCTTGTCGCCGAACCAGGCGACGAGTCGGCGGACCTCGGCGCGCTCGGCGGCTCCGGGAGGGAGCAGCGGGTCTTCCTCGCCGAAGCGCGAGCCGCGGGTCTCGAAGAGATACTCGGCGATGACCGGGGCGCCGGCGACGACCAGCTCGTTGTCGTCGACCAGCACGGGAAGCTTGGCGGCCGGGTTGATCGCCAGGAGCTCCTCGTCCAACTGCCAGGGCGATTTCTGGACCAGCGTCGGCTCCTCGCCGTACTCGGCGAGGACGAGGCGGGCGTAGCGCGAGCTCGCGGAGAGCGGGTGGTGGTAGAGGGTCGGCATCGCCTCGGTGATGAAAAAGCGGGCGTCGGGACGCGGTAAGTTTCGGGTAGCCTCTGCGGGTCTGTCGCGCAAGCCGAGGGTCGGGTAATAGGCCCCGATCGTGACCGGAAAGAGCCGCCGATTCGGCTCGGAAGCGCCCTCCTCCCGATGCGAGCCGATACGATCGTTCAAGCCCTCCTCCTCGGCCTCCTCGAGGGGCTGACCGAATTCATCCCGGTCTCCTCGACCGCGCACATTCTCCTCGCCGGGCATTTCCTCGGCTTCGAGAACCCCGGCAAGACCTTCGAGATCCTCATCCAGCTGGGCGCGATCCTCGCCATCCTGACGGTCTATTTCGCGCGACTCCTCAAGATCGCGATCGCCCTGCCGAGCGACCCCAAGGCGCGGCGCTTCGTGATCGGGGTGCTGATCGCGTTCCTGCCTGCCGCGGTGCTTGGCGCCCTCCTCCACGATTTCATCAAGGACGTCCTTTTCAACGCGCCGGCGATCATCGCGACGATGCTGATCGTCGGCGGCGTCGCGCTTCTCGTCATCGACCGGCTGCCGCTTCGCGCGAGCTACCACGACGCGCTGGATATGCCGCTCCGCACCTATCTCGGGATCGGGCTTTTCCAGTGCCTCGCGCTGGTGCCGGGGGTGTCGCGCTCGGGGGCGACGATCGCCGGCGCCCTCCTTCTCGGCGCGGACAAGCGGGCGGCGGCGGAGTTCTCGTTCTTCCTCGCCATGCCAACCATGGCCGGGGCGTTCGTGTTCGACGCCTACGCCAACCGCGACCTCATCGACATGAATCAGCTCGCGCTGGTCGCGGTCGGGTTCGTGGCCGCGTTCGTGATGGCCGTCCTGGTGGTGCGCAAGCTCCTCGACTTCGTCAGCCGGCACGGCTTTGCACCGTTCGCCTGGTGGCGGATCGGCGTCGGCATCGTGGTGCTGGCGCTACTCGCGCTCGGCGTCGGCCGCTAGCGACGGCCGGTCGAACTCGCCCTTGGGGCGGAAGCGCCAGAGGTAGCCGGGCAGGATCGCCGCCATGCCGGTCGGCGTGATGCCGAGGCCGCGCAGCGTGCGCGCTTCAGATTCGGCCGCGGCGGACACGACGTTGTCGACGCGGAGCTGGCGGACCTGGTCGGACGTGATGATGCGGCGCGGGAGGTGCTGGAGGATCGCGCCGGCAATGCGGGCGAGCGGGAAAGGCAGCGGGAGGATGAGGCGCTTCCGCTCGATCGTTGCGAGCATCAGCTCGAGGCACTCGCGGAAGGTCTTCATTTCGGGGCCGCCGAGTTCGTAGGTCGCGCCGGGCGTCGCGGCGCCTTCGAGCGAGCGCACCAGCGCCTCGGCGACGTCGCCGACATAGACCGGCTGGAATTTGGTGTTGGGGCCGACGACCGGGAGCACCGGCGAGAGCGTCGCCATGCCGGCGAAGCGGTTGAAGAAGCGGTCCTCGGGGCCGAACTGGATCGACGGGCGATGAATGGTCGCGGTCGGGAAGGCGGCGAGGGTCGCCGCTTCGCCGGCCGCGTTGGAGCGGAAATAGGCGGAGTCGGCCTCGGCCGACGCGCCGATCGCGGAGACATGGGCGAGGCGCGCTACACCGGCCCGCGCCGCTTCTGCGGCGATCGTACCGGCCCCTTCGGCATGGATGGCGTCGAAGCGCTGCTTGCGGGATTCGTAGAGGATGCCGACGAGGTTGACCGCGCCGTCGGCGCCGATCAGCGCCTCGGCGACGGAGGCGCGGTTGCGGACATTGGCCTGGATGGCGGTGATCTGCCCGACGCCGCCGAGCGGCTGGAGGAAGAACGCGCGCTCCGGCCGGCGCACGGCGACGCGGACGCGATAGCCGCGGCGGGCGAGCGCCCGCACCACGTGCCGCCCCACGAAGCCCGACCCGCCGAAGACGGTGACGAGCTCGCTGCCCTGATAGACTCCCGTCATCCCCTCCCTTTCCGCCCCGTGGGGCGCCTCCCGACGCAAGTTCTACCGGCAGCAGGGGTAGTCTGGAAGGAGAGCCGACGACGCAGGGCAAGTGCGCCGCGCGCGGCTATCGGCGCGCGAGGTTCGAATTGACTTCGAGCGGGGCGGTCCTTACACCCCGACGCGCCGTGCCCAGGTGGCGGAATTGGTAGACGCGCAGGTTTCAGGTACCTGTGCCGCAAGGCGTGAAGGTTCGAGTCCTTTCCTGGGCACCAGCTCCCGTCGCCGCCGCGACGGAGAGCGGCACGGTCGGGGGCTTCCTCGGTGAAATCGAGACCGGTCGCCGCATGCTTTTTGGCATCCGCGACGTTGTTCGCACTGCTGTGCCTTGGCGCCGGCGCGGGGTCGGCACCGCTCTGCGGCGAAGGCGGGATTTCGGAGTTCGGCGGCTGTAGCGCTCCGCGTGGCTCCCGCCAGCAAGATCCGGCCGGCGAGGACACGCGACGGACGCGCCTGCGAACGATCGGCGACTGGATCATCACCGGGGTCGGACCGCCCAACGAGCCGGCCTATTGCTTCGCCGCGCTGGCCCCTTCCCGTGCCTCGCCGCCGCGGGACGGGGTGTACCTCCTCGTCAGCGGCAAGGTCGATCCGCCGGAGCCTTCGTTCGCGATGGGCTATCGGCTGTCGGCGCAGGCGCGGATCGAGGTCAGCGTCGGCGACCAGCTCTTCCCGTTCTTCACGGACGGCGAATTCGCGTGGACCGCGCAGGTGGCGGACGAAGCGCCGTTCAGGGCCGCGCTCCTGGCGGCGGAATCGATGACGCTGACGTCGCGCGGCGCCAACAGGGCTCCGATCGCCGACACCTACACGCTGAAGGACGTGGCGGAAGCCCTTGCGGCCATGAAGTCATGCGAAGGCCAGGGAGTTGCGGCGATGCAGCCGGCTCCGACATGGCCCTCGCGGGCTGGGTTCTCGGCGCGGGCGTAGGGCGGACGGCTATCCGCCGCCCTGCCGCTCGCGCGCACTCGGGCGACCCGCCCGGCTCGACTCCCGCACTTCCGGCAGAGCTGATCTGCGGTTGACGCCTTCTCCACGCCGGTTTGCCGCAGCCCTGTGCTTTTGGCTGCTCGTATAGTGGGCGCCGAGGACAAAGAAGTGGCGCTGATCCCAAGATACGTTGC
>CAYOET010000021.1:0-21715 GCA_964402985.1 uncultured Bauldia sp. | reverse complement strand
CCGGCACGAACAACTCGCCGGCGAAGAGCTTCCGCGCCGTGCGGACGATCGAACCGCGAAGGATGCCGTCGTCGGTCGAGAGCTCGACCGAAAGGGTACCCTCGGGATGCTCGATATGGACCATCGCGCCGTGGGCGTCAGCGAGGCCGCCGATCATTGCCGGGATGCTGCCGGAGACCGTCGAGGCCGCGGCGAGGCAGAGCGCGCCGGTGACGGCGTGCGAGCTGTGCGCCTTCCACGGCATCAGGTAGCGCGAGGTGAAGGTGCCGCCGTTGCGGGGCGGCGAGAGGATCGCGACCTTGGGCGTCACCGAGCCGGAGACATCGCCGAGGCCCATGCGCTGGCCGGCTTCGAGACGGAGCGCCTCGATGCGCTTGAAGAGGTCGGGCCGGGCGTTGAGGTCGGTTGGCGACTCGTTGCCGGAGAGGCCGAGGCTGTCCGCGGCGACGATCATGACCGGGACTGCGTAGGCGGCGAGCGTGACCTCGATGCCGTGGATGCTCTCGCGGCTGTGGCCGGTCGGAAGAAGACGCGCCTCGCCGCCGCTCGGGGCGTCCTCGAAGGACAGGCGGATCGATGCCGCGGGGAAGGTCAGGCCGGGGAGGAGGGTCTCGCCGGCATAGCTGAACACCCGGCCGGGCGTCGGCAGGAGGACGGTGCTGATCGCGCCAGTGTTGACGTGGTGGACGCGGATCGCGGTGACCGGCGCGCCGGCCTCAATGAGACCGTGCTCGAGGGCGAAGGGGCCGACGGCGGCGAGGAGGTTGCCGCAGGTCGGGCTGGTGTCGACGCTGGCGCGGTCGACGTTGACCTGCGCGAAGAGATAGTCGACGTCGGCGTTGGCGACGGTCGGCGGGCCGACGATGGCGACCTTCGAGGTGAGCGGATGGCCGCCGCCGATGCCATCGACCTGCAGCGGATGCGGCGCGCCGAGGGCGGCGATGAGGACCTGGTCGCGGAGGGCGGGGTCGGCCGGCAGGTCCTCGCTCAGGAAGAACGCGCCGCGCGAGGTGCCGCCGCGCATCATCGTGCAGCGAAGCGAAATCAGTCCCCGCCCGTCCGCCATGAGAGTCGGCTCCGTCTGCCGTCTGGCCGGGGGAGCGCCGCCCCAACGGCGCCAGCCGGCTGCATCGTCCAGAATGGTTAACGACGAAGCGGCTAGCCTTCGGAAATGACTAGAGAATTGCCGCTTCTCGCGAGCAAAACTACCTAAAATTGCGAGCACCCGAAACGACAGACCGGAAACGTGGTGAATCAGGTCGGGGCAAGGTCCGCGGCATCGCGCGCGCCACGGAAGAGACGCCCGAGATCGCAGCGCATGCCCGAGGCCGCGTTGACCTGGACGGCGAGCCAGACCGCCCAGAGAGCGTTGGCGATCACGACGGCGACGCCTGCCCCGACGAGGCCGAAGAAGGGGATGAGAGCGAGGTCGAGCGCGAGCAGCGCGACCGCCGTGCCGACACTCGCCCACATCCCGCGCGACTGCGCGTTAACGAGGGTGAGCAGCTGGACGCCCGGTCCAGCGGCGGTCGCCAACACCTGGCCGAGGAGGAGAAGGACGAGGAGCGGTTTGCCGGCTACGTAATCGGGCCCGAAGAGGGCGAGGAGGGGTCCGCCGGCGGCGAGGGCCGCGAGGAGAGCAGCTACCGAGACACCGAGACCGAGGAGGAGGGCGAGGTTCAAGGCCCGCTCGCGCTGGGCGGGATCGCGCGCCTTGAAGGCCTCGGCGAGGTCAGGCAGCGCAAGCTGGTTGACGGTGTTGATCACGAAGCCCGCGAGCACCGTGAGCTTCATGCACACGCCGAAGAGGGCGAGGTCGCTGCCGCTCAAGAAGAAGCCCGCGAAGAGGATCGCCATGTCGGCGAATATCGCGGTGAGGATGCCGATGCTGACCAGCGGCAGCGCCGCGCCAAGCCACGACCGGACGATCCGGCGGGTGCGCCGCGGATGCGGATCGGCGGGCACCAGCCGGGCGACGGCGACGTTCTGGAACAGGGCCTGGCCGCCGGCAAGGACGCCGAAGATGGTGAGGACGGCCGCAAGGCTCAGCCGATCGCCGAGGAAGAAGAGGCCAACGAGCAGCGCAAGGAACAGCGCGGGCCGGAGAAAAAGGTCGGGCAGGAAGGAGAGGTTGAAGCGGCGGAAGGCGGTGGCGGCGATGCCGCCGATCCGGCACATCGCCAGCGGCGGAATCGCGAGCGCGCCGTAGGAAGCGGCCGAGCGGGTCGCATCGGGAATGCCCGGCCAGAGATTGGCGGCGAGGAGAACAAGGCCGGCGAGGACGCACGAGGCGAGAAGCACCGTGGAGCGCGCCGTGCGGAGGAAGAGCTGCGAGAGGTTGGCGAGCGAGCGGTCGCGGTAGCGGATGAGGAAGCGGACGGCGACACTGGGCAACCCGAGCCCGGCCACCACGGCGAAGAAGGCGGCAAGGCTGGTGGCGAGGAAGTAGAGGCCGAGCTCCCCTGCCGGAAGCACGCGGGCCAGGAAGATCTGCGTCGCGAAGCCGATCGCCGCGCCGCCGAAACGGCTCAGCGAAATCAGCGTCAGCTGCCACAGCCGGCGGAGAAGCGCGCCCAGACCCGAGCGTCCCGGAGTGGGGTGCGCGGGTGCGGCGGCGAGACTGGCAGGGGCGGTGAAACGGCTCATTTCGGGGCAGGTCGGGTGGCGCTCAGTATGGCCCGGCAAGCGCCGTGCCGCCGCCAGAAGCACCGGAAAGCGTTAATTTTGCGAGGCCGCTCAGAAGAGGAGGAGGTCGAGATAGCCGCGCTCGGGCGCCGGCAGGGCAGCAATCTCGGCGAGCGCGCGGGGCGTCAGATCCGCGTCGTCGAGCTCGACGAACGAGGATTAGTAGGCGGCGAGAAGGTCCAGTATCGCGCGCCGCCGCGGCGCGTCGTAGGTCGCGACGTTGAACTCCATGACCAAGGGGCACCCTCGCCGCGAGAACGCGGCGAGGGCCTCGGGCTCGCCGCCCTCGACGTCGAGCGAAACGAGACCGATGTCGGTCGCCGCGATCCCCGCGGGCCATGCGCCGCACCGACCGAAGGACCCGGCGGTGCAGGCGCAAGGAGGGCCTCCATGCAGCCATAGCGACCCGCGGGCCGAGACTCGGGTCCGAACTGCGGAAAAGGGCCAATACGCGTCGCCCTTGCTGTCGTTTTTCGCCGCCCATGATACAGGGTCGGAACGGAGGCAGGACCGGGCGCGCAGGTGAATGCACTGAATCAACGCATCCTGATCGTCACAATCGATCCGGCTTGGCCTCCCGTCTCGGGTGCGGAGCTCCGCAACTGGGAAAACGCCCGTGCTGCGGCGCTGTTCGGCGAGGTGACGCTCGCGTCGCTCGCCGCGATGCCGGATGGGACGCCGGGGATGGTCGACGGCGTGCGCCTGATCGCACTCTCCGACGCCGCCTCGGCTGACGTGTTCGAGCGGCCGGCGGGTGGGGTGCATTTCGACGTGACGATCCCGCTGAGCGCGCGTGCCGCGCTGCAACACCTGATTGGTGAGGCGGGCTTCGATGCGGTGGTGCTCGAGGCGTCGGCGCTATGGGGGCTGTTCCCGATCGCCCGCGAGCACGGCGTGCGGACCATTCTTGACCTCCACAACCTCGATTCCGAACTGATGCGCCAGGGTCGGCCGGCGCTGTGGTGGTGGTGGCCGATACACGCGGGCAAGCTGGCCCGGGCGCGCGAGGCCGAAGCGGCGGGGATCGCTGCGGCCGACGAGGTCTGGACATGCTCAGTTCGCGATGCGGAGCGCGTGACGAGACTCGCGCCCGGGGCGAGAACGCGGGTCGTCCCGAATATCGTCTCGCGGCCGCTTGCTGCGCCGCGCCTGCGCCCGCCCTCGGCTCGCGAGGCCGGGCCGGCGCTGCTCCTCCAGGGCCATCTCAGCTACCGGCCGAACGTCGATGCGGCCCGGTTTCTCACCAGGCGCCTCCTACCCGAGCTGCAGAAGCGGTTGCCGGGGGCGCGTGTCATCCTGGCGGGGCGACGGCCGCACCGCCACGTCGCGGCGCTTGGCGGGCGGGGCGTCGAGGTCGTCGCGGATCCCCCCGACATGGAGCCGCTGCTGGCAGCCTCCGATCTGGTGGTGCTGCCGATCCGCGCCGGTAGCGGCACGCGGATCAAGGCGCTCGAAGCAATGGCGATGGGCGTGCCCGTGGTCGGCACGCCGCTCGCGCTCGAGGGGCTGGGGGCGAAGGAGGGGGTCGATGTCGACTTCACCATATCGCCGGCCGAGTTCGCGCGGGCGGTCGATCGCCTGTGGCGCGACGAGGCGCTCTATGCCGAGCGGTCGCGGAACGGGCTCGCCCTGGTGCGCCGGTCGTTCACCCGCGAGGCGCTGGCGGCCGCCCTCGCGCCGGCGTTCTCCGGCCGCTCCGCTCCTTTCATTCGCAGCGATGACAGCGTTCCCGCATGATCCCCAAGATTCTCCACCAGACATGGAAGACGGCCGATGTTCCGGAGCGGTTCAAGCCTTGGGTGGAGAGCTGGAAGCGTCTCAATCCGAGCTTCGAATACCGGCTGTGGACCGACCGGATGCTCCTCGATTTCGTCGCCGAGCACTACCCGGACTTCCTTCCGGTCTATTGCGACTACCCGGCGCCGATCATGCGCGCTGACGCGGCGCGCTACCTCCTCCTCCATCATTTCGGAGGGGTCTATGCCGATCTCGACACCGAGTGCGTGGCGCCCTTCGACGTGCTCCTCGGCGAGGATCGCGTCGTGCTGTGCCATGAACCGCCGGAGCACGGCGAGATGCACCACATCCGCAAGCGCGGGCTCTCGATGATGCTCTTCAACGGGCTGATGGCGAGCCCGGCGCGGCACCCGTTCTGGGAGGAGGCGATCCGCCAGCTGGCGGCGTGCCGCTATGCGCCCGGAGTCCTCGATGCGACGGGGCCCTTCTTCCTTAGCGGGGTCACAGAGGGCTACGCGAACCGGCAAGAGGAGATCGCGGTCCATCCGGCCCATCTGTTCTGTCCGCTCGACAACCGGCTGAAGCTGATCCCGGAATACGCCCCCAACCCGCTCGGCACCCTGGCGCGACACTACTGGGTGGGGACATGGGTGGCGCAGGGACGAAAGCGTCCGGTCCAGGATGCGATCAACCGGCTGCGGACGCTCTACTTCAAGCTCCGCTATCGGCTCACGCGCGGGGAGATCGCCGATCCGAAGGCGACGCGTGAAGCGATCGCGGTCTCGGCGGTGAACCGGGCGCCGCCGGAGGGCGATCATCTCACCATTCTGGTGCCCGTGCGCGACGCAGCACAGCACGTGGCGCGTTTCCGCGAGATGGTCGAGGCGCTCGATCATCCAAAGGAAAAGACCCGGATCGTGTTCTGCGAGGGGGACAGCGCCGACGACACGGCGAGTCTTCTGAAGGCCGCGGTCGAGGAGATGCGTCCGCGCTATCGCGACGTCGTGCTGACCAGATTCAGCCACGGCCTCAACCTGCCGCGCGAGAATCGCTGGAAGGCCTCGCTGCAGCGGCGACGTCGCTCGGCGCTTGCCCGCGTCCGCAACCACCTCATCGATGTCGGCGTTGATGAGACGGACGACTGGGCGCTGTGGCTCGACATCGATCTCTGGCACATTCCAACGGACCTCGTTCGCCGCCTCAGCAGCGTCGGCGAGCGGATCGTTGCCCCGCACTGCGTCAACTATCCGGGCGGAAGGACCTTCGATCTCAACAGCTTCCAGGAAATGCCGTTCGATCAAGCCCATACCAAGTATCGATACATGATCGACGGCATCCTGCAGCCGCCGCCACGGGTCGGGCGGGTCACGATGGAATCGATGCGATACACCGAGAAGGTGATGCTGGACGCGGTCGGCGGGGCCGCGCTCCTCGTCGATGCGAGCCTGCACCGGGCCGGGCTCCGCTTTCCCGAAAAGCCGTATCGCGGCTTCATTGAAACGGAGGGGCTCGGGGTACTCGCCCGTGACATCGGCGTGACGGCGGTCGGGCTGCCGAGGGTCGAGGTTCTGCACGTGCCGTGGTGAGCCCGGCGCGGGGCGCGGCGACGCGGGGAAATTTGCCCCCGCGAGAGCGTTAGGTATCGTGCGGCCGGTATCCGGACGCGATGGGGAGAAGCCCGCTGGCCCGCACGACGACCATCTCGGAGAACGCGAAGGAGAAGCTTCGCGCCTACCGCGAAAAGCGCGACTTCGCCAAGACCCCCGAGCCGACGCCGCAGGCGCAGTCGGGCGAGGCGTTTCGCTTCTGCGTGCAGAAGCACGCCGCGCGGCGTCTCCACTACGATCTCCGCCTCGAGCTCGACGGAGTGCTCAAGAGCTGGGCGGTGACGCGCGGGCCGAGCCTCGTGACCACCGAGAAGCGGCTGGCGGTGCAGACCGAGGACCATCCGCTCGAATATCTGGAGTTCGAGGGCGTCATTCCCGAGGGCGAATACGGCGCGGGGACGATGATCGTCTGGGACCAGGGCAAGTGGGAACCGGTGGAGGACGCGCACAAGGGCCTCGCCAAGGGGCACCTCTCGTTCAACCTCCACGGCAAGCGGCTGCATGGGCATTGGCATCTCGTGCGAATGCAGAGGCGGCCGGGCGAGAAGAAGGAGCAGTGGCTCCTCATCAAGGGCAACGACGAGTTCGCGAGACCGGAGGGTGAGCCCGAGCTGATCGAGGAGGAGACGACGTCGATCCTCAGCGGCCGCACCAACGACGACCTCAAAGCAGAGGGCGCCGGGGCGGTGCGGAAGGATCATGCGGCGCGGCAGAGCACGCGGGAGAAGCGCGAGGTGAAGCTGCCGGCGCTGCCTGACATCGCCGGGGCGCGGAAGGGCATCCTGCCGGTGTTCATCGAGCCGACACTGGCGACGCTCGCCGACAAGGTGCCCTCGGGCGAGAAGTGGATCCACGAGATCAAGCTCGACGGCTACCGGATCGCGGCGCGGATCGAAGCCGGCAAGGTCAGGATGCTGACCCGGAAGGGGCTCGACTGGACGCCGAAATTCGCGGCGATCGCGGAGCCGCTGAGGGAATTCGGCTTCGGCTCGGCGATGGTCGACGGGGAGGTGGTGGTGGAGAGCGACGCAGGCATCTCGGTCTTCGGGCTCCTCCAGGAGGACCTCGCCGAGGGGCGGCTCGACCGCATGGTCTACTACGTCTTCGACATCCTCTACTACGAGGGCACGGACCTCCAGGGCGTGAAGCTCCTCGACCGGAAGGAGTTCCTCCGACAGGTGTTCGAGGCGGTTGGGCCGGACGCCCGCATCCGCTTCGCCGAGCATCTCACCGAGAACGGCCAGGAGATGCTGGACCACGCCTGCCGGCTCGGGCTCGAGGGTACGATCTCGAAGCGGAAGGACCTGCCCTACAAGAGCGGCCGCACCGACGCGTGGGTGAAGAACAAATGCACCCACGAGCAGGAGTTCGTGGTGGTCGGCTACGTGCCCTCGAGCGCGGTGCCGGGTGCAATCGGGTCGCTGGCGCTCGCGTATTACAACGACAGCAAGGAGCTGGTTTACGTCGGGCGGGTCGGCACCGGGTTCAGCCAGCGGGTCGCCAAGGAGCTCGCCGGCGAGGTCAAGAAGATCGAGGTGAAGAAGCAGCCCGCGTTCGCCAACGAGCTCCTGCCCGAGGCGATCCGTGGCACCAAGTGGATCGAGCCCAACCTCGTGGTCGAGGTCGAATATCGGAGCAAGACCCAGGAAGGGATTCTCCGCCACTCGTCGTTCAAGGGGAAGCGCGAGGACAAGGACCCGACCGAGGTGACGCTCGAAGGCGGCGCCAACGTCCCGATCGAGAAGGAGCCGGAGGCCGTGGAGACCAAGGGCACGCCGAAGATCGAGGGGGTCGAGCTGACCCATCCCGACCGGGTGCTGTGGGGCAAGGACGGGATCACCAAGCTCGGCCTCGCGCAATTCTATGTCGAGATCGCGGAGTGGATCGTGCCGCATCTGGTCGGCCGGCCGCTCAGCATGTTCCGCTGCCCGCAGGGCATCGGGCACCAGTGTTTCTTCGCCAAGCATCCGTGGGGCGAGATCGACAGATCGGTGAAGAAGGTCGAGACCGGCGACGAGAAGCCGATGATGTGGATCGAGGATCTCCGCGGTCTCGTCGCGCTGGTCCAGTCCGGCGTCCTGGAGATCCATCCCTGGGGGTCGAAGGTCGACGATCTCGACCGCCCGGATCGGCTGTTCTTCGACCTCGACCCGGGCGAGGGGACGACCTGGAACGACATCATCGTCGGCGCGCAGGAAGTCCGCGAACGGCTGAAGGCGCACAAGCTCGAGAGCTTCGTGAAGACCTCGGGCGGGAAGGGCCTCCACGTGGTGGTGCCGCTGACGCCGTGGGCGGACTGGGAGGTCGCCAAGACGTTCTGCAAAAGGATCGCCGACGAGATGAGCGCCGACAGCCCCGACCGCTACCTCGCGACGATCAGCAAGAAGGCGCGGACGGGGAAGATCTTCATCGACTACCTCCGCAACGGGCGCGGGGCGACGGCGGTGGCGGTCTACTCGACGCGCGCCCGTGAAGGCGCGCCGGTGTCCACGCCGGTCGACTGGAGCGAGCTCACGGAGGCGCTGCGGCCGAACCAATACACCGTCGCCAACCTCGGCCGGAGGCTGGAGCGGATGAAGAAGGACCCATGGGCCGACTTCCTCAAGGTGAAGCAGAAGCTGTCGAAGACGGTGGGACGCTAAGCTCAACTCACGTAACCGCTCCCCCGTCATCCCGGCGAAGGCCGGGACCCAGGCGAGGGTGGTGCGCGGAAAAAAGTCTGGGCCCCGGCCTTCGCCGGGGTGACGATCTGGAGCGCGCAGGTCGTCGAGGGTTCTAACGCCGCTCGCGCGAGAGAAGCTCGCAATACCTGAGCGCCTTCCGTGCGCGCGCCGCCCAGGGCGAGGTCTCGTCGAGCTTGAGGTAGCGGCGCCAGTAGAAGCCGGCCTCGGTGGGGCGGGCGGCGCGCTGGAGGAGGAGGGCGAGGTTGAAGATCGCGTCGGCGTAGTCGGTGTCGATCGCGATGGCGCGCTGGAGCGCCTCGATCGCCTCCTCGATGCGGCCCTGCTCGTCGAGAATGTCGGCGAGGTTGTACCAGCCCTCGGCGAGCCTCGGCTCGGACTGGAGAGCGGCGCGGTAGAGCGCTTCGGCCTCGACGCGACGGCCGCGGGCGCGAAGCATGTTGGCGAGGTTGAAGGCGGCGGTCGCGTCCGCGGGGTCGGCCTTGATCGCCTTTCGGTAAAGGCGCTCGGCGAGGACGAAGGCCTCGCGCTCCTCGGCCTCCTGGGCCTCGGCGAAGAGCTTGTCGGCGTCGGCGCGCGGGCGCTCGACCGGCATCAGGAACTGGCCGCGCTGGTCGGTGAAGCCGTTGAGCTGGGCGATGACCACCGCATCCGACGAGGCCGGGAAGAGGCGAAGGTTTGCCGGCCCGGCGCCGGGCAGCCATTCGCGGATGTCGCGAAGGCTGCGGCTGATCACCGAGAGGCCGACGCCGGCGCGAAGGAGCTCGGCGATCTGCCGGGCGGCGGCGAGGTCGCGGAAGCTGCAGAGGCCGTTGCGGACGCCGATGAGGCCGTGAAGGCCGAGCTTCTCGAGGATCTCGGGCGGCAGGCCGGAAAGGGCGCCGAGCTTCTCGAGCGAGTAGGTGAGGGCGTGATCCTCGGCCGGGGCGAGGCCTGCCCATTCGAGGAACTGGCGTTCGCTGACCAGCGGGACGCCGAGGGACTTTGCGCGGGTGAGGCCGCTATGGGGCCGGCCGTTACCGAGAAGCGGCCAGCCCAGCTCGCCGACCACCACCACCGTGCTGCTACGCGAAACTTCCTGCCGGGCCGTGCCGCCGAGCCGGGCGACGAGCGCATGCGCGTCCGACCGCTTCATCGACGCGAGGCGGCCGGAAAAGACGACGACGCCCTTGAGTGCGGTGCCGTCCAGGGCCTCTGGCATTACCCTCTTAGGCGGTTGAGCGCTTCTTCGCTGCCCGTCGCGGCGCCGAGGCGGCCGCCGGCTTCTTCACATCCGCCTCGATACTGGCCTTGAGGGCGTCCATCAAGTTGACGACGCGCGGCGCCTTCATCTCGGCGACCGGCGCTTCGATCACGCGGCCGGCCTGCTTCTGTTTGAGCAGCTCGGTGAGGGCGGTCTCGTAGTGGTCCTCGAACTTGGCGGGCTCGAAATGGCCGGCCTTGGTCTGGATGATGTGACCGGCCAGCTCCTTCATTTCCTTCGGGATTTCGATGTCGGCGATGTCTTCGAAATAGGAGGCCGAGTCGCGCACCTCGTAGGCATAGCGGAGCGTCGAGGCGAGCAGCCCCTTCTCGAAGGGCTCGAGCATGACGACGCGCTCGCGGCGGGCGATGACCACGCGACCGAGGCCGACCATCTTCTTCTCGCGCATCGAATCGCGGATGACGGCGAAGGCGTCCTGGCCGACCTTGTCGGTCGGGGCGAGGTAGTAGGGGCTGTCGATATAGCGCTCGTCGACCTCGGCCTTGGGGACGAAACTCTCGATCGTGATGGTGTGGGAGCTCTCGATCTGGATCTTCTCGAGCTCCTCGTCCTCGACGATCAAATACTCGCCCTTGGCGATTTCGTAGCCGCGGCCGATATCCTCCTTCTCGACCGGCTCTTCGGAGCCCGCATCGATGAGCAACTGGCGAAGGCGATTGCCGCTCTTCTTGTTGATCCGGTTGAAGGAAATCTTCTCGGAGCTCGACGCTGCCGGGTAGAGCGCTATCGGGCAGGACACCAGCGAGAGCTTGAGATAGCCTTTCCAATAGGCGCGCGGCGCCATGGCGTTACTCCTGACACAAACTCCGTCCAGACAAGCATGGACGGCTTAAGGGTCTATCAACTTGGCCAAGCGCGGTCGAATCGCCGGGGCGGATGCGGCGCCGTATGAGGCGGTCGAGTTCCGGTTCCAAGTACCTGATGCAGAAGAGGTGTCGGCCCTTCTCGTGGCGCCGGACGGGGCGCGGGCGGTGTATGTTCTGGCGCATGGCGCGGGGGCCGGGATGGCCCATCCGTTCATGAACCAGGTCGCCGCCGGTCTCGCCCAGCGCGGGATTGCTTCGCTGCGCTACCAGTTCCCGTACATGGAAGCGAAGCGCGGACGGCCGGACTCGCCGGCGGTCGCAACGGCGGCGGTTCGGGCGGCCGTCAGAGAAGCGCAGAAGCGTCTGCCGGGCGTGCCGATCTTCGTGGGCGGAAAGTCGTTCGGGGGGCGGATGAGTTCGACGGCCGAGGCCAACGGGGCGATGGGGATCAGGGGCCTCGCCTTTCTCGGCTTTCCGCTCCATCCGCCCGAGAAGCCCGGAACGTCGCGGGCAGATCACCTCGCCGAAGTCTCGGTGCCGATGCTCTTCCTTCAGGGGACGAAGGATGAGTTCGCGCAGCTCGACCTCCTGCGCCCAACCGTGGAGCGGCTGGGGGCGTTGGGGCGGCTGCACCTCATCGAAGAGGCGAACCATTCCTTTCACGTTCCCGCGCGCACCGGGAAGAAGGACTCAGATGTGCGCGAGGAACTCCTCGACACTCTTGCCGGTTGGATCGACGATCTCATCTAAGCTGCGTATCCCGTTGAACCGAAAGGACGACCCATGGCTCCTTCGATGACCCACGCCGCCCTTCAGGTCTCCCGCGCCGGCTTCGACCTCAAGCCGCCGTCGCCGGAGCAGCTGAAGAAACTCTCCGACACGCTCGACGACGAAGAGCGGCGGGTGATCCTCAACCACGGCACCGAGGCGGCGTTCTGCGGGATCTTCACCGACAACAAGCAGGCCGGGACCTATGTCTGCCGGCTGTGCGGGCTGCCGCTCTTCCGTTCGGACAAGAAGTTCGACTCCGGCACCGGCTGGCCAAGCTTCTTCGACCCGATCGACCGGCATCACATCGCGTTCATCCGCGACGTGAGCTACGGCATGGAGCGGACGGAGATCCGCTGCGCGCGCTGCCAGGGGCATCTCGGCCACGTCTTCCCGGACGGGCCGCCGCCCACCCATGCGCGCTACTGCCTGAACTCGGTATCGCTGAATTTCGTGCAGAGCGGCGAGAAGCTGCCCGATCTCCTCGGCCGCGGCGGCTTCGAAGGCCAGAAGCTCGCGAACGCGCCGGTCAGATCGTCCACGTGACGGGGCGGGCGATCATCAGCCAGAAGATCGCCAGCACCGCCAGGAACGCAGGGAAGCCGAAGGCGAACCAGGTCCGGTAGAGGCGGTGGTATTCGGCGGGGAGGGGCGTGCCGTGCTGGGCGGCCGTTCTCGCGAGGTCGCGCATCCGCGCCTGTATGCGCACCACCGGTAGCCAGAAGGCGCCGGTGATGACGTAGAGCGCCAGAGAGCCCACGATCCACGCCTCGCCGAGGCTGTAGCCGACCGTCCATGCGAGGAGCGCGCCGGTGACCGGCTGGGCGATAACCGCCGTCGCGGTGAAGACGAGGTCGGCGATGACCACGATCCGAGCGACCGCGGCAACGGTCGCGGCGTTGCCGGTGCGGTGCGCCATCAGCATGAAGAAGGCGATCCCGGCGCCGGTGCCGAGGAGCACGGTCGAGCCGATGACATGGAGGAAGCGGAGGATCAGCTCGGCGGTCATCGGTCGGGGAGGATGGCGAGCGCGACGGACTGGGCGAGGAGAAGCGGGAGGACCTTGAGGAGGGCGCCGAGAGGGTCGAGCCAGAGGTCGGGGATGAGAAACGTCGCGGCGAGGAGGTAGGCGAGCGAGACGGCATTGGCGGCCCAGAGCGCGGCGCGTGCCGTTCGTCGGAAGAGCATGAGGGCGCCGACGAGGATGTCGAGGACGGCGCCGGCGACGACGGCCGGTCCGGCGATCTCGCCGAGGGTCGGCACGAGATAGGCGCGGCCCATCTCGAAGCCGGCGGTGAGGGCAATCACCCCGGTGAGCAGCCAGAAGAAGGCGAGCCCCGCGATGAGGATCGGCTTCAGGAGATAAAGCCGCGCGAACCAATGCTCCTGAACGGAAGCGGGCTCGGCGGCGAGGGCGGCGCTCAGGCCGGTCGGGGTGATTCCGGCGAGGCGCGCGAGCTCGGTCCCGTCACCGGTTGGGGCGGCGACGAGTTCGCGCCCGAGCGTGGAGTTGATTGGGGCTCGCCAGCCGAAGAGGCGGACGACGTCGCCGCCGCGGCAGATCAGCCGCCACAGCCACGCCGGGATCGGGATGGTGCGTGCCGCCGCCTTTCGCGACCAGCGCTGGTAAGCCTGCACGACTTCGGAGACGCGAAGGGCGTCGGGGCCGACGACGTCGAGTGTCAGGCGCGAGGGCGACTCTGCGTCGAGAAAGAAGACGATCGCCGCGACGAGGTCGTCGAGCTGGACGATCTGCAGCGGGGCGGCTGCCTTGACCTCGGGAAGGAGAGGCAGCATCGCGAGCGCGCGGAAGAGGGCGCTCCCGCCATAGGCCGCACGACCGACCACGACTGCCGGGCGCAGCACGACCCAGTCGAGATCGCGGGCGCGGAGATCGTCCTCGCCGGCGAGCTTGGTGCGGGTGAAGCCGGTGCGGGCTCGGTCTGCGCCCAGCGCCGACACGTGTACGACCCGGCGAATGCCGGCCCGCTCGCAGGCCGCGAAGAGAGCGGACGCGCCGGCGAGGTGAACGGCGCTCGCGGAGTCGCCCGGCCCGTTCTGGAGAACGCCGGCGCAGTTCACGACCGCCTCGACGCCCTTCAGATGCGGGAGCCAGTTCTCGGGTGAGGTCGCCTTGCCGATGTCGAGGACGATGCCTGCGCCCCTGCCACGTCGACGGGTGACGGGAATGACGTCGTGGCCGAGCTCGGTTAGCCGGGCACGGACGGCGGAGCCGATGAGACCGTTGGCGCCGATCAGAAGGATGCGCACGGGGAAGCTCTAACGTCGCCGGCGGGCGCTGTCGAGAACGACCATCCGGTGCTCATGGCGCAGAATTAGTCAAAGGCGCAACTGGCGATTCGTTAATATCTTCAATTGTCTAGGAACCGAGTCGGGGTCTGCGCCATTGAATTGTTGTCCAAGGAGGCACCATGACCAACCATACCGACAAGACCCAGCATGGCGGCGTCAAGACCGGCGCGAACCAGAACCAGAGCAATGCGAAGCCCGATCAGGGCGATCGCCGCAACGTCGACGAGAACCGCTCGGGCGACGACATGCGTCACGCCAACGATACCGGCGCACAACGCAACGTCGACGAGAACCGCTCCGCCAAGGGTGATGAGCATCGCCTCGGCAAGGGCGATGGCGTCAGCGAGCGCCGGGAAGCCGGCGCGGAGCACAATGACGAGCGTCCGAGCGATCGTGTGCAGGACGAGACGAGCAATCGCGACGCCGCGCAACAGAGCAACGAGCGTGACCGCGAGGACCGCGAAGGCGCTCGCACCGATACGGGCCGCACTCAACAGCCGGTGGGCATCAAGAAAGCTGATGCCGAGCACGGTCGCGGGCAGATGGCCCAGAACCAGCAGAACCCGAGCAAGCAGCACAAGTAGTCGCCGCGCCTCGACGAGACGTTTGCGGACCTCGCCGTTGGCGGGGTCCGTTTCGTGTTTGCTTGACCGGTCAGGCCGCTCCGCGCGAATGTCCGCCGCCGAGGCCCCAAGGACCGCGCCGGTGATCGACCCGCACCAGCTGCTCATCTCCCCCTTCTTCCGCGAACTCTGCGAGGAGGAGGAGCTTTCGATCCTCGCCAGCGGGGCAGAGCTGTTCACGGTGCCGGCGGGCTATGTGCTGATGAGTGCGGGCGATTTCGGCGCGGCGATGTTCGTGCTGGTCGAGGGGACCGTGCGGGTCTCGGTCGACGACGAGGGCCATCACCACAGCAAGGAAGTGGCGCATCTCGGGCGCGGCGACCTGGTCGGTGAGATGGCGCTGATGACCGGCGACCGGCGCAGGGCGACCGTCACGACCGAGACCGACGTCACGGCGATCCGCATCACCAAGACCGCGTTCGAGGGGCTCCTGGCGCATTCGCCGCGGGTGTCGGCGCGGCTCGAGGGGCTTCTCGCGCGGCGCAGCGCGGAACTCGACAAGGCGGTCGCAGACCTCGCCGCAGAGCCGCAGTCGCTCGGCGAGCGGGTGGCGTCGGCGGTCGGAAAGATCGCCCGCCTCGGCCGTGGCGAGGGCGAGAGCTGAGCGGCGGCAGTTGACCGGGCAGGCCGAGGTCCGGCACTCCTGAGCCCCTAGATGCGCCCCAGACTCGGCTTCGCCTACTACCTCCTCGCCGCCGGCATTCTTGCCGCGGCGATTGCGCTCCGCTTCGCCGATCCCTTTCCCATCGAGCAGCTGCGGCTGATCGGCTTCGACTCCTACCAGCACATCGACCCAGAGGTCTTCGAGCCCAACCTTCCCGTGCGGGTGGTGGCGATCGATCAGGAGTCACTGGCGCGCGTGGATAGTCCGTGGCCGTGGCCGCGCACCATCCACGCGCAACTGCTCGACCGGCTGCGAGAGGCGGGGGTCGCTGCCGTCGTCTTCGATGTCTTCTTCCCGCGGCCTGACCAGCTTTCGATCGAATCGGTCGCCGGGCGTCTTCCGCCCGCGATCGGCGCGGAGCTGGCGACGCTGTACGCGGGTCAGCCAACCAACGACGACGTGCTGGCCGAGGCGATCGGCAAGACGCGCACGGTGCTCGCCGGAGCGCTCCTCAACGGCGAGACGGAGGCCCCGAACTTCTCCTGGGGCCGGGCCGTGTTGGGAGACGATCCGCGGCCCTACCTTCGGCGCTTCGCGGGCATGTCGAGCAACCTCCCGGAACTGAACGCGGCGGCGTCCGGACTCGGGGCGATCAACTGGTTTCCGGAGCGCGATCAGATCATCCGGCGCGCGCCGCTGATGTTCCTCCTCGGCGAGGACACCTACGTGCCGTCGCTGTCGATGGAGGCGCTCCGGGCGGTGCAGGGCGAGACCACCTTTTATTTGCGTTCATCCAACGCTAGCGGTCAGAACGCATTCGGCGCTCACAAGGGCCTCAACCTCGTTCGGGTCGGGCAGTTCGAAGTGCCGAGCGACTATGACGGCTTCATGTGGCTGAAGTTCCGTCTCAGCGACGAGCGCAACTTCATCCCGGCCTGGAAGGTGCTCGAAGGAGAGGTGCCGGCGGGGGAGCTTGCCGGCACCATCGTCCTCGTCGGCGCCACGGCCGCCAGTCTCGGCGACATCAGGGCAACGCCGCTTCAGGCCGCGGTCGCGGGCGTCGAGGTCCATGCCCAGGCGATCGAGCACGTGCTGCGCGGCGAGTTCCTCACCCGACCCGACTACGCTTTCGGCGTGGAGCTCGTGGTCACCGCTCTGCTCGGGCTGGCTCTGGTGTTCCTCTTCCCGCGAATCCCGGTCCTCGTGGCCGCGGCTTTCGGCATCGGCATCGTGACGCTCCTGCCGGTCGTGGGTTGGCTTCTCTACGACCAGGCGGGAGTGCTCGCCGACTCGACGTTCCCGACGCTGACGCTCCTCCTGCTGACCATCGCGATCACGCTCTACGTCTACCGGCATACCCAGCGGCAGAGGGGCGAGATCCGGCGCGCGTTCGCCTACTATGTCTCGCCGGTGGTGGTGGACCAGATCATCGCCAAGCCGGATCGGCTGAAGCTCGGCGGCGAGATCCGCGAGCTGACCGTGCTGTTCTCCGATGTGCGGAATTTCACGTCGATCTCCGAGCAGCTGAGCGCGACCGAGCTCACCGGGTTCATCAACGGCCTCCTCACGCCGATGAGCGAGATCATCCTCAAGGAGATGGGGACGATCGACAAATATATGGGCGACGCGGTGATGGCGTTCTGGAACGCGCCGCTCGACGAGGCGGCACATCCCGAGCGGGCGGTAAGCGCGGCGCTGGCGATGATCGCCGAGATGCGGAAGCTGAACGTGAAGTGGCGCGAGGAATTCGCGGCCGCAGGGCGCAACATCGGCGAGGTGCGGATCGGCATCGGCATCAACACCGGCGATTGCTGCGTGGGCAATCTGGGCTCGTCGCTGCGCTTCGACTATTCCGCCATCGGCGACGAGGTGAACGTCGCCTCGCGCCTCGAAGGGCTGTGCAAGCTCTACGGCGTGCCGATCGTCATCCACGAGGCAACGATGAAGCGGGTGCCGGGCCGGGTGGCGCTGGAGATGGACGTCGTGCGGGTCAAGGGCAGGGGGCAGGCGGCGCGCATCTTCACGCTCCTCGACGCGCTCGAGATCGAGGGCTCACGGGAGCGCCTTCTTGCGGAGCATGCCGGGTTCTGGGCCGCCTATCGGGCGCGGGACTGGGATGGCGCGGCCGCGGCGCTCGATGCCTGCCACCAAGTTTGCGCCGGGCTCGGCGAGTTCCGCTCGCTCTTCCGGGAGCGGATAGAGGCATGGCGTCTGGCGCCGCCGCCGGCCGACTGGGACGGCAGCCACACCGCGACGTCGAAGTAACCGCCCGCGGTGCAGCCGCTAGCGGTTGTAGATCAGCGAGGTCGAGACGATGTGGCTCGAGAAGTCGGAGGGGGCCGAGTTCGAGTCGCGCCACTGATAGCGGTAGGCGAACTTGAGGTCCAGGCCGTCCGCTCCGAAAATGTCGTTGAGCGTGACGAAGGCGTCCGGCTGGATCAGGAGGTCCTGACGATTTTCCGTGCTCATCGAGGCGAGCGTGTCGAAGAACCGCCAGCTCGCCGCAATGCCGCCACCGACGGTGACGGATTGCGAGATCGGCACGTCGAGGCCGACGCGGATGCCGACTTCGCTGTAGCGGCCGGGCGAGGTGGTGACCTCGGGGAACTCGGCGAAGTCGGTGATCGAGCCGCCGATATTGCTGTAGCGGACCCAGGGCGTGAGGAGCAGCGCGCTCTTGTCGACGATGAGGTCGGCGAACACGAAATTGCCGATCGCGTCGAGGTAGTAGCCGTCATCGGTGACGAAGGCGTCGCCGTACCAGCGATAGCCGGCGCGGAGGCGAACCGACTGGACCGCGGTGTCGCGCAGCCAGCGGAAGGTCGCCGAGCCGTTGACCTCGGTGAAATAGAGCTGGTCCTGGAAGTAGGACGCGACGCCGCCGGCAGCGGTGTGCACCGTCAGCCTCGTGCCGATCTGGTGGATCGGGCCGGTGAGGAAGCCGATCTCGCCGTAATGGAGGTCGGTGTTCTCCGAATGGAGGTCGCCCTGCAGCCAGGCGGCGGTGCGCCAGCGCAGGGCGTCGCCCAGCGTGCGCTCATCGGAGAAGCGGATGTCGGCGAAACTGATCCATTCGCTGTCGGAACCGGCAGGGAGACGGAGCGGATTCGACTCCCAGCGCTCGCCGAGTTCGACCGTGAAGGTCTGGATCGGCGGCTGGAGGATGACGCGGACGCGCTGCAGGCCCTTGAGGGCGGCGTCGTTGTCCGGATGGTTGATGAGGACGCGCTCGTAGGCGGCGATCGCCCGCTCATATTGGCCGACCTGCTCCGCGACTGCTGCATAGGCCAGATTGGCCTCGGCGCTTGTCGGGTTGGCAAGGACGACCGCGTAGGCGTCGGACAAGGCGTCGGCCGAGGCCGGATTGGCGCCGAAAACAAGCGCGACCAGGGCCGTACCCAGCCAAAGCTGACCCATCCGTCGCATTGCGCCCGCGCTCCTCGAATCCAATTTGATCCTTAAACCGTAGAGTCCGGCCTAACTCTTTGCAACGCACCAGGGATTGCCCTCAGGCCAGCAAGCCGACACCTGTTGCCGGCGGGTAACAGAATTCCTTGGCGGGGAGCCCTATCTACCTTACTGTCGCGCGATTCACGGGGTCAGGCACATCATGACGACAGCTCTTCGGAAGCTTTCCTCCGCTCTTATTCTTGCCGGAGCGGCTGCCTTTTCCCTCGGCGGGCCGGCAACTGCCCAAAACATCGGCATCGCGGCCGCGGTCAGCAATCAGGTGAGCAGCCCGCAAGGCGGGGCGCAGGTCCCGGTGAATGCCGGGGACGGCGTGGTGCAGAACCAGATCATCCAGACCGCCGCGGAGAGCACCGCGCAGCTTCTCTTCCTCGACCAGACCACGCTCAGCGTAGGTCCGCTTGCCGAGGTGACGCTCGACAGCTTCGTGTTCGACCAGAACCGCGGCGCGGGCGGGGTGATCATCGAGGCGACGCGCGGGGCGTTCCGCTTCATTACCGGCTCGCAGGCGCCGCAGAACTACCAGATCGTCACCCCGGTCGCGACGATGGGCGTCCTCGGGTCGACGCTCGAGTGGCGGCTGTTCGACGACGGTAGCCTGCTCGCGGTCAACAGCCACGGCGTCGTCACGATCCGCCTCAACGACGGGCGCGTTCTGACGCTTCCGAATCCCGGCACCGCCTATCTCATCCACGCCGACGGCAAGGTCGAGGGGCCGTTTCCGTGGCCGGTGATGCTCGACTTCCTCGGCGGCAACCTGCCGCTGGCGCGCCTCATGGACATCGAGGACCTGGATGGGTTCATCTCCAGGCTCGACGTGATCAACGAGGATCGCGCGCAGGACGCACAGCCCGATCCTTGCTATCCGTACGGTTGTGACTACAGGACCAGCTTCTAGCCTGCACCAGTCAGGCCCAGCGGCGGGCCTCGGGGTAATTTGACGATGTCCGCGGCCGTCGAAAGGTCCGAAAGGTCGCCGCTGACGCGCGGGCCGATCGGCGACTATCTGAACGAGCTTCTCGCCCGCGTCCGGCCGCTGATCGGCGGGGATGTCGCGACCTACATCCCCGAGCTCGCCAAGGCGGACCCCGGCCAGTTCGGCGTCGCCATCGCCACGGTCGACGGCCAGGTCTATGCGGTCGGCGATTCCGACGAGCAGTTCTCGATCCAGTCGATCTCTAAGCCGTTCGTGTACGGCGCCGCGCTGTCGGAGCACGGGCGGGAACGCGTGCTGCAGCAGGTCGGCGTCGAGCCGACCGGCGAGGCGTTCAACTCGATCGTCCTTGACGAGAAGCACAACCGGCCGTTCAACCCGATGGTCAATGCCGGCGCGATCGCCACGGCGGAGCTGATCGGCGGCAAGGACACCGCCGAGCGCATCGCCAACATGAAGGGGATCTTCGAACGCTTCCTTGGGCGGAAGGTCGAGGTCGACGATGCGGTGTTCCGCTCGGAGACCGAGACCGGGCACCGCAACCGCGCCATCGCCTACATGATGCTCAACTCGGGCATGGTGAAGCGCGAGCCGGAGGACATCCTCGCGGTCTATTTCGCGCAGTGCTCGGTGATGGTGAGCTGCCGCGACCTCGCGGTGATGGCGGCGACGCTCGCCAATGGCGGGATCAACCCGATCACCAAGGCGGCCGCGATCAACGCCGATTGCGCGGCCGACGTTCTCACCGTGATGAACACCTGCGGCATGTACAACTATGCCGGCCAATGGTCGTACGAGGTCGGCATGCCGGCCAAGAGCGGGGTGTCGGGCGGGGTGATCGCGGTCATCCCCGGGCAGCTCGGCATCGGGGTGTTCTCGCCGCGGCTCGACGCGACCGGCAACAGCGTGCGCGGCATCGCGGCGTGCAAGGCGATCTCGGAGGATTTCAGCCTCCACGTGTTCCGCAACCAGCCGCATGTCGGGAGCGTGGTCCGGCGCCAGCTCTATGGCGACGTGATCCGCTCCAAGCGCCTCCGCTCGCAGGAGGAGCGGCGGCTCCTCGACCGCGAGGGCAAGCGGATCGCGGTGATCGAGGTCCAGGGGGCGCTGTTCTTCGGCTCGACCGAGCGCCTGATGCGGCACATCCAGGACACCGCGGAGCGCGCCGACCTCATCGTCCTCGACCTGCGCCGCGTGCACAGCGCCGACCATGCCGCCTCACGGCTCCTCACCCAGCTGACGCGCACGCTCGCTTCCGACGGGCGGCGTCTTCTTTTCGCCCATCTCGACCATGCGGGACCCCTCGCCGAGCTGCACTCGGCGCTGCTCGCGTTCCCGGACGGCAAGAAGCTGATCTTCGAGCACCGCGACTCCGCGCTCGAGCGCTGCGAGAACGAGGTCATCGCCGCCGCGCATGGCGGGCACGGGGTGTCGAAGTACAATCTCGGCGACCTCGCGATCTTCCATGGCCTCGGCCGAGAGGACCTCAAGGTGCTGGAGTCGGTAGTACGGCCGATGGTGTTCGAGGCCGGGCAGATGATCGTGCGCGAGGGCGATCCGGCCAACCTCTTCTTCATCGTGACGCGGGGCACGGTGACGGTGCGCCTCAAGGTCGGGAAGGGCGCCGACGAGCGCGTGGTGCGGCTGGCGACGCTCGGGCCGGGGCTGTCGTTCGGCGAGATGGCGCTCCTCGACGGGGGCAAGCGCTCGGCCGACGTCGTCGCCGACGAGCGGGTGGTCTGCTACGGGTTCTCGGTCGATAGTCTCAACGAGTTGTCGGTGCACAATCCGAAGCTGATGATCACCATCCTCGGCAATATGATGCGCGATTTCTCGGAGCGCCTGCGCCGCGCCAACGACGAGATCCGGGTGCTGGAGCAGTAGGCCGCTTTACCCTCGGCCGTCCTTCCCCTGCAAAGGGGAGGTCGCCCACGAAGTGGGCGGGTGGGGGTACGTCGTTGACGCGCGCGGACGTTGAGCATTGCGGGCACTGACCCCCACCGGCGCTTCGCGCCACCACCCCCTTTCAGGGGGAGGGAATGGCGGGGGCGAAGAGGCCTGGGAAGGCCAACAAACCGTCGAGCGCGAACTGCACGGCGAGCGCGGCGAGGAGGGCGACCCGTCGCCGCTGCCAACCGCGCATCCCCGAGGTGACGACCACGAAAATCGGGGCGAGGCCGATCGGGTCGAGGGTCACGAAAAGGGTGATGAAGGCGTTGAGGAAG
>CAYOET010000020.1:0-2626 GCA_964402985.1 uncultured Bauldia sp. | reverse complement strand
GGCGCGGCGGCGGTCAATGGCGGGCAGACCGCTCCGCGGAGTGGGCTGGGACCCGGCTTCGCCGGGGAAGCGGCGTGAGTTGCCTAGGCCTTGGCCTTTTCGGGCTTCTTGGCGGTGGAGTCCATGTTCACGTAACCGTTGTCGAGGGTGAGCTTGGGGTCGAGGCAGAGGATCTCCTCGAACTCGTTCACGCTGGATATCTCGGTGCCCATCGAGATGTTGGTCACGCGCTCGACGATGAACTCGATCACCACCGGCACCTCAAACTCCTTCATGAGCGCCTCGGCCTTGGCGAAGGCCTCCTTGAACTCGTTCGGGCTCTTCACCCGCACCGCCTTGCAGCCGAGGCCCTCGGCCACCGCGACGTGGTCGACGCCGTAGCCGGGCACCGCGTCGCTGGTCTCGTCGGCGTTGATGTTCTCGAAGGCGAGCGAAACCTCGAAGTCCATCTGCAGGCCGCGCTGGCTCTGGCGGATGAGGCCGAGATAGGAGTTGTTGATGACGACGTGGAGGTAGGGCAGCTTGTGCTGCGCGCCGACCGCGAGCTCCTCGATGAGGAACTGGAAGTCGTAGTCGCCGGATAGCGCAACGATCTTGCGATCAGGGTCGGCGGCTCTAACGCCGAGCGCGGCGGGCAGGGTCCAGCCGAGCGGGCCGGCCTGCCCGCAATTGATCCAGTTGCGCGGCTTGTAGACGTGCAGGAACTGCGCGCCCGCGATCTGCGAGAGGCCGATCGCCGTGACGTAGCAGGTGTCGCGGTCGAAATTCTCGTTCATCTCCTCGTAGACCCGCTGCGGCTTGAGCGGCACCTGGTCGAAATGCGACTTCCGCAGCATGCTCTGCTTGCGGTGCTGGCACTCCGCCACCCACTCGGAGCGGTCCTTGAGGCGGCCGGTCTTCTTCCAGTCGCCCGCGACCTCGACGAGGAGCTTCAGGGCTTCCTTGGCGTCGGAGACGATGCCGAAATCGGGCATGAACACGCGGCCGATCTGCATCGGCTCGATGTCGATGTGAACGAATTTCCGGCCCTTGGTGTAGACGTCGACCGAGCCGGTGTGGCGGTTGGCCCAGCGGTTGCCGATGCCGATGGCGAAATCGGAGCGGCCGTAGGTGGCGTTGCCGTAGCGGTGGCTGGTCTGCAGGCCGACCATGCCGGCCATCAGCGGATGATCGTCGGGGATCGAGCCCCAGCCCATGAGCGTGGGGATGACCGGCACGCCGGTGATCTCGGCGAATTTGACGAGGAGGTCGGACGCGTCGGCGTTGATGACGCCGCCGCCCGAGATGATCAGCGGGCGCTCGGCGGCGTTGAGCATGTCGAGCGCCTTCTCGATCTGCTTGCGGCTCGCCGCCGGCTTGTAGACCGGGAGCGGCTGATAAGTGTCGATGTCGAACTCGATCTCGGCGGTCTGCACGTCGATCGGGAGGTCGATCAGCACCGGACCGGGACGGCCAGAGCGCATGACGTGGAAGGCCTGCTGGAAGGCCATCGGCACCAGCGCCGGCTCGCGGACGAGGGTCGCCCATTTGCTGACCGGCTTGGCGATCGACTCGATGTCCACCGCCTGGAAGTCTTCCTTGTAGAGTTTTGCCCGCGGCGCCTGGCCGGTGATGCAGAGGATCGGGATCGAGTCGGCCTGGGCGGAGTAGAGGCCGGTGATCATGTCGGTGCCGGCGGGGCCGGAGGTGCCGATGCACACGCCGATATTGCCCGCGACGGCGCGGGTGTAGCCCTCGGCCATGTGCGAGGCGGCTTCGACGTGGCGGGCGAGGATGTGGCGGATGGTGCCGCGGGCGCGGAGCGCCGAGTAGAGCGGGTTGATCGCCGCCCCGGGCACGCCGAAGGCGACCGAGACGCCCTCCTTCTCGAGGACCAGCACCGCCGCATCGACCGCGCGCATCTTCGCCATGACATTCGCTCCCGTTCGCCCGGACCGGCTTCGCCGCAAACGATGCGCCAGCCCGCTCCAGTTTTCAATTTCACCAACGGCCCAGCCTGTCGAGGGCGAGGCGCTGCGTCATCGGCGCTCGGCGCCGTATGAAGCTCCTCGCCTTGTCGTCGCCGGACTCTTCCGGCGATCCATGAACGCCAAGCCGTCCCGAGGTTGCTCGACTGTGGAGCTGAGGCCTTCGACGTCGGAGTTCATGGATTGCCGGGACAAGCCCCGGCAATGACAATGGGTAGGGCGGGGTGCGGAAGGTCCGTGGCGTTCACGGATCGTGTCGCGGTGCAGCAATTCTCCTTCGCGGTTGCGGGGTGTCCGGCAAGCGTCAAGTTGGCGCGCCGCGTGGCATTTGACGGTGATGGAGCGGCTGCTATTAGGGGGTCAGGGAGGCCGGGACCCGAGAGGTCGCGGCGGGACATTTCGGGAAAACGCCGACAAGAGCGCGGCCCGATGGATTCGCCTGGCCGAGCGCCTGCGCGAACCAAGGAGGCGCCTCTTGAGCCACACACTCCATCATCTGCGGAAACCGCGCGTACAGCGGAGCGAGCTGGCCGTGCCCGGCTCCAATGTGGCGATGTTCGAGAAGGCGGCGGCGAGTGCCGCCGATTTCATTTTCCTCGACCTCGAAGACGCGGTCGCGCCGCCCGACAAGGAGCAGGCGCGCAAGAACATCATCCAGG
>CAYOET010000019.1:0-9915 GCA_964402985.1 uncultured Bauldia sp. | reverse complement strand
GCAACGATCGTGGGGCGGAAGAGCGCGAAGTCGCTCTACTCGAGCGAGCTGGTCACCTTCGAGGACGATCGCGGCGCCTACGACCAGAAGGACGCGGCGGGCTTCATCCGGCTCAACGCGCTCCGCCTCCGCACCCTCGCGGCGCGCAACAAGAAGAGTTAGGCCAATGGGGTTCACCCGACGCCGGTCCCACACTCTCTTCATCGCCCCCTCGTGGGGCGGTCGAAACCGGCGTTTCAGCCGGTTTAGGGTGGGGTTTCTTGCCGGCTTGGGATTCCTCAACCTCGCTTGCCGCGAGGCCCCCTCCCAACCTCCCCCACAAGGGGGGAGGGGTTAGAGGAGAAGGCGCATGATGGCATCGTGGACGCTCTTCACCTTCGACCGGACCGAGTACCGGATCGACGCCACTTTCGTCATCCTCTTCGGCTGGCTGGTGGTCAGCGCCCTCATCTTCTACGGGGTCGCGCCGGCGATCGATCAGGCGATCTTCGTCGCGGTCGTGTTCGGCAGCGTCTTTGCCCATGAGCTCGGCCATCTCCTCGCCGCCAAGGCGTTCGACGTCAGGACCACATCGGTCACGCTGAACTTCTTCGGCGGCGTGGCGAGCTTCGCCCGCCAGCCGCAGACCTGGACGGCGGAGAACCTCATCTCCTTCGCCGGGCCGGCGGTGAACCTCGCCATCGCGCTCGTTCTCCTCGTCCTTACGGGCGACCTCAATTTCGAGGCGATCCGCCTCAAGTTCCTCGGGCTCCGGCTCGGGATCGTCGACGACCTCATCTTCGTCAACCTCTTCCTCGGACTCTTCAACCTCCTGCCGGCGCTGCCTTTCGACGGTGGCCGCATCGTCCGCGGCCTCCTCGTGCCGCGCATCGGGATGCGCCAGGGGACGCTCATCCCCGCCTATATCGGGGTGGCGATCGGGGCGTATTTCGCGATCTCGAGCCTTCTCAAGTTCGACTCCTTCACCATGATCCTCGGCCTCTTCATCGCCTTTTCGGCGTGGAGTTGGGTGCAGTGGGCGCAGGGGATCGCCAACCGGCCCGGCGGCGGCGGTGGCAGGCCGCGTCCGTAGCTGCACAAAATCGAGGCGTTCCGCGGCTTTTAGGGCTGCGGCGATCGATGGCGCTGGACCAAAGGCCGCGGAACGATTACGTAAGCCACGCAGCCGGTGAACCGACGGGGACGCCTGTCGTCAGGCTGACACTCTCCAGCACCAGACCGATCGGTGCCCGCCCGTGTGGCGGTTTTCGTGATTCAAGGCAGCCATGACGCTCCGCAATATCGCCATCATCGCGCATGTCGACCATGGGAAGACCACCCTCATCGACGGCCTCCTTCGCCAGTCCGGCGCCTTCCGCGACAATCAGCGGGTGGCCGAACGGGCGATGGACTCGAACGACCTCGAGCGCGAGCGCGGCATCACCATCCTCGCCAAGGTCACCTCGATGCCGTGGGGCAAGGACCGCATCAACATCGTGGACACGCCCGGCCACGCCGATTTCGGCGGCGAGGTCGAGCGCATCCTCGACATGGTGGACGGCGCGGTGGTGCTGGTCGACGCGTCGGAAGGGCCGATGCCGCAGACCAAGTTCGTGCTCTCCAAGGCGCTCAAGGCCGGCCTCCGGCCGATCGTCGCGATCAACAAGATCGACAAGCACGACGAGCGCCACGTCGAGGTGCTGAACGAGATCTTCGACCTCTTCGCCGCGCTCGACGCCTCCGAGGAGCAGCTCGACTTCCCGATCCTCTACGGCTCGGCCAAGCAGGGCTGGATGGCCGCCAAGCCCGAGGGCCCGAAGGAGTCGCTGGCGCCGCTCTTCGACCTCATCGTCGAGCACGTGCCGCCGCCGACAGTGGAGGAGGGGCCGTTCCGCTTCCTCGCCACCACGATCGAGGCCAATCCCTATCTCGGCCGTCTCCTGACCGGCCGCATCACCTCAGGCACGGTCAAGCCGAATATGCCGATCCACGCGCTGGCGCGCACCGGCGAGCGCATCGAGGTCGGCCGCATCTCCAAGGTGCTGGCCTTCCGCGGCCTCGAGCGCACCACCATCGACGAGGCTTTCGCGGGCGACATCGTCGCCATCGCGGGTCTCTCCAAGGCGACCGTCGCCGACACCATCACCGTTCCCGAGATCACCACGCCGATCCAGGCGCGGCCGATCGATCCACCGACCCTGGCCATGACCTTCCGCATCAATGACGGGCCGCTCGCCGGGCGCGAGGGCGACAAGGTGCAGAGCCGCGTCATCGGCGACCGCCTCAAGCGCGAGATCGAGGGCAACGTCGCGCTCCGCCTCACCATCGGCACCGACAACGACTCCTACGAGGTCGCCGGCCGCGGCGAGCTGCAGCTCGGCATCCTCCTCGAGACGATGCGCCGCGAAGGCTTCGAGCTGACCATCGGCAAGCCGCGCGTCGTCTACCGGAGCGGGCCGAACGGCGAACTTCTCGAGCCGATCGAGGAAGTCATCGTCGACGTCGACGAGGAGCATTCGGGCGTGGTGGTGCAGAAGCTCTCCGAGCGGCGCGCCGACCTCCACGAGATGCGCTCCTCGGGCGGCGGGCGCGTCCGCCTCATCTTCCGCGCGCCGACGCGCGGGCTGATCGGCTGCCAGTCGGAGCTCCTCTCCGACACGCGCGGCACGGCGATCATGAACCGCCTCTTCCACGACTATGAGCCCTACAAGGGCGACATCGCCACGCGCAATCGCGGCGTCCTCATCTCGAACGGGGACGGGGTCGCCGTCGCCTACGCGCTGTGGAATCTCGAAGAGCGCGGGGCGATGCTCATCGACCCCGGCGTCGACGTCTATGCCGGGATGATCGTGGGCGAGCACAATCGCGGCAACGATCTCGAGGTCAATGTCCTCAAGGGCAAGAAGCTCTCCAACGTGCGCGCCG
Organism: uncultured Bauldia sp.; assembly: GCA_964402985.1. GTDB lineage: Bacteria > Pseudomonadota > Alphaproteobacteria > Rhizobiales > Kaistiaceae > JADYYB01. The sequence continues at coordinate 7,011 of CAYOET010000019.1, read as the reverse complement.
CCGGCAAGGACGAGAACGTCGTTCTCACCCCGCCGCGCCGGCTCAGCCTCGAACAGGCGATGACCTATATCGCCGAGGACGAGCTGGTCGAGGTGACGCCGAAGTCGATCCGCCTCCGCAAGGCGATCCTCGACTCGAACGAGCGCAAGAAGGCCTCGCGCTCGGCGAGCGCTTCGTTGGAAATGGCGAGCGAATAGCGGTTGACAGCAGGGACTTCAGGCACGACATTTCCGTTCAGGTTCAACAACTGAAAGGAGGTGATCCAGTGTCTCAGAGTGCTTTGCTGCGGTCTGGAATGGTGACCTGGATGCTCGCTCCGCGAGGTGTCCACGGCGCCTGACAGCGCCAGCGGCCCCAAGCCGGACCGCGGACAAAATGCACATGGAGGGCCGTCCCGAAAGGGGCGGCCCTCTTTGCTTTCGGGGCCTTCCAAGGTCATGCGTGGGACGCGAGTCACACTCTCGTGGAAGTGGACGGGAGACGCGCGAAGGACTCTTCCCGACCCGCCAAACCGGTCATATGCTCCCCCCATGAGCGGAACACTTTCGATCGATGTGCGACGGGCGTCCACCAAGGACGCCAAGGCGATCACCCAGGTCCACGACGCGGCCTGGAAGAATGCCTATGCCGGTCTCATCCCGGCCAAGGAACTCGGCCAGATGATCACCCGGCGCGGGCCGGCGTGGTGGGAGCGTGCCATCCGCCGCGGCGCGGCCGTGCTGGTGATCGAGGTCGGCGGCGTGGTCGCCGGCTATGCCAGCTACGGGCCGAACCGGGTGCGCGACCTCGCGCAAAAGGGTGAGGTCTACGAGATCTACATCATGCCCGAGTACCAGGGCGTCGGGCTCGGCACGCAGCTCTTCCTCGCCGCGCGGCGCGAGCTGATGCGGAGCGGCTTCCCCTCGCTGGTGGTGTGGGCGCTCGCCGACAACGACGGCGCCTGCCGGTTCTACGAGAACGCCGGCGGCCGCCGCGCGGCGCGGGCTCTCGAGCGCTTCGGCACCAAGACGCTGCCCAAGGTGGCGTTCGTGTGGACGCGGAAAGCGGCGTAGGTTTCAGCGCGCGGGCGGCGGCTGCCCGGCATCCAAGCGAGCCCCTTTTGGGTGATGACCCCACCGCCTGTCATCGCCGGACTTGTTCCGGCGATCCAGGGTCGAGGAGCACCCACGCGATCCGGATTTTTAGGAACCGCCGGGAGCAATCCGGCGCTGGATTGCCGGAACAAGTCCGGCAATGACAATTGAGGAGAGTGCCCCGAGCGGGGCGCCTACATCGGCGGCGGAGCGGTGGTGATCCCCATCCAGACCGGCTGATCGAGGCCGCAGACGAAGTCGCGGGCGATGGTGTCGGTCGCTTCGCGGGCGAGCGCGTTGGGGTTGGGGTTGAGGAGCGCGTCGACATAGGCGACGTGGCAGACGGTGCCGGTCTCGCCAAGCCTCGTCACCACCAGCACCTGGCCAGGGCGGGTCGATTCCATGGCGTCGAGATGGAAGCGGAGGATGGTGGCGAAGGCCTCCCAGCCGCCATCGGGCGTGGGCTGCACCCGCCACTCCAGCGTCTCGCCGATGGTGTTGAACTGGGGCAGCGTCTCCGACGCCGCCAGCTCGTTCTCGGCGTTCGGGCCATAGGAGACGAAGAAGCGGAGATCGCCCTCGGCAACCATGACGTCCATGTCGTGGTAGCCCCGGCACCAGAAGCGGGCGCTCTCCATCTCCTGGTTGGGCGCGGCCAGCTCCTGGCCGCATTCGCCGAGGATCAGCTTGGTGTAGACGCTCTCGGTGCGGGTCTGCGCCTCCGCAGCAGGTGACGCGAGGAGGACGAGGGCGAGGAGGGCGGCATGGCGCATGGCATGGGTCCCGAAAGCGGATGCAGTCGACCGATCATGGTCAGTCTAGTCGAGAAAGCGCCGGCCGTGGAGGGCGCTAGATGCGGCGTGAAGCGAGCGGACGGGCCGGGTTTCCGGCGACGGTTACGCCCTTGGCCACGTCACGCGTCACCACCGCGCCAGCGCCGATGACGGCGTCGTCGCTGATCGTGACGCCGGGGAGGATGATCGCGCCGCCGCCGATCCAGACGTCGGCGCCGATCGTCACCGGGCGGCCGAACTCGAGCATCGCGCGGCGCTGCGCGGGGTCGCGCGGATGGTCGGCGGTGTAGATGTGGACGCCCGGGCCGATCTGGGTGCGCGCGCCGATCGTCACCGTCACCACGTCGAGAATCACGCAGTCGAAGTTGAGGAAGGCGCCCGCGCCGATCCGGATGTTGAAGCCGTAGTCGCAGTGGAAGGGCGGGCGGATGGTGGCGCCTTCGCCGACCTCGGCGAGGCGCTCCTTGAGAAGATCGCGCCAGACCGAGGTGGGGAGTTCGAGGGCGGCGTTGTAGCGGGCGAGCCAGCGCGCGGTGGCGTGCTGGTCGGCCTGCAGCTCGGGCCCGTCGGAGCGGTGCAGCTCGCCGGCGAGCATCTTCTCCTTCTCGGTTCGGGTCATCTTGTTGCCTCGGCGTCAGTGGATGCGAAGACGGCGAGCCGCGCCGCGAGGACCGCGCCGTTCCCCTCCACGCGGAGGCGCTTCACCCGCGCCTTGCCCCCGGCAAGAACGCTCACCGCCGAGCGCGGGCGGTCGAAGGCCGAAGCGAGGAGGCGGCACAGCGCCTCGTTGGCGCGGCCGTCCTCGGGAACGGCGCGGACGCGGGCGAGGAGAACCGTGCGCCCGTCGGCAAGCGTGGCGACCCCGTCAATGCGGTCGAAGGCGGCGCGTGGGGTGAGGCGGACCTCGACGGTGAGCCCGTCCAGCGACTCGCGCCGTCCGCTCACACCGACAGCCGGAGGATGAGCGAATAGATCACCCGGAGGAGCACGATGATGACAAGGGTGAGGACGAGCGGGGAGAGGTCGAAGCCGCCGACCGTGGGCAGCACCCGGCGGATCGGGCGCATCACCGGCTCGGTGACCTGGTAGAGGAAGCGGCCGATGGCGGCGACCAGCTGGTTGCGCGGGTTGACCACGTTGAACTGGTAGAGCCAGGTGAAGATCACCCAGGCGAGCACGATCCAGAGATAGATCTGCAGCGCGAGGGCAAGGAGTTGAAGGATCTGGATCATGAGCGTCCGCGCGGCTCCGGTCGGGCGCGTGATCTAGCCCCGCGTCGCCATGCGCCGCAACCCCCGGCCGCGAATGCGATTCCGGCGCGACCAAGGGTCCGGCTTGCTTGACAGGACTCCGGGCCGCTCCGTAAATGCCGCCTGCCTTACGGGGCCGTAGCTCAGATGGGAGAGCGCTGCAATCGCACTGCAGAGGTCAGGGGTTCGATTCCCCTCGGCTCCACCAAATTCTCGTTCCCTGACGTTCCCTGACGTCCGGACTGAAAAACCGGCCCGTCTCGGTTGGCCGGTTTCCAAGGTTTCTTAAGAATATTTGGCGTTTGAACCGTCTCAGGAAGTCTCACTGCATCCCAGGAAATTGACGGTACCTCTGCCGGTATCTATAGGAGCGGGTCTCCGTAGGTACCGTCAGAGCGTGAAATGCCATTGACCGATGTGGAAGTGCGAGGGGCGAAGGGCCGGGCAGTTCCCTATAAGAAGTCCGACGGCGGCAATCTCTATCTCCTCGTCAATCCCGACGGCGGCAAATATTGGCGGCAGGACTATCGCTTCGGGCAGAAACGCCTGACGCTTGCCCACGGTGTCTATCCCGACGTCTCACTGGCTCAGGCTCGGGAGGCTCGGGAGGCTGCTCGCAAGCTCATAAGGATGGGGATCGACCCCGGTGAGCAGCGGAAACGTGAAAAGCTCGCAGCACAGGTGTCGCGCGGAAACACGTTCGAAAGAGTCGCAGAAGAGTACCTCGAAAAGACCGCAAAGGAGGGTCGTGACGAGGGAACCGTCGAGACGAACCGGCGCAGACTCCAACTATACATCTATCCCGGGCTTGGCGAGCGCCCAGTTGCTGAGATAACTCCGTTGGAGCTCCTCGACGTTCTGAAGCAAGTCGAAGCTCGCGGGGTCTACGAGACCGCAAAAAGAACGAAGCAGCTTTGCGGACAAATCTTCAGGCATGCCGTCGCATCTGGTCGTGCAACAGCCGATCCGACCTACTCCCTCAAAGGGGCGTTGATAGCTCCCAAGGTGAAGCACTTCGCTGCGATCGTCGAGCCAAAAGCTGTAGGTGAACTCCTTCGTTCGATCGACGGCTATCAGGGCGGGCTAGAGTCGCAGGGCGCTCTTCTTCTTGCGGCGCTGACCTTCGTGCGGCCCGGGGAACTGAGGCACGCTGAGTGGCCAGAGATCGATTTCGCTCAGAAGGTGTGGCGCATTCCGGAGCACAAGATGAAGCTCCGTCGAGAGCATCGCGTGCCGCTGTCGGTTCAATCCATCGCTGTTTTCCGCGGGCTTCAGCGGATCAACGCTCGTTGCCGCTACGTCTTTCGCTCCAATCGATCCGATGATCGGCCTATGTCGGAGAACACCATCAACGCGGCTTTGAGACGTCTCGGGTACTCCGGTGATTTAATGACGGCGCACGGATTCAGGGCGATGGCGGCGACGCTCCTGAATGAATCCGGGCTTTGGAATGCGGACGCGATTGAGAGGCAACTGGCCCATCAGGAGGCCAACTCTGTGCGCCGGGCCTATACCCACGCAGCCGAGTTCTGGAACGAACGCGTCCGCATGATGCAGTGGTGGGCCGATCATTTGGACGAACTTCGCGGTGGCTTGAGAACCCCCGGCGCAGTCTTCTAAGCGGAGTGAGAGGCGATTTAGCTCGGTGATGTAGCGGTCGCGGACTCGAGACGTGCCATCAGATCGAGGCTCCCGCGTGCTCTCCATTATGGCAAGGGCGCGTCCCGAAAGACTCGCTGGGCTTGAGGGACGAGCGGCTGCGGGTCGGTCTTGAAGGCTCACAGCCAAGTGTAGCCCATCTAAGCTTCAACAGGCACAGGGGGCCCTTTCGTCCGCGCTACGTCATGGCCGGCCGAACTCGTTCGCCTCGATACTCCCGCAACGCCTGTCGGAGAATCTGGAACGAGGAGCTGAGGAAGAGGAACGCCATGCCGGCGGCGACAGCGAGGTCCGGCCAGGGCGTGGCGGTCGACCACACCGCGAGAGCGGCGACCATGACCGCGAAATTGCCGATCGTGTCGTTGCGCGAGCAGAGCCACACGGAGCGGACATTGGCGTCGCCGTCCTTGTAGCGCGCCAGCAAAAGGACGCTCGCCAGATTGGCCGCAAGGGCGAGGAAGCCGATCACACCCATGATCTCCGCCCTCGGCAGCCCGAGCACCAGGACCTGATAGGCCGTCGAGCCAAGCACCCAAAGTCCCATCGCTGTCAGGCTGATCCCCTTCAAGAGGGCCGCTCCCGATCGCACGCGGACCGAGGCGCCAATGACTGCGAGGCTGAGCCCGTAGGTCACCGTGTCGCCAAGGAAGTCGAGCGCGTCGGCCTGGAGCGCCTTCGAACCAGCGATTTGCCCCGCCACCAGCTCAGTCACGAACATAACGGCATTGATGCCGATGACGGTCGCAAGGATGCGCTTGTAGCGTGGATCCATGCCGTCAAAGCGAGGGTTTCCCTCGCAGCCGCATTGCTCGTCTGTGCAATCGTCAGCCATCAGCCTGCCTGGCGAAGATCGTTACGCGCATCGTGCATGATCGACCAGGATGACCTGAGAAAGAGACCGGCAACGAGGAACGCTACCGCCAAGTCCGGCCAGGGCGATGCTGTCAACCAAACCAACACCGCTGCGCCGACAACAGCAAGATTGCCAATCGCATCGTTCCGAGAGAACAACCAAACCGCCCGCATATTGGCATCTCCCTTGCGGAACGGGATCAGGACGACGGCTGCGAGGACGTTCACGGCAAAGGCGACTGCAGCAAACCCGCCCATGAGGAATGGCTCTGGCTCGTGGAGCACGACGACCCGGTAGATCGACCCACCGACGACCCCTAAGCCGAGCGCGGCGAGGAAGGCTCCTTGGAGGAGGGCCGCTTTGGCCCTGGCCGCCAAGCCCCATCCAATGGCGATGAGGCCTAGGAACGAGATCAAGCCGTCTCCCAGGAAGTCCAGCGAGTCAGCCTGTAAGGCCTGCGAGCGCGCCAAAAAGCTCCCCGCGACTTCTGCGACGCCGTACCCGAGGTTGAGGATCACGACGATCCAAAGGGCGCGCTTATATGCGGGCGTTACGTTGGAGAGGTCGAGAATCCTGTCATCTTCGTCCGCAGACTCGTGCCGATCGGGCCTATCGAGGCGTTCGAGCCGGTAGCCCAGATCGGTAACGGCGGTCTCGACCTCGAACAGGCCGGAATCCCGGTCCGTCCGCAAGGTCATGATCTGAGAAGCGATCGACACTCGAACATCGTCGACCCCAACCACAGCCTTGGCCGCCTTCTCAATTTTGGCTGCGCACGAAGCGCAGTCCATTCCAGTAACGAAATACCGAGCGTCAACAATTGTCATGGTCGTCTCTTGAATTGATTGGCTGCACTCTGCATCCTCTAGTGACTAGAGGTTCAAGGGAAAAATTCGTAGATGGAGCAGCATTCGATCGGCGCGGTTGCGCGCCAGACAGGGGTGAAGGTCCCGACAATCCGCTACTACGAGTCAATCGGTTTGCTCAGCGCTCCAGTGCGCACGGAAGGCAAACAGCGGCGGTACGACTCGGCAGCAGTGGGCCGGCTCAAATTCATTCGACATGCTCGTGAAATGGGATTCGAGGTCGATGATATTCGGCAGCTTCTTGAGCTAACTGAGCGCCCGCAGGATTCCTGTCACCAAGCGGACAGCATCGCCCGTCGGCACCTATCGTCCATCGAATACCGGATCGAAGATCTCCGAGCCCTGCAGTCCGAGCTTGGCCGCATGGTGGACGAGTGCGGCCACGGTCGCGTTTGCGACTGTCGCATCCTTGAGGTCATTGGCGAACGTTGAGAGCTTCGAGACGCAACGGATAATCCGGAGCCAGCAAGCGTCCCATCGCGCGAGCAATCGCAATCCGCTCCGGCTTGTTACGTT
>CAYOET010000018.1:0-30160 GCA_964402985.1 uncultured Bauldia sp. | reverse complement strand
CCGGCCGCAGCAAATCGTCCTCACCGACGCGCTCTGGCGGCAGCTCACCCAGATCAACGACGCGGTCAACAACCGCATCCACCCGATGTCCGATCAGGACGTGTTCGGCGCGCCCGAGGTGTGGTCCTACGCCACCGACCTCGGCGACTGCGAGGACTACGTCCTGGTGAAGCGCCGCGAGCTCGCTCAGCGCGGCTGGCCACTCTCGGCCTTGCTCGTCACCGTGGTCCGCCAGGAGAACGGCGACGGCCACGCGGTGCTCACCGTGGTCACCGACCGCGGCGACTTCGTCCTCGACAACCTCGACGGCCGCGTCCGGCTGTGGAGCGAGACGCCCTACCTCTTCGTCAAGCGCCAGTCCGAACGCGACACAGGCGCCTGGATTTCCGTCGGCGACGATCGATCGATGCTCGTCGGCACCGTCCATCCCTGAGCTTCTCGTCCAAACCACGAGAAGTGGACCTGATCACCGGTCCCAATCCCAGCGTGATCAGGTTCCAGCGAGCCGGCCCCTTTCCCCTTGGGGGCCGGCTCTCCCTTTTCTAGACGGACTTCATCCCCGCCGCGAAGCGCTGCCAGGTGCGGACGTAGCCGTCGGCGGAGCGGCGGTTGCGAGCGATCTCCTCGGGCGTGAGCATCCGCACCACCTTGGCTGGGACGCCGAGGGCGAGCGAGCCGTCGGGGATCTCCTTCCCCTCCGGCACGAGGGCGTGGGCGCCGATCAGGCAGTCACGTCCGATGCGCGCGCCGTTGAGGACGATGGCGCCCATCCCGACCAGGCTGTTGTCGCCGATCGTGCAGCTGTGGAGGATGGCGCGGTGGCCGATCGTGCAGCCCGCGCCGACGGTCAGCGGAAAGCCCATGTCGGTATGCAGCACCGACAGCTCCTGGATGTTGGAGCGGGCGCCGATGGCGATGGGCTCGTTGTCGCCGCGCAGCACCGAGCCGAACCAGATCCCGACATCCTCGCCGAGCGTGACCTTGCCGATAAGGCTGGCGTCGGGCGCGATCCAGTAGCGGCCGCCGGCGGGCAGCGTCGGGGCGACGCCGTCGAGGGCGTAGACGGGCATGCTTCGGCTCCCGCGAGGCGGATAGGGCCGCGCGAGTAGAGCAGCCCTAGCGGAAGATCGAAAGGGAGAGGCCGAGGACGAGGATGCCGAGGCAGCAGCTCCAAGCCATCGCCGCGAACGTGCCGGCGGCGATGATCGTCGGGGTGCGGTTCTTGGCAGCGAGTTCGACGGTCAGCGCGCGGGTGATGAGGAGCGGCCCCGCCACGGCGCACAGCATGGTGGCGCGCGCGATGCTCGCCGTCGTGGTGCCGATCACCAGCTTGAGCGGCTTCGACGTCACGAGCTGGTAAAGGCTCGAGACGATGCCGGCGAGGACGAAGCCCACCGCGGTCGCATAGGCAAGGATCATTATCTCGCGCACGCCGTCGTCCCCGTTGTCCCGGCCCGTTGAGGGTGGGCTGCAATGCCCGTACCGTCACCAAAGCGCTGATTCTCGCGCCGTTCCGGCGCGATCCCGCTTTGCGCGCGGGCGAGAGACATGGTGAACGTTTCGTTAAGAGATCGCAATAACCCCGAGGCGTCCTCTTATGGGACACGCCACAAGCCGGGCAGCGCGCTTCACACCGTCATCTGGGCGATCATTTTCGGTCTCCTGGCGGGCGGCGCGGTGATCTGGTGGATGACGCGCGGCAAGCCCGCCGCGGAGGAAGCGGCGTTCGCCGTCCGCCCGCAGCTCGGCGCGACCACCCTCACCGTCTCGAGCGATCTGGTGCGCTTTCCCGCCGCGCGCCGGGACGGGCCCATCGACCGGCTCGACCTTCTCTTCGCCTGGCCCGACCTCTCGCCCGCCGACGAGATGGCGGCCGCCACGCTGCGCGCCGCGGGCGAGATCGACCCGCTGATCTTCGTCACGGTCACCGCGCAGCAGGAGGGCGTGCTCGACTCGACGGGCCGGCTCGACCTCGTCTACAGCCGCGTCTTCTCGGACAATGCCTGGGCGGGACCGGCGGGCCTCGTCGGCGTCGCCCTCTCGGCCGAGGCCGGCTACGCGGGCGAGGAACTCTATTTCGAGCCCGAGGGGGAGACGCCGTTCGTGGCCCGCTGCCTCGCCGCGACCGACCCCGCGCTCGCAGAGACCTGCATGCGCGAGATCAACGTCGCGGGCGGCCTCGCCGTGCTCTACCGGTTCGACAAATCGATCCTGCCGGAATGGCCCACGCTCGAAGCCGCGATCCGCACGAGGATCGAGGGGCTGGTGACGCCTGCCGAGCCATAGCTCCCGACCTTAACCTCCCCCTTACGGGGAGGTCGAAACCGCGGAGCGGTTTCGGGAGGGGGTAAGCCGGACGGAGCGATGCCGGAAACGAAAGAAGCGCGGGCTGAGCCCGCTACCCCCTCCCGAAGCCGTTCGGCCGCAGGCCTCACGCCTTCTACCTCCCCGCAAGGGGGAGGTTAAGAATGGGGGACGCGGCGGCTAGCCTTCCTCGAGGTCGATGTCGAGGATTGCCATCGTGAAATTGTACGACAGCTCGCCGTCCTCGTCGTCGCGGAAGAGGACGCCGACGAACTCGTCGCCGATGAACACTTCGGCCGAGTCCTTCTTCTGCGGCCGTGCGCGGACCTTGATCGTCGGGAGCTGGAAGCGGCGCTTGAGAAAGCCCTCGACCTTGCGGATTTCCTGAACGTCCACGCGAATCCCCTGTTGGATGCCTGCCGCTGGGCGGCTAGTCGGCTTCTGTTTCTTCGTTCGGTTTGAGCATCTGATCCATCGAGCGCGACGGATCGGTGGCGCCGGTCTGGCCGACGATCTTGGCCGGCACTCCGGCGACGGTGGTGTGCGGCGGAACCGCATGAAGGACGACCGAGCCGGCGGCGACGCGCGAGCCCTGCCCGATCTCGATGTTGCCGAGGATCTTGGCGCCCGCGCCGATCAGCACGCCGCAGCGCACCTTGGGATGGCGGTCGCCCTTCTCCTTGCCGGTGCCGCCCAGCGTCACGTCCTGAAGGATCGAGACATCGTCCTCGATAACCGCCGTGCCGCCCACGACGAGGCCGGTGCCGTGGTCGATGAACACGCCACGGCCGATCGGCACCGCCGGGTGGATGTCGACCTGGAACACGCCGGAGGCGCGGCTTTGCAGGTAGTAGGCGAAATCCTTCCGCCCATGCCGCCACAGCCAGTTGGCGAGGCGGTGGGTCTCGAGGGCGTGGAAGCCCTTGAAGTAGAGCACCGGCTCGATGAATCGGTTGGTGGCCGGGTCGCGATCGTAGACAGCCGAGATGTCGGCGCGCATCGCTTCGCCGAGGCTCGGCTCGTCGCTGAGCGCCTCGGCATAGGTCTGCCGGATGAGGTCGCCCTTCATATCCGGATGGTCGAGCCGCTCGGCGATGCGATGCGCGACGGCGTCCTCGAGACGCGAATGGTTGAGGACGTTGACGTAGATCAGCGCAGCGATCTCGGGCTCGCTGCGGATGATCGCTTCGCCCTCGCGGCGCACGGCATCCCAGATCGGGTCGAGCGTGGCTCGCCCTTCGTCGGGATGCTGGGAAACCTTGGGTGGCATTGCCGTACCTCGAAAGCGGGCCGGGACCCTAGTCTTCGCCGGGCCGCGAAGCAACAAAAGCTCCGGCGCCCGACTAGCCCGGAGAAGCGAGGAAATCCAAGGCCGCGGCCTTGAACGCCTTGTCGCCCACCGTCGTCATATGGTCGCGCCGCGGGATTTCCAGAAGCTTACCGCGCCGCAGCCGTTCCGTCAGCATCGTCGGCCGCCCGGCAATGGCATCCTCCGCCCCGTTCACGAGAAGCACCGGCTGCGCGATCTCCGCGATCCGCTCCGGCATGGCCGGAGTGACCAGCGCCCGGGCGCAGGCGGCCAGCGCCACCCGGTCGCTGCCGTTGCGATCGGCGAAGCGGCGGAAGCCGAGCGCGGCCTCGTCGCTGATGCTCGATGCGTCCGGCGCTTCCAGCGCGGCCGCGATCGCTTCCCCGTTCCGCATTCCCGTGACGAGGCTGTCGCCGACCCCGCCGAGGACCAGCGAGCGCACACGCTCGGGGTGGAGGATCGTCAATGCGACCGCGATGCGAGCGCCCATCGAGTAGCCGATGACGTCGGCGGTTTCGATGCGGAGATGGTCGAGGAGGCGCATCGCGTCCGCCGCCATGGTCGGGATGGCGTAGGCCGCGATGTCGTGCGGCTTGTCGCTCTCGCCGTGGCCGCGATTGTCGAGGGCGATCGCCCGGTAGCCTGCGCCGGTCAGCGCGACCAGCCAGCCCGGGTTGACCCAGTTGACCTTCGAGCTCGACGCGAAGCCGTGGATCAGGAGAACGGGACGCCCCTCCCCCTCGTCGCGAAAGGCGATGCCGGTGCCGGCGGATGAGAAATGCTTTGCCTGCAACACTATTCCCCGCGTCGGAACGCCCGCCTACACAACCACCGTGTGCCCCGGTAATGTCTGCGCAGCAAGCTGGGAAAGGGCCTATGGCAGACAGAATCGTCCCCCACTTCCTCAACGAGGCCGGGGTCCCGATGATCGAGATCGGGGTGCGCGAATTCATGTGCATGGGCGCCAAGCCGCCCTCCGACCACCCGCACATCTTCATCGACATGGGCGAGGAGAATGAGGGCGTGTGCGGTTATTGCGCCACGCTCTACCGCTACCGCCCCGACCTCCACCCCGACGAGACCGTGCCGCCCGGACAGCTCTTTACCGGGACCGCCGCGGCGGCGTGAGCTTGGGCGCGGGCCGGCCTTTCGTCATTGCCGGCGGAGGAATCGGCGGGTTGTCCACCGCCCTCGCTTTAGCGCGGGTTGGACTCCGCTCGGTCGTCCTCGAGAAGCGAGCGAAGCCGGTTGAACTCGGGGCGGGTATCCAGCTCACACCCAATGCGGGCAAGGCGCTAGCCTGGCTCGGCATCGCCGATGAGGCGATCGACAAGGTCGCCGTCCGACCCGATCGGCTCGAGATCCGCTCAGCCGCCAACGGCCAGCCCCTGGCCGTCCTTCCCCTGGGCGCAAACGCGGTCGCCTCCTTCGGCGCGCCACATCGCACCCTCCATCGGGTCGACCTCCTCCGCCTCGTCCTCGACGCGGCCAAGGCACGGCCGGAGATCGAGCTCAGGCCGAGTTCGGAAGTGACGGCGTTCTCGGCCCAGCCCGACGGCGTCCTGGTCTCGGTCCGAGCGCCGGCCGGATCGGTCGACATCGGCGCTGCGGGGCTGATCGGAGCCGATGGCGTGGGATCGACGGTTCGGGTGGCGCTGGCCGGCGCGACGATCACCGCCTCGACCGGGCGCACCGCGTGGCGTGCAGTGGTTGCGGGTCCGGTCACCAGCCCAGCCCCGACCGACGCCATCGTCATCTGGCTCGGTCGCGGCGGTCACATGGTGCACTATCCGATCAGCCGCCACGGCGACCTCAATCTCGTGGTTGTCCTCGAAGGCTCGCGGCTCAGCGAGGAGCGTGACCTTCCCACCCGTCTCGCGTCATGGTCGGCGGACGCGCTTGCGATCCTCAAGCTGCCTCAGGCCTGGACCAAGTGGCCAATCCTCACCGTCGATCCGACCGGAAGCTGGGGCAGTGAGCGGGTCACCCTTCTCGGCGATGCCGCCCACGCCTTCCCGCCCTATCTCGCCCAGGGCGCGGCGTTCGCGATGGAGGACGCGGTGACGCTGGGAACGCTCGTCGGACGGCGCCCCGACGACCTCGCCGGAGCCTTCGCGGCCTACCGCTCGCTACGCCTCGACCGCACCCGCCGCCTTCACCGTGCCGCCGAAGCGGCCGGCTCGATCTACCACCTCCGCGGGCCGATGGCGGTGGCGCGCGATCTCGCCCTCCGCATCGCCGGGGAGCGCCTCCTTCACCGCTACGACTGGATCTATCGCTGGGCGCCGCCCGGCTGATCAGCTGGTGAGGAGCTCGTCGTCGTCGATCGCCTTGCCGCGCTTGCGGCGAAACATCTCGACGAGGTCCTCGACGGTCATCCCCTGCCGCGTCGCGCCGCTGACGTCGAGAACGATCTTGCCCTCGTGCAGCATCACCGTGCGCGTGCCGGTGTCGAGCGCCTGGCGCATCGAATGCGTGACCATCAGCGTGGTGAGGCCGAACTCGCGCACGAAGCGCTGGGTGAGATGGATCACGAACTCGGCCATGCCGGGGTCGAGCGCGGCGGTGTGCTCGTCGAGGAGAAGGACGCTCGACTTCGACAGCGTGGCCATGACCAGGGCAAGCGCCTGGCGCTGCCCGCCGGAGAGGAGCGCCATCCTGTCGGTGAGGCGGTTCTCGAGCCCGAGGCCGAGCGCCTCGACGCGCTCGCGGAGCAGCGCGCGCCGCCTGCCGATGGCAAGGCTGAGACCTCGCGTGCGCCCGCGAGCGGCGGCGATGCCGAGATTCTCCTCGATCGTCAGCTGGCCGGCGCTGCCGGCGAGCGGGTCCTGGAAGACGCGCGCCACCAGGGAGGCGCGCCGCGGCGTCGACTGGCGGGTGACGTCGCTGCCGTCGATCTCGATCCGCCCTCCGCTCACCGCGACGTCGCCGGCGATCGCGCCGAGGAGCGTCGACTTGCCGGCGCCGTTCGACCCGATGACGCTGACGAACTCGCCCGGCTCGAGCGCAAGGTCGATGCCGCTCAGCGCCCGCTTCTCGAGCGGCGTGCCGCGCCCGTAGGTGACGGCGAGGTTGCTGACCCGGATCATGCCCGCGCCCCCCGCCGGAGCCGCGGCAGGATCAGCGCCGCGGCGACCAGCACGGCCGTGACGAGCTTGAGGTCGGATGGCTGCAGGCCGAGCGCGTCGATCTCGAGGGCGCTCTGCCGGGCGATGTAGTAGACGATCGAGCCGATCACGCAGCCGATCAGCGCGAAAGTGACGCCGCGCAGCCGGATCAGCGCCTCGCCGACGATCACCGCCGCGAGGCCGACCACGATCGTCCCGCTGCCTGACGTCACGTCGGCGAAGCCGTTGGTCTGGGCGAAGAGCGCGCCCGCGAGGCCGACCAGCGCGTTCGACAGCGCCATGCCGCCGTATATCTGCCAGTCGGTGCGGATGCCCTGGGCGCGTGCCATGCGCGCATTGGCGCCGGTCGCGCGCATCGCAAGGCCGAGGTCGCTCGCCAGGAACCGGGCGAGGAGGAGGACGACGACGAGGACGATGACGGCGAGGAAGGCCGGCCGCACGAGATAGTCGGGAACGCCGTGGCCGTAGAACGGCGTGAGCATCGTTTGCCGGCGAAGGAGCGAGAGGTTTGGTCCGCCCATCACCCTGATGTTGACCGAGAACAGCGCGATCATCGTCAGGATCGAGGCGAGGAGGTTCAGGATCTTGAAGCGGACGTTGAGGATGGCGGTGACGATTCCCGCCGCCCCCGCGGCGATCATCGCGGCCAGCGTCGCCAGCCACGGATTGACGCCGCCGATGATCAGCACTGCGGCAACAGCGGCGCCGAGCGGGAACGTGCCGTCGACCGTCAGGTCGGGAAAGTCGAGGACGCGGAAGGAGAAGTAGACCCCCAGCCCGACGAAGGCATAGACGAGCCCGATTTCAACCGCGCCCCAGAAGGCAATCGCGGACATCCCCGCCCCGCTCAACAACCCCGGCCCACTCTAGCCGAGATTCCGCAAGCGGATAGACCGCGGCGAAAACGAGCGAAATCGGCGTCCGCTCCCAGCGTGAGGCAAAGAACGCCAAAGGGCGGACCTGACAGGCCCGCCCTTCTTGTTCTCGCCAGCCTGGAAAGGCGACTACGGCACGACCTTGTCGGCGCGCTCCAGCACGGCGGGCGGGATGGCGATGCCCATCCGCTCCGCGGCGCCGGTGTTCACGTAGAGGTCGGAACCGGTCGCGAAGGTCACCGGGATGGAGCCCGGCGCCTCGCCGTTGAGGATGCGCGCGACGACCGCCCCGGTTTGCAGCCCCACGTCGTAGTAGTCGAAGCCGATCGAGGCGAGCGTCCCGCGCTCTACGCTGTCGGTGTCGCCCGAGAAGAGCGGGATGTCGTTCTCCTCGGCCACCGCGATCACCGCCTCGAGGGCGCTGACCACGGTGCTGTCGGTCGGCACGTAGATCGCGTCGACATTGCCGACCAGCGAGCGGGCGGCGTTCTGCACCCCCGAGGAATTGTCGGCGGTCGCCTCGACGATGGTCACGCCGGCCGCCGCGGCAAGCTCCTTGAGGCGCGTGACGAGCGAGACCGAGTTGACCTCACCGGCGTTGTAGAGGACGCCGATTGAATCGAGGCCGGGCACGAACTCCTGCATCAGCGCGAGATGGTCGGCCATCGGCGACATGTCGGAGAGGCCGGTGACGTTGCCGCCCGGCGCTTCGAGATTGGTGACGAGCTGCGCGGCGAGCGGGTCGGTCACGGCGGTGAAGACCACCGGGATGTCGCTGGTTGCGGCGAGCACCGCCTGCGCGGAGGGCGTCGAAATCGGCACGATCACCGCCGCACCGTCGCCGACGAACTGCCGCGCGATCTGCGCGGCGGTCGAAGCGTCGCCCTGGGCCGACTGGTAGACGAAGTTGATCTGCTGCGCGCCGAAGCCGGCGGCGGCAAGACCGTCGCGGACGCCGTCGCGCGCCGCGTCGAGGGCGGGATGCTCGACGATCGCGGTGACCGCTACGGTGCGGGTCTGCGCCACGGCCGGCGCGGCCAGCACCGTGCTCGCCAGCGCGGCCGAGGCCGCGGCGACAAGAAACTTGTTCATGGATTCATCCTCCGGACTGCCCAACTTTGCTGGGTCGTGAGGCTAGAGCAGGAGTTTTCGCGAAGCGAGTCAACGTCGAGCTCATTCTTTATTCTACCGTGACTTGTACCCCCGGATCGGCCTCGACTAGTCGAAGCCGGGCCGCCCACGGGCCGACTTGATCACCGAGCGCCGCTTCTTGGTCTCCACCCGCTCGCGCTTCGAGGACAGCGGGGGACGCGTCGCACGGCGGGGCTTCGGCACCTCGGCCGCCTTCTCGATCAGCGCTCGCAGCCGCTCGACGGCGTCGGCGCGGTTGCGCTCCTGGGTGCGGAAGCGCTCGGCCGTCATCACGATCACCCCCTCGTTGGTCAGCCGGCTGCCGGCGAGGCGCATCAGGCGTGCCCGCACGTCCTCGGGCAGCGAGGGCGAGTTGCGGGCATCGAAGCGGATTTGTACCGCGCTCGACACCTTGTTGACGTTCTGCCCGCCCGGACCCGAGGCGCGTACGAAACGCTCCTCGACCTCGCGCTCGTCGATGGAAAGGTCTGCGGTTACCTGGATTCTCGGCATGGTCCGGCGCTTGGAAGACTTTTTCCGATATATCTCACGATATATCTTGAAGACGGGGAATCGCGATATATCTTACGATGCATCGGACTAACTGGAGAACTGAAAACATGAGATCCCATCGCGGCCCCGGCCCAGAAGAAGAGAACATCGAGCATTTCGTCCGCCGCGCCATGACCCGGCGTCTGCGGGCGGGCGCCGGCGCGTTCGCCTTCGGCGAAGGTCCGGGCGGCGGCGGCCACCCCTTCCGCGCCCGCCGCATGCTCGGCGACGGCGACCTTCGGCTCATCGCCCTGGCGCTGATCGCCGACGCCCCTCGCCACGGCTACGACATCATCAAGGCCCTCGAGGAAAAGAGCCGCGGCGCCTACACCCCGAGCCCCGGCGTCGTCTACCCGACCCTCACCTATCTCGAGGAAGCCGGCTACGCGACCAGCACGCCCGAGGGCAGCAAGCGCGTCTATACCGCCACCGAGGCCGGCCTCGCCCATCTTCGCGAGAACGAGGAGCAGGTCACGGCCGCCCTCGCCGAGATCGAGCGCTTCGGCCGCCGCATGGAAGGCGCCCGAGCCTGGTTCGAATCCGAGGAAAGGACCGCCGAGACCGACCCCGAGGAGTACCGCGAGCGGCCCGGTCGTCCGCAACCCAATTCCGGCTACAAGGACATCGCCAAGGCGCGGCGCGAACTGAAGGCCGCGGTCGCCGAGCTGTTCGAGACCGGCCCGGAGGGTGTTGCCAAGGGCACCGAAGTCATCCGCAAGGCGGCCGACGAGATCCGCCGCCTCGCCGAATCGCTGCGCGGCCAAGGCTAGGCCGCCGAATGGGGGCGGCGCGCCGCCCCCTCCTTTCGCACCACCGACCCTTGCGCCGAGAGCACCAGACGTGAAATCTGGCAGCAGCGGCGTGGAGAGTGGTCCGATCATGAAGCTGTCGGTCTGGCAGGGCGGGCCGCTGACGCGGTTCCATACCAACGCCAAAGCGGCCCTCCGGGTCGGCGTCAGGCGTCTTTTCCCGCCCCGCAACCCGCGGAATATTCCAGGGCTCGTCGTCTCCTTCACATCGATCCCGACGCGCGCAAGAACGCTTCACCTCGTCATCGACAGCCTGCTCCTGCAAACGGTCCTGCCGGAGAAGATCGTCCTCTATCTCTCCAGGAGCGACTTTCCGGACCCGTCGGTCCTGCAGAGGGCAGCGGCGCGAACGGGCGAGCGGTTCGAGATCCGCTGGCTCGATACCAATTTCCGGTCATACCGGAAGCTGGTCCACGCGCTCGAAGACTTCCCCGGACATACGATCGTCACCGTCGACGACGACAAGATTTACGCCGCCGGCGCGCTGCAGAGCCTGGTCGACACCGCCGAGCGCTATCCGGGAACGATCGTCTACCGAGGCCACTCGAGCCTTCTGCCGCGCGACCCTGTCACCGGCAGGCGTCCGCGGGCCACCAAGGAGCCGAGCCTCTGGAACCTCCCGGTCGGAGCCGGCGGGATCCTCTACCCGCCCGGTTCGCTCGCCGCGGACGTCACCGACAGTGAGCTTTTTCTTACCCTTTCCCCCTACGCCGACGACCTCTGGTTCAAGACCATGGCGCTTCTCAAGCGAACGCTGGCCGTTCCGGCGGACCCGCCCGGCGGCGAGGACCATTCGGTGTTCTTCCGCTGGAAGGAAAGTCTCAGCTACCAGAACATGACGCTCGCCAAGCAGCGCGAGCAGAACGAGGCCACCTTCCGCCACTACGGCATCGTTATCGGCGAGAATCCGGGGGACCCAAGCCGGGTGCGCGGGGCGAACACGGCGGGTGCGGGTCGCAGGGACATCGGCTAGCGAGTTTGCTGGCTGCCTGAACGCGGGTTACGGGTGACCCTGCGGCTCATTCGCGCCCACTGGATGGTTCGTGCCACCAAGGATGGAGAGTCGCGCCTCCGTCTCGCGCGGCGAGTGCGGGGACTGCCGCGCCTTCGGCCGCCCCGCGCCGGGCTCAGGCCCAGCCCGGACCCGGCGCGACAACCCGTGGCTGAGATTCGGGAACCCAGCTTCCGCCGTCCTGCCGTTCGTGCTTAGCTCACGCTACCGGCCGGTTTCACAAGGAGGCCGGGGCCGCCCGATGTCCCTCCGACCGATCATTCTCGCGCTCGCCGCGCTCCTCGCGCACGCCCTCGCGCTGCCGGCGGCAGCGCAGACGCCCGCCGACCTCGCCGCGCTCGACGGCAAGACGCTTCGCTTCGTCATCACCGGCAATGCGGGCGGCGGCACCGACCGCTACGCCCGCACCTTCATCGAGGGGCTCGAAATCGTCCTCCCCAACACGCGCATCCTCGCCCAGAACGCGGAGGGCGGCGGCGGGACCGTCGCCCTCATCGAGGCGCAGGAGCAGCGCGGCGATCTCATCAACCTCGTCGTCACGCATACGACGCCGGTGTTCACCCAGATGCTCGGCACCGAGCTCTCGGCCGCCTTCGACCTCAACCAGTTCCACTGGATCGGCGCGCTCGCCAACAACCAGCGCGTCCTCGTCGTGCGGACCTCGATCGGCGAGCAATCCATCGCGATCCTCGCCGCGCGCGACCGCCCGCTCCTCGGCCCCGTCGAGACGGTCGGCTCGGCGGGCGACATCGAGCTTCGCCTGGTCGACGCCATGACCGATATCGAGATCGAGCTGGTGCCCGGCGTCGAGGACGCACTCCGCGACTCCCTCCTCCTTGCCGGCGCAGCCGACCTCGCCGCCGGCAACTATCTCGCGCTGAAGCCGCTCATCGATGCCGGCACGGTCGCCCCTCTCCTTCGCCTCGGCATCGAGGGCTACCCGGCCGATTTCGCCGCCGCGGTGCCAACGCTGGGCGATCTCGTGCGGCCGGGCGCAAGTCCGGTGATGGTCGGCATCCTCGACACGCTCAACAAGCTCGGCCGGATGATTCTTGCCGCGCCGCAGACCGACCCCGCCGCGGTCGACGCGCTCCGCATCGCCTTCGACCGCACGGTCGCCGCCCCCGGCCTCGCCGAGACCTTCGCCTCGCGCAATCTCCTGCTCGCCCCAACCAGCGGCCAGGATCTCGCCGCCGGGATCGCGGTCCTCCTCGGCGATGCGGAGGCCAAGACGCTCCTTGAGCGTTACCTCGATTGCGCCGAGCGAGTCGGGGCCGACGAGGTCGTTTGCCTCGCCCGCTGAGCGCCAAACCACGGGCCGCCACGACCGCCGGCTTCCTCAGAATATCGGGACTATCCCCCCGTTGAAGCTCGGATCGCCCCCACGACGTGCTAGGGGATTCGGAAGGCCATCACGCGGGCGAGTCCGGGTCGCGCGCACGAGCGGGGGTTTTTTGCGGATGAGGCAAGCGGCGGACCGCCGGATCTCGTTCACCGACGAAGCTCTGGCGCGGCTCCTTGGCCGCGACCCCGCGCCTGACAACGACGCCAGCACCGCCGCCGCGAACATGCGCGGCAAGACGGTGCTCGTCACCGGCGCGGGTGGATCGATCGGCTCCGCGCTCTGCCGCCACATCGCGGCGGGTGCGCCGAAGGCGCTGGTGATGCTGGACGCCGCCGAGACGGCGCTTTTCCATATCGACGAGGAGCTCCTCCATCAGGCTGCCGCGACGGGCGCGCGAATCCGCCTCGTGCCCGTGCTCGGGTCGGTGATCGACGAGGCCAGGCTCGACGCGGTTCTGTCGAGCCACGCGGTCGACGTCATCTTCCACGCCGCCGCGTACAAGCACGTCCCACTCGTCGAGCTCAATTTCGGCGAGGCGATCCGCAACAATGTGCTCGGCACCGATGCCGTCCTCCGCGCCGCGATCCGTCACGGCGTCGGGCAGTTCGTGCTCCTCTCGACCGACAAGGCGGCCGCGCCGGTCAGCATCATGGGCGCGAGCAAGCGCCTCGCCGAGCTCCTGGTGAGCGCCTATTCGACCCGCCCCGCCCCGATCCTGTCGGTGGTGCGTTTCGGCAACGTCTTCGCATCGTCGGGTTCGCTCGTTCCGGTGATCCTCGCCCAGATCGACCGCGGCGGGCCGGTGACGGTGACGAGCCCTGCCGCGACGCGGTTCTTCATGACCACCTCCGAGGCGGCCGAGTTGGTCATCACCGTCGCCGGGTTCGGCGTCAGCGGCGGCCTCTTCGTCTTCGACATGGGCGAGAAGGTGCGCATCGATACGCTGGTGCGAAAGCTCATCGAGGCGAGCGGCCACCGCGTGCGCGACGCCGCCGATCCGGACGGCGACGTCGACCTCGTCTACACCGGGCTGCGGCCGGGCGAGCGCCTCGAAGAGGTCGCCTTGCCGGCGGACGCGCTCCGTTCGACCACCCACCCCAAGATCCTGGAAGTTCGCGGCGGGCTCGGAACCGGCGCCTCGGCCGACGAGATCATCGCGCTTGCCAACCTCGCGGCGCGGGAAAGCACGGCGAGCCGCGCGATGGCGCTGATGCGGCGTCTGACCGCCGATCCGTCGCTCGACCGCAACGCCAACCGGCTCGAGGCGACCGGCACCGGCTGAGCCCCCGCGGGCATCCCGTCCACACGGTCGAGCCCCCAGATGAGGGGGGTGCCACGCGCTTCCTTGTCCAAGCGCGGGCCGCTAAACTGCCAAGGTCAGGCCTGTGGACCGGGGAGAAATCGCATGTCCGTTACGCCTCGCCTCGCCGTCATCGCCATCGTCGCTGGAAGCCTCGGCCTTTCGGGCTGCATGGGCATGAACAAGATGTTCATGAGCGACGACCAGGAAGCCCAATACTGCTCCGCCTACCGCCAACAGCTGGGCATGGCTCAGAACGCCCAGCAGCGCGCCCAGATCATCTCGGCCATGAACCAGATGGACTGCCCGAACACGCCCGCGCAGTAGCGGAGAGCCGTCGCTCAGTGGACGCGGTACGGCCCTCTCCGGCGGCCGTGGTTCCGCTCGACCGGGTTCAGGCGTTCTTCCTGGTCCTCCTGACGGCGAGAGCCTTACCGGGCCTACGGGAACACCTCGAGGTAGAACGCGACCGTCGCGTTGGCGTCATGGGCCTCGACCGGGAAGCGGCCCGGGATGCTCGCGTTGAAGAGCATGGTCAGCGGCGAGGACGGCGAGATTGAACTCTCGATGTCGTAGCCGTGGAGGTGGAGGACGACCGGCGCCTCCGAGCGCCACTTGAGGGCGACCGTGTCGCCGACGCGCACCCGTTCGGTTCGCGCCTGATCCGCCGAGAGAACCGCTGGGAGGTCGAGGTCGAAGGCTTGCGTCGGGGGGCCGATGGGGGCTCGGCCGGCGAGGCGCACCGCCGTCCGTGCGGCGACAAGCTCGCCTTCGGAGACGTAGGACCGGTGGTCGAGCGCCGAGAGAGCGACGACGATCTCGTAGGCTCCCTCGGGCATCGCGGCGAGATGGTAGGTGTCGCCCTCCGGCTGATCGACATAGCTGCCGTTGACGTAGAGATGGGCGTGACCGCGGCCCGGAACGTGGAACTCGGGCTCGCCCGGGACACCGTAGGCGAAATTCTCGAGGTTGAAGCGAAGGTCGAGACCACCGTCGGGCGCGCTCGCGACGTCCATCCTGATCGACGGCGGCGTGGGGCCGGCGCCGACCACCTGCAGGGGATCGGTGATGTCGATTGCCAGCGCGCTCAAATCCGTATGCGTGTGCGCATGCCCATCGCCGGCCGCCGCGGCGCCCGCGGCGGCGTCGGCGAAGGCCTGACTCGGCGTCATCCGAGGAATCGTGATCGTGCCGTCGAGCGTCGTCTGTTCGAAATCGGTGATGAGGATGTCGAGCTGGACCGTCCACTCGCCGCCTACCGGCAGGCTCAGCTCGCTCACCCGCCAGGCGCCGTCCGCACCTAACACCGCCGGGCGTTCGATCGGCTCGATGCCGGCCTCCGGATTGCCGACCTGAACGGTCACCTCCCTGGCGACGAGCTTCTGTCCGGTGGCATCGGTGAGGGTGGTCGTCAGGCGGACCGGACCCACTCGGGCAGGCACGACGGTGACGTCGGCGCTCGCTCGGCTGTTGGAGAGGCGCAACTCGATCGTTGTGTTCGCGACGGCGAATACGGAGCGCGGTGGCGGCGTATAGCGCCACAACGCGACGAGACCGAGGACGACGAAGACGAGGGTGATCTCGGCCGTGATCGACCGGCCCAATAGGCGCATGGCACCCGGCTCGAGGCGGCGGGCGGGAAGCGTCAGGCGCTGCCGGTTGATGGCGGCGAGGACGAAGAGCCCGCTCACCGCGAGCAGCTTGAAGCCAAGGACGCGCCCGTAAGCGGTCGTCCAAAGGTCGCTGACATGCTCGAGCTGCACATAGACGAGGAGGAGGCCCGCCCCGATCAGCGGGACGATGGCATAGGGAATAGCGGCGGAGAACTGCTCCAGCGCGACCGCGGCCCGAGCCTTCCGGCTGCGGACCAGGAAGAGAAGCGGGAGGAGCGAGCCGACCCAGAACGCCACGCCAACCCCGTGGAGCGCCACCGCGGCCGAGCTCAGCGATTGCGGCGGGGCGCTGCTGGCGTGTCCGCTGAGGGCGAGGGCGAGCCCGATCGAGCCGAGCGCGATGGTCGAGAGGACCCGCATCGCGGGCGGCGGAGCGAGCGTTGCCGCGAGGCCGGCGAGGAGGGCGAATAGAGCGACGACAATCGTTCGCGAGTAGGTGGTGTCCCACGCCGCCTTCCAGGCCGCGCCCTCGAAGAACGAGCCCAGCCCGTCGCCGACCACATCGAGGCCCTGGAGGCCGAGAGCGAACGGCGTGGCCAGGAGGCCGGCCACGATCAGTCCGCGGACGGTGCGCCGCGAGGCGGGCGTCTCGCCGAACCAGGCGAGGAAGAAAGTGCCGGCCGCGCCGAGGAAGAGGCCGAGATAGAGCACCACGCGCGCCACCCAAAGCGCCGGCCGCACCAGCGGGTCGGCCGGGGCGACGATCGCGCCGGTCTCCGCGCCGATCGAGAAGAGGACCGTGCCGGCGACCGGATGGCCGTCGACGGAGATGACCCGCCAGCTCAGGAGATGCGTTCCATTGGCGAGGTCGGCCGGTGCGGCAACGACAATGTCGTTGCCCTCCGCCTCCCCTGCCAGCGCCGCCGAACTGCCATCGGTGTCGATGAGCCGGAGCGATGTCGCCGAGACGGGCTCGTTGAAGCTCAGCACGAACCGGCCGGGCGCGACGTCGAGCACCACGCCGTCGATGGGATCGGACGCGACCAGCGCCGCATGCGCAAGGACGGGCGCAGCGCTCCCCGCGCTCCACAGGAGAGCGGTCAGGGCCAGGGTCAGCCAGCGCAAGGGTCGCCGCACGTCATTGGTCTCCGAGGTCCCGAGAACATCGCCCCACGGGCGGCGGACATCCCGGCGCCGCGAGCCGGGATGCCCATCGCGCGGTCGGCTAGTGCGCGCGGCCGGCAGCGGCGTCGGCCGGCAGGACCATCAGGCCCGGCGTCGGCTCGTCCGGCTCGGGCTGGCCCTCGACCGGGACCTGGATCCAGCGATGCGTGCCCCCCGCCGCGCACTCCTGCACGACCGGGAACCAGACCATCGACTCGTCGGCGACATCGTCGGCGACGCGGGCCCTGATCCGGAACTCCCCGTAGAGCGCGTTGTCGAGGCTCCCGCCGGTCCAGTTGATCTGGGTTACCCCCTCGGTCACAGGAATTTCTCCGCGCATGTGGCTGGTTGCGTAGTTGCCGGTGACCAATTCGATCTCCCAGCCCGGCATCGCGTAGGGCTGGACCGAGATCACGCCCTCGGGGATCTGCAGGCGGACGATGGTGGTGGGATTGCCCTCGCAGCCGTGGCCGATGCCGAAGGCGAGGACGACAGTCTCGCCCTTGTGGGCCTCGTCCGGCGAGAGGCCGACATGTGCCGCGGCGGGCAACGCCAACGTGAAAAGGCCCGCTGCGACGAGGGCAGCCGAGCCGAGGATACGGTTCATCTTGATCGCTCCATGCGAGGTCGCCCGTCATTTTGCGGGCACTCGCGAAAGGTTTCAGGTGCTTGTTTGGAATGCCGGCAGAACCGGCTGTCAGAGCGCCTGCGGCGGGCCCCTCGCCTCGCCCGACTGGACCAGGCGCGACCGCCGAGCCGGTGCTGGGCGATGACGCGGCCGCGAGCGGAGCCAAGGCTTCGCCCGAAGGAGTATGGGGGCCTTTCCGACGGGGCCGGCGCACCCGGCCACGCCGCACAGGACACAGCACTGCACATGGCTCTCGTGGGTGGGCGAGGCACCGTCGGAGGGCGCGCTCGTGTGCGAGGCCGCGTGCGGTGCGGCAGGGCCGATCCCGACCGCGCGCGAGGGGGTTGCCGCCATGGCGAGCGCGTGCAGCAGGACCGCGTAGACCGCGATCGCTGTCAGCCACTGCCTGAAGCCTGTTGACCTGCCTCCCATCCTCACCCGGGCCGATTGGACCTTGCTACCGGCGCACCCTAGCGGGGCGGCCGCTCTATGTCGCGCGAAGCGAGGCCGCTGCGACCCTTTGCGATGGTCCACTCGCGGAGCCAGGCACAAGGCGTGGCGATGGTGCCCCGAGGCGGGACTGTCCCAACGACGGCCGTTTCTTCGATGAATCAATAACTTAGATGCTGCCGTCGATGCCCGGGCGTACCACCGATGTGGACCATGGAAAGGCCCGAGGCTCGACGCGCCGTTCAGGGGTAGGTGGAAGGAGCGTAAGGGACAAGGATGCCGGCCGGGCCGGCGGCCCGTGTAAAGCGGCGGCCATTGCGTCGGGGGCGATGACCGGCTCGCAGATCGTGAACTGGGTGTCCCGCCGACTCCGATCGTCCGCTTCGAGGATTGCGCTGGATCAAGGCAGCGCCGACCTTGGTGGTGTGAGAGACTACCCTCTCACCAAGGGGATCTGCCATGAAGACGCAACTGCTCGTCCCGCTCTACACGCTCGAGGACGGAAACTCGGAACGGCTCGCGCCCCATGTCGCCGCCCTCGCCGGCCAAGCCGAGGCCAGCGTCAAGGCGCTCGCGCACGTGGTGACCTTTCCCAATGTCACGCATGTTTTCGGCAAGAGCCTGATCGATGTTCCGAGGCTCGTCGCGGACGCCAAGGCGGCCTGCCGCGCGCAGGGCAAGAAACTCGAGCTTGCCCTCGCCTCAGCGCTTCAGCCGGCCGGGATCGGCATGATCACCGCCGAGGTCGAGTGCTTCGCGACCGCCTTCGGTGACGCCTCGGCAGAGGAGGCGCGCTACCACGACCTCGTGCTGTTCGGTATCCCAAAGGGGAGTGCGGCCATTATCGACACGGCGCAAGCGATCCTCTTCGGATCGGGCCGGCCGGTCGTGCTCGTTCCCGAAGAGAAGGCGCCTTCGTCCTTCGATCGCGTGACGGTCGCCTGGGACGGCAGCCGGCCCGCGGCCCGCGCCGTCCTCGACGCGATGGATCTCCTCAAGCGGGCAACCGAGGTGACGGTCGTCACCATCGAGGGGGACAAACCCGTGCCTGGCAAGTCCGGTGTCAGAGTGGTCGACTTCCTGGGAGCGCACGGCGTGAAGGCGCGCTGGAAATCCGTCGAGCTGTCGGCGCGACCGATCGCCGATGTCCTTTGGGAACAGGCGGCGGCGAGCGGCGCCAATCTCGTCGTGATGGGCGCCTTCGGACATTCCAGGGTGCGGGAGTTCATCCTCGGCGGCGCAACGCGCAGTGTCATTCACGATCTGCGCCTGCCCGTGCTCTTCTCCCACTGAGCGCTGGGGTTCATCCCGGTCCGTCCCGATCCGTGCTAGGCGGGACGGCGCGACAGACCCACCGGTCTTCCGGAACGGAGAATGGACGTGCGTTTCTACTTCGAACGGCCAAGCCGAGAAGCGATCAAACTCGCCTGGGGCCACGGCCGGTATTTCGATGCGTGGTCGGTCGTTCACGTCGTCACCGGACTCCTGACCGGGATCGCCCTGATCGGTCTCGGTGTGCCGCAGTGGCTCGGCCTGCCCGCGATCATCGTGGTGGCCGTCCTCTATGAAGGCCTCGAGATGGCCCTCGGTATCATCGAGAATGTCGGGAACGTCGTCGTCGACGTCATCCTCGCCGCCCTCGGCACAGGCGCTGCCTACTGGTGGTTCGGCGGCTGGGACGTCACCGCCCTCGCTTTGGCCTTCGGCGTCGTTGCGGCCCTCGATGTGACTCTCGTTTTTCTCGGCTGGCGCCATCATCTGCGCGCGCTCTTTCAGGCGCGAGCCAACGGCCCGCAGCGAGCCGTGCACTCGCCCTCCTCCGGTCCCTCACCCCAGCCGGACGCGCCAAGCCGTCCGCCGAATGCCGGCGTCTCCTGAAGAATCGGGCGAAACGCCAGGCGGGCTGACTTTCGTCGGCTCCGATTGATCCTGGTCAAGGTTCGCGGCACCGCCTTCTGCACAATGGCCGGGTAGCCCTCCCGTTCACGGACAGAAGGAATCCGATCATGCAGTTCGCGCATTCTGCCTTTGCCCAGTTCATGGCCAGCACGTCCGGCCGGATCTTGAGAGTCGCGGCGGGCGTCGTTCTCGTCGCCTGCGGCCTGGCGCTTCTCGGCACCTATTGGGGCCCGGTCCTGATCGGCGTCGGCCTGGTGCCCCTCGTGGCCGGGCTGGTCGACGTGTGTTTTCTCACCCTCCTGCTGGGCGGGCCGTTCGCCGGGCCCCGCGTGCGGGCCCTGCGCGCCTGACCGCCGGTCGAACTCCACGCCCGCGATTCGCGATCGCCGGCCCCCGATTCCGGGCGCATTGATCTGAGTCAATCCGGTGGAGCGACCCGCGTCTCAAGATGCGTCAGTTCGACGAATCACGGATACTCCTATTGGTGGGGCATCGAGCTTCCTCGCAACTCTGGGCGGCTGCGGGGGGCTTCACCATGCAGGAGCGCACGAAACGAAATCTCGGGACGAAAGGACGGCATAGCATGCAGGCTGTTCAACCCGACGAAGACGACAACGCCAGCCCCGACGAACGTGAGCGCCTCGAACGCGCGTTGAGCGTTGCTCCCCGCGGAGCCTTTGCGTTGGCCGGCACGACCGTTCTCCTCCTCCTCGTCCTCTGGTTCCTCTTCTACTTCCTGATCTTCATTCCGCGCGGGGTGGTCGGATGACCAACGCGCCGTCGGGCGGAAACGACAGCCTGAGGGCGGAGCTGCGCTGGGCCGCCATCGTCGGTGTGGCGGTCGCGATTATCGTGGTCGCGGTGGTCTTCGCCGGCGTGGTCCTCGGCATCAACCCGCCGAGCAACATCGAGCACATCGATCCCAAGACCCTCCATCTTTCGGACGAGTTCACCGAGGGCAATCTCGGCACCCGCGTCGACCCCAACGGCCAGGTCACGGTTCGCGTCGTCGCCACGCAGTTCTCGTTCGTGCCGAGCTGCATGGTCGTCCCCGCCAACCGGCCGGTAACGCTCCGCTTCGCCAGCCCGGACGTGATCCACGGCATCCTCGTCACCGGCACCAACGTCAACACCATGGTGATCCCCGGCTACGTGGCCCAGGTCCACACCGAGTTCACCGAGACCGGCGACCTTCTGATGCCGTGCCAGGAGTTCTGCGGCGTCGGCCACAGCCAGATGATCGCCACCGTGCGGGTCGTGGCGGCGGTCGACTTCAACCCCGATGCCGAAGGGAGAGTGTCCTGTGAGCCGTGAGGTCAAGGGACTGACGCTTGCCCATCTCTGGGTCGGCTTTGGCGCCTTCGCCATCGCCGCGGTACTCGGCGCCTGGCAGATGTGGGCACGAAGCCCGCTGCCCGCTCCGGCCTATTCTCCCGACCTCTATTATCTCTCGGTCACCGCCCACGGCGTGTCGATGGCCTATGTGCTGCCGACTTTCTTCATCATGGGCTTCGGGTATTTCGTCGCCGAGACGGCGCTGAAACGCGCCCTCCCCGGTGCGAGATGGGCGTGGGCGGCGTTCGTTGTGGGCGTGATCGGCGTCCTCCTCGCCGGCGGTTCCGTGCTCCTCGGGCAGGCCTCGGTCCTCTACACCTTCTACCCGCCCCTCATCGGCACGGCCGTCTTCTATATCGGCCTCGTCCTCGTGGTCGCCGCCTCGTGGGTGTGGTGCGTGATCATGATCCTGGCGATGGCGGGATGGAAGCGCGAGAACCCGGGCAAGAACGTGCCGCTGGCGATGTTCGCGACCGTCGCCAACGCCGTGATGTGGCTGTGGACCACGGTCGGCGTCGCCGCCGAGCTTGTCTTCCTGGTTCTCCCGGCCGCCTTCGGCTGGACCGACACGATCGACGTCGGCCTGTCGCGGACGCTCTTTTCCTGGACCCTCCACGCGATCGTCTATTTCTGGCTGCTCCCGGCCTACATCGCCTTCTACACGATGGCCCCGGAAGCCGCCGGCGGCCGCCTCTACAGCGACACGATGGGGCGGCTGACCTTTGTGCTCTTCCTCATCTACAGCCTCCCGGTCGGCCTCCACCATCTGTTCATGGACCCCGAGCACGCCACCGGGTTCAAGTTCCTGCAGATGTTCCTGACCGCGCTCGTGGTCATCCCCACGCTCCTCACGGTCTTCACCATCACCGCCTCGATGGAGGTCGCCGGGCGGATGCGCGGGGGCACCGGTCTCCTCGGCTGGATCCGCACCCTCCCCTGGGACCGGCCGATGGTGCTCGCCACCGGCCTCGCCTTCCTCATGCTCTTCTTCGGCGGAGGCGGCGGGCTCATCAACATGAGCTACGGGATGAACGCGATGATCCACAACACCTCGTGGGTCACCGCGCACTTCCACCTCATCTTCGGCGGCACGGTGGTGATCATGTATTTCGCCATCGCCTACTACATCTGGCCGACGCTCACCGGCCGCGAGTTCGCGTCCCAGCGCGCCCTCAACACACAGCTCTGGCTGTGGTTCGTCGGCATGATGGTGATGACCCTGCCCTGGCACTATCTGGGGCTGCAGGGACAGTGGCGTCGCGTCGCCGAGTTCGACTACTCGAACCCGATCATCGCGGCCTGGGGCCCGTGGGTGGTGGTGTCCTTCATCGGCGGGGCGATCCTCCTCGTCAGCGCCGTCCTCTTCATCGTCAACCTCTCCTCGCCTTACCGCCTGAACGCGACACCGGCGGCCGGCGCGGTCGCCTATGCCCGGCCGGCCCATCGCGCGCCCTATATCCGCGCCCTCAACGGGTTCGGCCTCTGGAACGTTGTCGTTCTGGTGCTGATGGTCGCCGCCTATGGTTTCCCCATCGCGCAGTTCTTCATCTTCGATGCGCCGGAAGCGATCGTTCACCGTGTGAATGGAGGCGGCTGACATGACCGACGTCGACCACGGCCAGCCTCGGCCGCCGCGCACCGACCCGTCCTGGAAAGGATCGGTAGCTCTCATCCTCGCCGCGGTGCTCATCGTCGGCGGTCTTCTCGGCTTCGTGGTGATCCCGATCGCCCAGGGCAACGCCATCGGCCTCAGCGCCTTCACCGCGATCTGCCGGGCGCTCGGCATCCTGCCCGGCACGCCCGCCGCATCCCAGCCGGTATCCGAGGCCTCCGCACAGCCGGTCTCCAACGTTGCCTGGACGCCCGATATCCTTCGTGCCTTGGGCGGAGGCGACAGCAACGCGGGAGCGGCGGCGGCAGCCGCCTGCTCGGGTTGCCACGGCGAGACGGGCGTCTCGCCCAGCCCGGTCTTCCCTAGCCTCGCCGGCCAGTCGGCGCTCGCCATCTACAAGCAGTTGCACGATTTCCGAAGCGGCAGCCGTCCGAACCCGATGATGGGGCCGATGGCGGAGGGTCTCGACGATCAGACGATCGTCGACCTCGCTGTCTTCTATGCATCCCTGGCCAAGGGCACGCTGGACCCCAACCGGATCGTGTCGGGCGATCCGGCCATCGCCGAGATCATCATCCGCGGAGATCCCTCCCGCGCCATTCCCGCCTGCGTCTCGTGTCACGGTTTTAGCGCCGGCGGCCCGGTCGAAACCCCGACCCTCGCCGGGCAACATGCCGACTACCTCGCGGCGCAGCTGCGCGCCTTCGCGTCGGATGGCCGGGCCAACGACGTCTATGGCCGGATGCGCACCATCGCCGCCGCGCTGTCGGAGGACGAGATCACGCGGCTTGCGGCCTACTACGCGACCGCCACCGCCCTCCGCTGAATGCCAACGACAATGCGCGTTGCCTCGCCAATCTGGTGAGAACGGCTCTCCAAGGGGAACGCACCCGTCTTCGGCAGAGCCGAAGCGGGACGCGACGGAGGGTGGCAACCTGGTTCGCCTGGAGTGCCCGGCAGCAAGGCTACTTGGCAGTCCGGAGGACGGAAACCGTCTCGCGGGCTATCTGTAACTCCTCGTCGGCTCGCACGACGAGGAGTTCAGGGCCTGCGGCCATCGCCCGGACACTCCGAACCGGTGCGGCCGAGCCATTGTTGTTCGCCACTCCATCCACTTTGAACCCGAGCTGAGGCAGGAGGTCGATCACGGCCGATCGCAATTCCGCGTCGTTCTCGCCGATACCGCCGGTGAAGACGAGCGCGTCGAGCGGCCAGGCCAGCCCGGCATAGGCGCCGACATAGTGGGCGACCCGGTAGGCATAGGCCTCACGGGCGAACGCGGCGTCCGCATCTCCTCTCCAGCTGCGCTCCGCGACCGTCATCATGTCGGCCTCGCCGGCTAGGGCCTTCACTCCCGATTCGTGATTGAGCACCTGGTCGAGCGCGGCCAGCGACATGCCTTCGCGAAGGACCTTCAGCACGATGCCGGGATCGAGGTCGCCGGCGCGCGTCTGCATCATCAGACCGCCGAGCGGAGACAGCCCCATCGACGTGTCGACAGAGCGGCCCGCGCGAATGGCGGTCACCGACGCGCCCGCCCCGAGATGGGCGACGATCAGGTTGAGGCTCTCCGCGGGCCGCGCGAGGTAGGACGAGGCGGCGCCGAGCGACCACGCGCAACTCGTCCCATGAAAGCCGTAGCGACGAAGGCCGTGCGAGCACGCCAAGTCGCGGGGCAGCGCATAGGTCGCGGCGACCGCCGGCATCGTGTGATGGAACCCCGAGTCGAACACGGCCACCTGCGGGACCTTCGGTCTGAGCCGGCCGGCTGCCTCGATACCCATGAGGTTGGCCGGATTGTGCAACGGCGCGAGGTCGGAGTGGGCCGCGATGGCCGACCGGACGCGCCGATCGACGATCGTCGGCGCGAACAGATCGGGGCCGCCGTGGACGACGCGATGCCCAATGGCGTCGATCGCGCCGCCGCCGATCGTCCCGGCCAACTCGCCAAGCGCGATCGCCAACGCTTCCTCGTGGTTGCGAACCGGCCGGCCGCCCGCCGGGGCGGCGCTGTCGCCACCGATATCGGCAACGGCGCCCGAGGTGAGGACGGCCTCGGTCCCCATGTCGAAGAGCTTGTATTTGAGCGACGAGCTGCCGCTGTTGATGACCAGGATGTGCATGCCGCCGTTCCCAACGAAGGCCCACCCTAACCGGCGTCGATGTCGCCCGGTACGGTTGTCTCCTCGCCCAGGAAGTCGCGCACGTAAAGCTGCTTGATGCCGACATAGAGCACGACCGCGAGGGGCGCCCCGAGGAAGAGGCCGAGCGGCCCGAAGACGACCCCCGACGCGACCAGGGCGAACAGCGTGAGCGCGGGCGGGAGCTCGACCGTGCTGCGATTGACGAGCGGGGTCAGGAGATTGCCCTCCACCTGCTGGACGACGATGTAGAGAACGAGCACCCAGAGGAACGTGGCGTCTCCGATGGAAGCTGCGATGACCACGGCGGGTACGGCGGCGATCAGACCGCCGACGACCGGGATCAACTCCGCCAGACCCGCCAGCAAGCCGAGGGCAAGGGGCGAGGGCATCCCGATCGCGTAGAGGCCGGCAGTCGTGGAGACGCCCACGATCACCATCGTCACGAGCATGCCGCGCAGCCAGTGCCCGAGCGCCTGGGCGGAATGATCCCAGGCGGCCGCCATCCCCGGACGCATCGCCGGCGGGACGAGTTGCAGGAACCCCCGCCGGTAGAGGTCGGGGGCCGCGGCGAGATAGACCGCCGCGACGACGACGAGGATCAGATTGGTGACGCCGCCGACGAGGGTGGACGTGTATCCGAAGACGCGACCGAGGGCATCGTCCTGCCCCATCCACTCCTGCAGGCGTTCGCCCAGAGCGACTTCGAGGTCTTCCACGCCGAGCCGCTCGCCGAGACTGCCGATCCGTTCCGGCAGACCGGAGATGAGGCTGAGAGCGTCGTTACCGGCCTGCCCCCCGAGAAAAATGAAGAATGCCGCGGCTCCGGCCGCGACGGCGAGACAAACCAGAGCGAGCGCCCACCAGCGCGGCACCGGGACGTAACGCTCGAGGGTCTCGGCCGCGGCGCGGAGAAGGGTGGCGAGCACGACCGCCGCGAAACTCAGGAGCAGCACGCCCGAGAGCTGCCACAACAGGAGCCCGCAAAGGAGCAGCGCGGCGACGGCGAGGGGACTCACGCCCGCAATGAAGGCGGCGGCCCTGCTGGCCGGCTGCTTGAGATGTTCCATGGCTTCTTGATGACCTGGCTGAGCCGCATCACGCACCTTCCATGACGCACCCGCCGCCGTCTTTGACCTCGCTCAAACCGGGCGGATGCGGTCTAGGCGCCCCACTTCCAGTCCCGAATACTGGGCATGTCCTCGCCGAACCGCTCGATATAGGCCTTGTGCTCGGCGAGGCGCTCGAGCATTTGCCGGCCGAAATCGCCGGCGCGCTCCTTCAGCCCCGGAACGAGCTCGAGGACGTCGAGGACGAGGTGGAACCGGTCGAGTCCGTTCAGGACCGTCATGTCGAAGGGGGTCGTCGTCGTCCCCTCCTCCCGATAGCCGCGAACATGCATCTGGGCGTGCCCGGCGCGCCGGTAGCACAGGCGGTGAATGAGCCAGGGATAGCCGTGGTAGGCGAAGAGGATCGGCCTGTCGGCGGTGAACAGGGCGTTGAACTGGTCGTGGTCCAGACCGTGCGGGTGGACCTCGTTCGGCAGAAGCCGCATCAAGTCGACGACGTTGACGACGCGCACCGCGAGGTCGGGAAGCGCTTCGCGGAGGAGCGCTGCCGCCGCCAAGATCTCCAGGGTCGGAACGTCCCCCGCCGCCGCGAGCACGATGTCGGGCTCGCGGCCGGCGTCGGTGCTGGCCCATTCCCAGACGCCGAGCCCGGCCTCGAAATGCCGGACGGCTTCGTTCCACGACAGCCATTGCGGCTCGGGTTGCTTGCCCGCGACGATCACGTTCACCCGGTTCCAGGTCTGCAGACAATGGTCGACGGTGAGGAGCAGCGTATTGCCGTCGGGCGGGAGATAGACGCGGACGATCTCGGGCTTCTTGTTCAACACGACGTCGATGAAGCCGGGGTCCTGATGGCTGAAGCCGTTGTGGTCCTGGCGCCAGACGTGAGACGTGAGAAGGTAGTTCAACGACGGGATCGGGCGCCGCCAGGGAATCTCGTTCGCGGCATCGAGCCACTTGGCGAACTGGTTGAACATCGAGTCGACGATGTGGACGAAGGCTTCGTAGGTCGAGAAGAAGCCGTGCCGTCCGGTGAGAAGGTAGCCCTCGAGCCAGCCCTGGCAGGTGTGCTCGCTGAGGATCTCCATGATGCGCCCTTTCGGCGACAGGTGATCGTCACCGGGGAGGCGCTCCGCCATCCAGCTTCGCGATGTCTCCTCGAACAGCGCGCCCAGCCGGTTCGAGGCTGTCTCGTCAGGACCGAAGACCCGGAAATTCCGGCTCTCCTCGTTGAGTTTCATCACGTCGCGAAGGTAGGCGCCGGCGAAGCGTGTCGTCTCGGCGACCACGGAGCCCGGCGAAGGTACCGCGGCGGCGTAATCCGCAGGGTTGGGAAGCCAGAGCTCCTTCGTCAGGCCGCCGCCATTGGCGTGTGGGTTGGCCCCCATTCGTCTCACGCCCTGCGGCACGATCTCGGCAGGAAGCGGCTTCAAACGCCCAGCGTCGTCGAAGAGCTCGGCGGGACGGTACGAAAGGAGCCACTCCTCCAGCTGCCGCAAGTGAGCCGGGTTGTCCCGAAGGCCCGCCAGCGGGACCTGGTGCGATCGCCACGTGCCCTCGGTCTTGAGACCGTCCACGACCTTCGGCCCGGTCCAGCCCTTCGGGGTGACCATGACCAGCATCGGCCAGAGCGGGCGCGAGGGAACCGACTTGGCGGCGGCGGCGGCTCTGATCGCCGCGATCTCGTTGAAGATCGTGTCGAGCGTCTCCGCCATCAGCCGGTGCATCACGGCCGGATCGTCGCCTTCGACGAAATAGGGGCGATACCCGTAGCCGTGAAGAAGCGAGCCAAGCTCCTCCCGTCCGATACGCGCGAGCACGGTCGGGTTGGCGATCTTGTAGCCGTTGAGGTGAAGGATCGGGAGAACGGTGCCGTCGGTCACCGGATTGAGGAACTTGTTGGAATGCCATGCGGCGGCGAGCGGCCCGGTTTCCGCCTCGCCGTCTCCGATTACGCAGGCGACGACGAGATCGGGGTTGTCGAAAGCGGCTCCGAACGCGTGGCTGAGCGAGTAGCCGAGCTCGCCGCCTTCGTGAATCGAGCCCGGCGTGTCGGGCGAGGCATGGCTCGGAATGCCGCCGGGGAACGAGAACTGGCGAAAGAGCTTCCTCAGCCCCTCCTCGTCCTGAGTGACCGTCGGGAAGAACTCGGAATATGTCCCCTCGAGATAGGTGTTGGCGACCATCGCCGGGCCGCCATGACCGGGTCCTGCGACGTAGAGCACGTTGAGATCGCGCTCCACGATCACCCGGTTGAGGTGAGCGTAGACAAAACTCAGCCCGGGAGAGGTTCCCCAATGGCCGAGGAGCCGCGGCTTGATGTGCTCGATCCTCAACGGCTCCCTGAGGAGCGGATTGTCGAGGAGATAGATCTGCCCGACCGAGAGGTAGTTGGCGGCGCGCCAATAGATGTCGAGCGCGGCGAGGTCCGCGGTCGCAAGTTGCCCTTTAGCGTGATCCACTTCGCCTCCCATTTCGGTCAGGCAGCCGCATCGAGCCGATCGCGAAGGGCTGCGTCGAGGTTGTCGAAGGCCTTGGCGAACAGCGCAATTCCCTCCTCTTCCAGCTCGTTTGCGACCGTCTCCATGTCGATCCCCGCGGCGGCGAGACCCGCGAGAGCCGTCTCCGCGGCGCGCAGGCCGCCTTCGAGGGTGAGCGACGGCCTTCCGTGGTCGCGAAAGGCATCCAGCGTCTTCCTCGGAAGGGTGGTGATGGTGTCGGGTCCGATCAGCTCCTCGACATACTTCACGTCGCTGAAGGTCGGGTCTTTGGTCCCCGTGCTCGCCCACAGGAGCTTCTGGGGCTGGCCGCCGCGCTCCGCGAGGGCGCGCCAGCGCTCGGATCGGATGAGCGAATGGAAGGTCCGGTAGGCGAGCTTGGCGGACGACACGGCGGCCCGGCCTCTAAGGGCCGTCGGCCCTTCGCCCATGACCCCGAGCCGCCGGTCGACGGTCGCGTCGATCCGGCTCAGGAAGAAGCTCGCCACGCTGCGCACGTTCTCGATCGGCTTGCCCATGCGCAATCGCGCCTCCAGACCCTGGAAGTATGCCTCCGCGACATGGCCATAGCGAGACACGCCGAAGAGCAGCGTCACGTTGACGTTGACGCCCTCGGCGACGAGCGCGGCAATCGCCGCCAGCCCCTCCGCGGTACCCGGCACCTTGATGAACACGTTGGGCCGGTCGAGCGAGCGCCATAAGCGAAGGCCCTCGGCGACGGTGCCCTGCGCGTCGCGAGCCAGATAGGGGGAGACCTCCAGGCTGACGAAGCCGGCCTGCGCGTCGGTCGCCTCATAGAGCGGGCGGAAGATGTCTGCGGCGGTGGCGATGTCTTCCAGGGCGAGCCTTTCATAGGCGGTTCTCGAGTCTGCGCGCTCGGCTCTCAGCTGCTCAAGAGCGGCGTCATAGTCGTGTGACTGACGGATGGCATGCTCGAAGATGACCGGGTTGGAGGTAATCCCGGCCAGGCCATCGGCCTCGATGAGTCCCGCGAGATCACCGTCCTCGAGGAAGGAGCGCTGGATGTCGTCGAGCCAGACCTGTTGCCCGAGCCGTCCGAGTTCCTGGAGCGGGTTGGTACGAGGACGGTCTGCTGGAATCGTCATGGGACGGAGAATTCCTTGCTGCGGGCCGTTCCGAGAGCGGCGTGGATCCAACGGCGCGGACATGGTTGGGTTTCAACCGGCCCCGGCGCGTTGATCCAAGTCAAGGCGCTGCGGACGCGGCCGATTATTGTCCGGCCGGCTTAACGATTGGATGGGACCTATGCCGATCTCCACGCCGAGTACCCCGACCGAAGGGGCACGTCCGGAAGCCGTTCCCGAGAACGCTCGGGCGAGCACCGATCTCCCGGTCAAGAGAATCTACGATATCGGACCGCTTTGGGAGCTGATCGCCCGCCTCACCGACCGGCAGGCTCAATCGGCGGCCCTTCCAACCGACAGCGCAGGCGAACCGGCTTCGACTGCCGCACGTTCGCTCGTTCTCCTCGATCTCGACTAGGGGTTCCGGCACCCGCTTCGTACTGGGTGCCGTGGGTCCCTATTCCAGGGACACTACCACTCTCTCCCCCTTCACGTGGTCCTCGACCTCCACCAAGCGACCGTGAGCTTCCGGGTTGGCCGAGAGGCGGACAATCTCGTCAAGCTCGATGCCTTCCTGGCGGAGGGCTTCGACCGCTTGCCGCGGCACCAGGCTTGCGGCCATCCGGATGATGCCGCCGGGAATAGTGACCGTGGTGGCCGGCTGTTGGTCATTGCCCCGAAAGATCCTGATCTTCACGTCCGACATGCGCTGGCTCCAGATTCTGGCGATGGCAAGCAAAGGAAGCTAACGTCTGTCTTTGGCCGCTGGCGCTTGACTTGAATCAAGTCGGCGGCCCGACCCGCTTGTGAAGGTTGCGCAAGGGCTCAGCGGAATGAGCGGCAACCAATCTGGACTCCACTGAACGTCATGCTGCAGCGTCGCTCTGGCCCTTCGGTGAC
>CAYOET010000017.1:0-3198 GCA_964402985.1 uncultured Bauldia sp. | reverse complement strand
GCGACCCCGATCTCCGGCCCGGCCAGCGTCGGGAGCAGGCAGTCGGACTCGCGGGCGATGGTCGACTCGCGGACGTTCACGACTGCGGCCAGCTTCTGGCCCTGGGAGCGCGCGTAGCGCAGCGAGGCAAGCGTGTCCGCCGTCTCGCCCGACTGAGAAATGACGATGGTCAGCCCGTTCTTGGCGAGCGGCAGCTCGCGATAGCGGAACTCCGACGCGATATCGATGTCGACCGGCAGCCGCGCCAGGCGCTCGAACCAGTAGCGGGCAGTCAGGCCGGCATAGAAGGCGGTGCCGCAGGCGGTGATGGCGAGGCGGTCGATCTTGGCGAAGTCGACCGGAAAATCCTTGGGCAGGCGCACCTTGAGGGCGTTGAAGTCGAGATAGTGCGCCAGCGTGTGGCCCACCACCTCGGGCTGCTCGTAGATCTCCTTCGCCATGAAGTGGCGATGGTTGCCCTTGTCGACCATGAAGGAGGTGCCAACGCTCTTGGTCTGCTTCCGCTCGACCCTGTTGCCGGCCTCGTCGTAGATCGTCGCGCCCTCGCGCGTCAGCACCGCCCAGTCGCCGTCCTCGAGATAAGTGATCGCGTCGGTGAACGGCGCGAGCGCGATGGCGTCCGAGCCGAGGAACATCTCGTGGTCGCCGTGGCCGAGCGCGAGCGGGCTGCCCCGGCGCGCGGCGATCAGGAGATTCTCCTCGCCCTGGAAGAGGATCGCGACCGCGAAGGCGCCTTCGAGCTGGTGCAGCGCATTCTTCACCGCCGCCGGCGGGTCGAGCCCGCGGTCGAGCTCCCGGGTGACGAGATGGGCGATCACCTCGGTGTCGGTGTCGCTGGTGAAGACGCGTCCTTCCGCCTTGAGCTCGTTCTTGAGCTCGCGGAAATTCTCGATGATGCCGTTGTGGACGAGCGCGAGGCGCTCGGTGGCGTGGGGATGGGCGTTGTTCTCGGTCGGCGCGCCGTGCGTGGCCCAGCGCGTATGGCCAATCCCGGCATGGCCGTTCAGCGGCTCGCGGCGGAGACGGTCCTCGAGATTGCGGAGCTTGCCCTCGGCGCGGCGGCGCGTCAGTTGCCCGTTTTCAAGCGTCGCGACTCCCGCCGAGTCGTAGCCGCGATATTCGAGACGCTTGAGGGCATCCACGAGAAGAGGCGCCACCGGCGTCTGACCGAGGATGCCGACAATCCCACACATTCAGAAAGCTCCTGCCAACCTGGTCATCGTCTTAGCGCTGCAATGCACAAGACTGGAATCACTTCACTTTGCGGGCGGTTACACCGGCCCCGGTTCTAATGGCCATGGTTACCGCTTTCTCTCTTCTTGCGCGTCGCGAGTTCGCGGAAGCGCGCCACCCAACCCGGCTTCTCGACCTGGCGGCCGCGGGCGATGGCAAGCGCCCCCGGCGCGACGTCGTGAGTGATCACGCTGCCCGAAGCGATATAGGCGCCGTCGCCGATCGTCACCGGCGCGACCAGCGCGCTGTTCGAGCCGATGAAGGTCCCGGCCCCGATATCGGTGTGGTACTTGCCGGATCCGTCGTAGTTGCAGGTGATCGTCCCGGCGCCGATATTGGCCTCCGCGCCGACCCGCGCGTCGCCGATATAGGTGAGGTGGTTGACCTTGGCGCCGCTCTCGATGTCGGCGTTCTTGATCTCGACGAAATTGCCGACCCGCGCGTTCTCGCCGATCGCCGCCCCTGGACGGAGCCGCGCGAACGGCCCCACCACCGCCCCCGAGGCGACAGTCGCGCCTTCGAGGTGGCTGTAGGCGCGGATGGTCGCGCCGTCCTTGATCTTGACCCCTGGGCCGAAGAACACGCCCGGCTCGATGGTCACGTCCCGCCCCAGCTCGGTGTCGTGGGCGAGATAGACGGTGCTCGGGTCGATCATCGTCGCGCCCGCGTTCATCGCGGCGATCGCGGCTCGCGTCTGCCAGGCGCGCTCCGCCTCGGCAAGTTGAGCGCGGGTGTTGACCCCGAGGACGTCCTCCTCCGGGGCGGTGACCGCCACGACGGAGAGGCCCGCGCGGTTGGCGACCTCCACGGCGTCGGTCAGATAGTACTCGCCCTTGGCGTTCTTGTTGCCGATCTTGTCGAGGACGCTGAGCAGCGTGACTGGCCCGCGAAAGCCCATGATCCCGGCATTGCAGAACGTGATGGCGCGCTCGTCGATCGTGGCTTCCCTCTCCTCGCGGATGGCGCGGACGGTGCCCTGGTTGTCGTCCAAGAGGATGCGCCCGTAGCCGGCCGGATTCTTCGCCACGAAACCGACCACGACCACGTCGGCGCCCTGCTCGAGCGCGATGCGCACCGACTGCAGCGTCGCCGGGGTGACCAGCGGCGTGTCGCCGTAGAGGATGAGCACGTCGTCGGTGGCGGTCTTCAGACCGCTCCGCGCCGCGAGCACCGCGTGGGCCGTCCCCAGCCGCTCGGTCTGCTCGTAGACCTCCGCCTTGGGCGAGGCCTTGGCCACGAAAGCGCGCACCGCCTTGGCCTCCGGCCCGACGACGATGGTTTGCCTGACCGCACCGGCGGCAGCGGCGGTCTTGAGCACGTGGCCGAGCATCGGCAGGCCGGCGACCGGGTGCAGCACCTTGGGGAGCGTCGAGCGCATCCTGGTGCCCTCCCCCGCCGCGAGGATCACCGCCTGGCACGTGCGCGTCGTCTGAACCATCCGAATCGACCCCTCAGCCTCGTCATTCGTGCTTTGGCCGCGCCCGCTCGCGCCGGTCAAGCATCAAGACTGACGGCATTGGCCGGAAGATTGTGGCGAGAGCTGGGGTTCAGCCGAGACGGCTGAACGCCGGGAAGGTCTCCAGCAGCCAATAGGAGAGCGCGGTGATCTGCCCGGTGATGAAGAGAACCCCGGTGACGACGAGGAGCGCCCCGGTCGTCCGCTCGACCGCGCCCTGGTAGCGCCGGAAGCGCTTCATGAGCCGCATGAACGGTCCGGCGAAGAGCGCAGCGGCGAGGAAAGGAATGCCCATCCCCAGCGAATAGGCCGCGAGGAGCAGCGCGCCGCTCGCCACCGTGTCCTCGCTTCCCGCGACGAAAAGAATCGTGCCGAGTACGGGTCCGATGCACGGCGTCCATCCGAACCCGAACGCGATCCCGACGACCAGCGCCCCGAGCGGCCCGGCCGGCTTCCGCTTCACCTGGACGCGCGCTTCGCGGTCCATCCAGCCGAAGCGGAAGACGCCG
>CAYOET010000016.1:0-2737 GCA_964402985.1 uncultured Bauldia sp. | reverse complement strand
GGCCACCCCCTCCCGAAACCGCTACGCGGTTTCGACCTCCCCGCAAGGGGGAGGTTAAGGGAGCTGGTGACGAGCTGGTGCGGCCGGGCGCCTACTCCGCAGCGTGCGGCGCCACTGCCTTCGCGCCGGCGCGTACCAGCTTGTAGACGAGGGCGTCTTGCAGCGCCTCGAACGAAGCGTCCACGATATTGGCCGAGACGCCGACCGTGAACCACGAATCGCCCGAGCCGTCGGTCGATTCGATGAGGACCCTCGTCACCGCTTCGGTGCCGCCGTTGAGGATGCGCACCTTGTAGTCGACCAGCTCGAGGTCGGCGATCGCGTCGGCGTAGATGCCGAGGTCCTTCCGCATCGCGCGGTCGAGCGCGTTCACCGGGCCGTTGCCTTCGGCGACGGTGAGGAGGCGCTCGCTGCCGACATCCATCTTCACCACCGCCTCGGAAACCGAGACCAGCTGGCCGAGCGCGTTGAAGCGCCGCTCGGTGGTGACGTGGAAGCTTTCCACCGCGAAGTATTCCGGAACATGGCCCATCACGCGCCGCGCCAGCAGCTCGAACGAGGCGTCCGCGCTCTCATAGGCATAGCCGCGCGACTCCCGCTCCTTGACTGCGTCGAGAAGCTTGTCGAGGCGCGGATCGTCCTTGGCGACGGTCATGCCGCGCCGGCTCAGCTCGGCGAGGAGGTTCGACTTGCCGGACTGGTCGGAGACCAGCACGTGGCGGCGATTGCCCACCTTCTCCGGCTCGACATGCTCGTAGGTGCGCGGGTCCTTCATGATCGCCGAGGCGTGGATGCCGGCCTTGGTCGCGAACGCGCTCGCCCCGACATAGGGCGCCTGCCGGTTGGGAGCCCGGTTCACCATCTCGTCGAAGCGGTGCGAGAGCTCGGTGAGCCTGCGGAGGCCGGCCTCGCTCACGCCGGTCTCGAAGCGCTCGGCATAGAGCGGCTTGAGGAGGAGCGTGGGGATGATCGAGGTCAGGTTGGCGTTGCCGCAACGCTCGCCGATGCCGTTCAGCGTGCCCTGGATCTGACGGACGCCGGCGCGCACGGCGGCCAGCGAGTTGGCGACCCCGTGCTCGGTGTCGTTGTGCGCGTGGATGCCGAGATGATCGCCCGGGATGACCTTCGTTACCTCCGTCACGATGGCAGTCACCTCCTCGGGCAGCGTGCCGCCATTGGTGTCGCACAGCACCA
The DNA here is from genome assembly GCA_964402985.1 of uncultured Bauldia sp. Classification (GTDB taxonomy): domain Bacteria; phylum Pseudomonadota; class Alphaproteobacteria; order Rhizobiales; family Kaistiaceae; genus JADYYB01. Next base: position 1,543 of record CAYOET010000016.1, on the reverse strand, counting down.
CCCAGCGCGCGCCGGCCTCGTACGCGGTACGGGCGATGGCGAGCGCGTAGTCGGGATTGGCCTTGTAGCCGTCGAAGAAATGCTCGCAGTCGAGGAGCACCTCCCTCCCCGCCTCGCGCGCCGCGGTCACCGACTGCAGCACCGAGTCGAGGTTCTCCTCGAGGCTCGTTTTGAGCGCGACCTTGACGTGATAGTCCCAGCTCTTGGCGACGAAACAGATCGCGTCGGCCTTGGCCGACAGAATCACGCGAAGCCCGGGGTCGTTGGAGAGCGAAACCCCGGCCCGCTTGACCATGCCGAAGGCGGTGAAAATCGCCCGGCTCGTCCGCTTCTCCTGGAAGAAGGCCGTGTCGGTCGGGTTCGCCCCCGGATAGCCGCCCTCGATATAGTCGATCCCGAGCTCGTCGAGGAGTTTGGCGATCGCGAGCTTGTCTTCGAGCGCGAAGTCGACGCCGGCGGTCTGCGCGCCGTCGCGGAGCGTAGTGTCGAAGAGGTAGAGCCGTTCTCTCATGATTTTGCTCCCGCACGCGGCGGCCAGGCAGCGGTGTCCTCGTCCGGATGCTGATAGCTGACCACGGCCTCGAGGAACCCCTCGGCGTGCGGCTCGTCGCCGGGGCGGCGGATCGGCAGTTTGTGCAGCTTGTCGGTGAAGGGCAGCTTCTCCGCCGGGTTGACCTGGATGGTCGGCGCGGCAACGCGCGGATCGTCGAACGCGCCGATCGCGAGTTCGGTCCCGCCCGCATACTCATAGGTCAGCGGGGTGCCGCAGGCCGAGCAGAAGCCGCGGCGGACCTGGTTGGAGCTCTGGAAGTGGCTTGGCGCGCCGCGCGTCCAGGTCACCCCGAAAGCGCTCACCAGCGGGCCGAAGAAAGCGCCAAACGCCTTCTGGCACATCCGGCAATGGCAGATCGAGGCCCGGCCGAGGCTTGCCGCGCGGAAGCGGACAGTGCCGCATTGGCACCCGCCGGTCAGTTCTGTGGTTCGTTCAGCCATGGACAAAACCCTGCCGTCGCCGGCCGGGGCGTCCATCTCAAACCACTTGTCTTTCGGTCAGGAGGGAACGGCTCGGCCAGCGATCGCTAGCCGATAATGATGATCCCGGAAATGGCGCAAGAAAGCGTAACTGCCACCATGGGGGGTTCCATCGCGCTTTTCGGTGGCGAGGTCAAGTTCATCACCCCATCAGATGAAGGCCCGGCCGTCGCTGTCGGCGAGAGCCGGCCGCGGCGCTTCCGGGAGCGTGCGGTCGCGAATCCAGCCATTGGCCAGGAGGGCCGCGACCACCACGACCGGCATGAGGACGAGGACGATCACCAGACCGACCGGCGCCATGGCGTGGAGCGGCGAGCGGATGCCGGCCGTCCGTTGGCGCCTGATCCAGTCGCCGAACGAGGCGCCGAGCGCCGAACCGAGCGCCGCCAGATAGATCACCGAGCCGGTGGGCAGCACCGGCGGCACGAAATTCCCGCCCGCCGAGGTCGGCGGCCGGCCGACCACCGTCACCGCCAATTCGAGGAGCCACGCCGCCGCCACGCCGAGGATG
>CAYOET010000015.1:0-3867 GCA_964402985.1 uncultured Bauldia sp. | reverse complement strand
GGTCGAGCTCACCGGCATCGACAACGAGGAGAACGCGATCATCGAGCTGACCGGCTCCGACGATCGGCTGCGCGAGCCGGACGGCGTCAAGTGGATCGACGCCAACCGCTTCGTGACCGCCAATGAAGGCGACCTCGACGGTGGGAGCCGCAGCTTCACGATCTTCAACAAGGACGGCTCGGTGGCCTTCGAGTCGGGCGCCGCGCTCGACCAGCTGACCGTTCGACTCGGCCACTATCCCGAGGGCCGCGACAGCAAGGGCGCCGAGCCCGAGGGTGTCGAGGTCGGCGAGTTCGGCGGCGAGACGCTGATCTTCGTCGGCACCGAGCGCGCCTCGCTGGTGGCGATCTACAAGGACACCGGCGGCGAGCCGGAGTACCTCCAGGCGGTCACCGGCGGCATCGGGCCGGAAGGCCTCCTCGCCATCCCGGCGCGCGGCCTCTTCGTGACCGCGAGCGAGACCGACCTCCGCGCCGACGGCGGCGTCGGATCGGTGGTCACGGTCTATGAGTGGCAGGACGCCGAGCCCGCCTATCCGGGCATCGTCTCCGCCGATGACGAGAACGGCCTGCCGATCGCGTGGACCGCGCTCTCGGGCGCCGCCGCCGATCCGGCCGAGGCGGGCAAGCTCTATTTGGTCATGGACAGCGCCTGGGCCGAGGCTCGCATCCTCACCCTCGACGCGACCCAGACCCCGGCGGTGATCACCGCCTCGCTGACCGTCACCAAGGACGGCGCACCGGCCGAGGGCCTCGATCTCGAGGGCATCGCGTTGGCCTCCGACGGCGGCTTCTGGCTCGCCTCCGAGGGCGACCCGACGACCAATCCGCCGACCTACAGCACGCTGCTCAAGGTCGGCGTCGACGGCGTCATCGAGGAGGAAATCCCGCTCCCCGGGGCGGTCGCGGCGATCTCGACCCGTTCGGGCTACGAGGGCGTGGCGGTTACCGGCGAAGGCGCCGACCAGACCGTCTGGCTCGCGGTTCAGCGCGAGTGGGGCGACGACCCCAAGGGCTTCGTGAAGCTCCTCGCCTACAAGCCGGCCGACGGCAGCTGGGGCGTGGTGCACTACCCGCTCGAGGCGCCGACCGGCGGCTGGGTCGGGCTGTCCGAGGTCTCCGCCTACGGCGACGGCCTCCTCTTCATCGAGCGCGACAACCTCGTCGCCCGCGACGCGGCGCTGAAGGCGATCACCTACGTCTCGCTCGACGGCGTCACTCCGGCGGCGGTCGGGTCGGCGACCATCCCGGTGGTCGAGAAGACCATCGTCCGCGATCTCATCCCCGACCTCGCCGCCCCGGGCGGCTTCGTCCTCGAGAAGGTCGAGAGCCTGACCGTGGACGCCGCCGGCAACGCCTTTGTCATCACCGACAATGACGGCGTCGACGACCACTCCGGCGAGACCCAGTTCCTCCGCCTCGGCAATCTCAATCTGCCGATGTAGGCGCGGACCGCGCCGCCGAAATACAAAGGGCGCGGCCAAGACCGCGCCCTTTTCGTTGTTGGCCAGGTGAAGACTTAACCTCCCCTCGAGGGGAGGTCGAAACCGGCGTTTCAGCCGGTTTCGGGCGGGGGGATGCCGCGTGAACGTGAGAGACCGCTGGAGCCCCCTCCCGGAAGCGCCGAAGGGGCGCTTCGACCCTCCCTCGAGGGGAGGGTTAAAGTGAGGGGGTACAGGTCGATCCGGAGAGGTGAAGTCCCCTCACCCCAGCCCTCTCCCGCCGGGGAGAGGGGGCGGGTCGGCGCCCTACCCCGCCTCGGCCACCGCGGCCGGCGCGTTCTTGGCGCGGCGGGTCATGAGCTTGTTGACCGCCGAGACATAGGCCTTGGCGGAGGCGACGAGGGTGTCGGGGTCGGCGCTTCGGCCGGTCACCGATTTTCCCTCTTCTTCGAGCCGCACCGAGACCTCGGCCTGCGCGTCCGTCCCCTCGGTCACCGCGTGGACCTGAAAGAGGCTGAGCTTGGCCTTGTTGGGGACGATCGACTTGATCGCGTTGAAGGTTGCGTCGACCGGGCCGTTGCCGGTGGCTTCCTTGGTCTCGTGGCGGCCGTCGACGTCGAGGGTGATGATCGCCTTCTGCGGCCCGCCCGTGCCGGCGATGACGGTGAGCGCGATCACCCGGATGAGCTCGCCCTGGGTCGCGACCTCGTCCTCGACCAGCGCCTCGATGTCCTCGTCGAAGACATGCTTTTTGCGGTCGGCGAGGTCCTTGAAGCGGCGGAAGGCATCCTCCAGCGCATTGTCGCCGAGCTGGAAGCCCATCTCGGCCAGCTTCTCGCGGAAGGCGTGGCGGCCCGAGTGCTTGCCCATGACCAGCGAGCTCTCCTTGAGGCCCACGGACTCGGGCGTCATGATCTCATAGGTCTGGGCGTTCTTGCGGACGCCGTCCTGGTGGATGCCGGACTCGTGCGCGAAGGCGTTCTTGCCGACGATCGCCTTGTTGTACTGGACCGGGAAGGCCGAGACGCTCGACACCAGCTTGGAGGCGCGCACCAGCATCGAGGCATCGACGTTGGTGTAGAACGGCAGCACGTCGCCGCGCGTCCTGATCGCCATCACCACCTCTTCGAGCGCCGCGTTGCCCGCGCGCTCGCCGAGGCCGTTGATCGTGCACTCGATCTGCCGCGCGCCGCCGAGAAGGCCGCCCAGCGAGTTCGCGACCGCCATGCCGAGATCGTCGTGACAGTGGGTCGAGAAGATCGCCTGGTCGGCGTTCGGCACGCGCTCCCGCAGCATCACGATGAGGTTGCGGAATTCGTCCGGAGTGGCGTAGCCGACCGTGTCGGGAACGTTGATCGTGGTGGCGCCAGCCTTGATCGCCGCCTCGACCACGCGGCACAGGAAATCGTGCTCGGTGCGGGTGGCATCCATCGGCGACCACTCGACGTCGTCGGTGTGGTTGCGGGCGCGCGTCACCGAGGCGACCACCTTCTCGTAGACCTGGTCGGCGCTCATCTGCAGCTGGTACTGGCGGTGCAGCGGCGAGGTGCCGATGAAGGTGTGGATGCGCCGGCGCTCGGCGTGGCGGAGCGCTTCGGCGGCGCGGTCGATGTCGTTTATCGAGGCGCGGGCGAGGCCGCACACGACGGCGCGCTTCATGCGCTTGGCGATCTCGCTTACCGCCTCGAAGTCGCCGTTGGAAGCGATCGGGAAGCCGGCCTCGATGACGTCGACGCCCATCTCGTCGAGGAGATCGGCGACCTGGATCTTCTCCTCGAGGGTCATCGACGCGCCGGGCGATTGCTCGCCGTCGCGCAGCGTGGTGTCGAAAATGATGACGCGGTCTTTGCCGGTCGTATTGGGGGGTTGAGTCATGGTCTTGATCCTGTGCTGCCCGGCTTTCGCCGGCGATCTCGGGAGCTGCGCCTCGTCCCCTGAGTGCCCGCCCGCCGAACGCAGAGCAGGACGCTCAGGGGCGTCTAAGGAGGAGGGTCAGCCCAGGCAGCACAGCGCCCCGCGCCAGAGGCGCGGCGGACGACGCGACGTCGATCCTTGCGGTGCGGGTCATCAATTCGCTCATTTCCGCCAAGCATAGCGGGCGCCGGTTAAGCGCCCGTAGCCAGCCTTATTAAGTGAAACGGCCTCGCGCTGGCAAGGCCGTCGCGCCGTCAGTGGAAGGCCAGGACGGCGAAAATCACGGCGACAAGTGCACACAATCCAGCGATCGGGCCGACTTGGGCGAGTTGTGCCCCGATCGTGACGTCCCCGGTTTCCCGCATCTTCTTGGACAGCATGTGGATGTAGCCGACCGCTGCGGTCAGACCCAGCACGGCCAGGAACTTGACCCAGAACAGGCCCGGCGGACGGAAGCCGTATTGCAGCCAGAGGAGGAGAAGACCGGTGATCCAAAGGCCGGCGAGCCCATA
>CAYOET010000014.1:0-5155 GCA_964402985.1 uncultured Bauldia sp. | reverse complement strand
CCGTTCCCATCTATTCCGGTGACCAACGGGGACTTGAAGCCGTGCCGCTCATTCTCTTCATCCTGCTTGTGATCCTGATCGCCCAGGTGGGGTTCTGGAACGCCTTCACCGCCATCATCGGCGCGATCGGGATGATGGTGCTCCTTCTCGTGATCCTGGTCTCGATCGCCGCGATTGCTTTCTCCCTGTTGACGCGACGGGCGAGCGGCCGCTGGCGGTAGGGCGCTTCCGGCGACGGCGAAGCTGTGTTATACGTGGCGTATAACAACGAGACCGGGTCGATGGCGGACGAGATCAAGAAAGTGCAGGCGCCCGCGGGGCTCCGCGAGGACGGCTCGGGAGAGATCGTGGCGGTCGTCGATGCCCTCACGGACGAGTACCGCGAAACTTTGAAGGCCTTGGCCGATCAGGGATCTGAACCGATGAAGATCGAGATCAAGAAGATCGGGAACTCGACCGGTTTCATCCTGCCCAAGGAGCTGGTCCAGCGGCTTCGTCTGGAGCTGGGGGACGATTTCTTCGTCACCGAAACCGCCGACGGCGGCATCAAGCTCAACCGTGCCGATCCGGCCTTCGAAAAGGGGATGAAGATCGCGCGGAAGGCGATGAAGACCTACCGGAACGCGCTCGGCGAACTGGCGAAGTAGCCGATGACCGAGCCGGTCTGGCTGCCGGTCGAGCTGGTCATAGCCATTCACGAGGAGCAGCTTCGGGAGTTTGGTGGCCCAAGCGGCATCCGCGACTTCGGCGCTCTCGAGTCGGCGCTCGGTCGTCCCCGAAACCGGTGGGCGTACGAAGCGGGCGCATTGCCGGAGTTGGCTGCGGCGTACGCCTTCGGCATTGCCCGCAACCACCCCTTCGTCGACGGCAACAAGCGCACCGCGCTGGTGTCGCTCGTGACGTTCCTCGGTCTGAACGGTGTCGACTTCGTCGCGGATGAAGCCGAGGCGGTGGTGATAATTCTTGGTCTCGCGGCCGGCGAGGTCGGGGAGGAGGGGCTCACCCGCTGGATCCGCGACAACCTTCCGAAGGACTAGCGTTCTCCCATGGCTGACGAACCCGATCGCGAGCGGAACCGGCTGAGCGGACGCATCTCACGCTATGCGCGGGTGGGCGCCAATGTCGGCGGGGCGGCGGTGCAAATGGCGGCGGCGCGGCTCTTCGGGCGCGATCTCAGCGATCCGAAGAACGCCGCGCTCCTCGTCCAGGCGCTCGGCGGGCTCAAGGGGCCGGTGATGAAGATGGCGCAGCTCGCCGCCACCATCCCCGACATGCTGCCGCCGGAATACGCCGCCGAACTGCAGACGCTGCAGGCGTCGGCGCCGCCGATGGGGCCGAGCTTCGTGAAGCGGCGGATGATGGTCGAGCTCGGCGCCGGCTGGGAGAAGAAGTTCCAGAGTTTCGATCGCGAGCCGGCGGCCGCCGCCTCGCTCGGGCAGGTGCATCGGGCGGTCGGCCATGACGGGCGGCAGCTCGCCTGCAAGCTCCAATATCCGGACATGGAGTCGGCGGTGGCCGCCGATCTCAGCCAGCTCAACATGATCCTCGGCATCCAGCGAAGGATGAGCCCGGAGCTCGACACGACGGAGATCGCGAAGGAAATCGGCGACCGGCTCAAGGAGGAACTCGACTACAAGCGCGAGGCGCAGCACATCGCGCTCTACCGGCAGATCCTCGCCGGCGACGACCTCGTCCGGGTGCCCGAGCCGATGCCCGCCCTGTCGACCGCGCGGCTCCTCACCATGAGCTGGCTCGAAGGCACGCCGCTGCTGAGCCACAAGGAGGACAGTCTCGAAGACCGCAACCGGATCTCCGAGGCGGTGTTCCACGCGTGGTGGCATCCGTTCGCGCGGTTCGGCGTGATCCACGGCGATCCGCATCTCGGCAACTACACGATCTTTGCCGAAGGCGGCGTGCCGGGCGGGCTGAACCTCCTCGACTACGGCTGCATCCGCATCTTCCCGGCGACGTTCGTCGAGGGGGTCATCGACCTCTACCACGGGCTTCGCGACGACGAGCCGGAGCGGGTCATCCACGCCTATGAGGGGTGGGGATTCAAGAACCTCACCAAGTCGACCACAGAGACTCTCAACGTCTGGGCGCGCTTCATCTACGCCCCGCTCCTCGACGACCGCGTTCGAACCATCGCCGACGGCGTCGAGCCGCAGCACTACGGACGGCGCGAGGTGTGGGAGGTCAAGCAACGGCTGAAGCCAGAATCGGCGATCACCATCCCGCGCGAATTCGTGCTGATGGACCGGGCGGCGATCGGCATCGGCTCGGTGTTCCTGCACCTCCGCGCCGAGATGAATTTCCACCGCATGTTCGAGGAGGCGATCGACGGCTTCAGCGCGGCCGGCGTCGCCAAGCGGCAGCTCAAGGCACTCAAGGGGGCGGGGCTGGTCCGGGGAGCCGCGCCTTAGACGGCTTCCACCGTGCGACGAGGCGCGCGTATGCGGTCAATTGCCCCGGCGCGGGCTTTTGATATAAAGCGCGCTCGTTCGGGTCCTAACGAGAATCTGCCATGGCTGAGCACGCCTCGCATACCACCGAGATCACGCGCGTCGAGAACTGGGACGACATGAGCGCCCACCGCTCGACCTATATGGCGTTCACCAAGCTCGTCCTGTGGGGCTCGATCATCTCGTTCGTCGTGGCCTTCGGCGCCTTCGCCTACTGGTACCACACCTAGGCGTTGCGCCGTTTCGGCCCAGCCGTTCAGCCTCTGATCGGAACAATTGATGAAGATCGCGGTGCTGGCGGAGGACCCGCAGCTCGAAACCCGAGTCGCGGCCACTCCCGAAACCGTCAAGAAATACATTGGGCTCGGCGCTACCCTCGCGGTCGAAACGGGGGCAGGGCATCTGTCGCGCTTTCCGGACGATGAGTATCGCGCGGTCGGCGCGACGATCGCGGCTTCGGCCGCCGAGGCTGCGGCGGATGCCGACATCGTGCTCCGCGTGCGCCGGCCGAGCGCCGCCGAGGCTGCCTCGTACAAGAAGGGCGCCGTCGTCATCGCGCTGTTCGACCCGTACGGGCACGAGGCGGAGCTGAAGGCGCTCGCCGAGGCCGGCATCAAGGGCTTCGGCATGGAGCTGATGCCGCGCATCACGCGCGCGCAGTCGATGGACGTTCTTTCCAGCCAGGCCAATCTCGCCGGCTACCGCGCCGTGATCGAGGCCTCGGAGGCCTATGACCGCGCGCTGCCGATGATGATCACCGCCGCCGGCACCGTGACCGCGGCGCGCGTGTTCGTCATGGGCGCGGGCGTCGCCGGCCTGCAGGCGATCGCCACCGCGCGTCGTCTCGGCGCCGTCGTGACCGCGACCGACGTTCGCCCCGCCGCGAAGGAGCAGGTCGGGAGCCTCGGGGCGAAGTTCATCGCGGTCGAGGACGAGGAGTTCAAGGCGGCCGAGACCAAAGCCGGCTACGCCAAGGAAATGTCGAAGGAATACCAGGCCAAGCAGGCCGAGCTGGTGGCCGCCCACATCGCCAAGCAGGACATCGTCATTACCACCGCCCTGATCCCCGGCCGGCCGGCGCCGAAGCTGGTCAGCGCGGCGATGGTCGCGTCGATGAAACCGGGCTCGGTGATCGTCGACCTCGCCGTCGAGCGCGGCGGGAATGTCGAGGGCTCGAAGATCGGCGAGACGGTCGAGATCAACGGCGTGCGCATCCTCGGCGAGGCCAATCTCGCCGGCCAGGTCGCTGCTACCGCCTCGGCGCTCTACGCGCGCAACCTCCTCGCCTTCGTCGAGACGCTGATCGACAAGGAGACGAAGGGTATCGCGATCAAGCCGGACGACGAGCTCGTGAAGGGCACGCTGCTGACCTCGGACGGCGCCGTCGTCCACCCCAATTTCGCGATGAAGGGAGCGGCCTGATGGAGCCGAACCAGCTGCAGGAGCTGATCGACCAGGCGGAAGCCGCGGCACGCGCCGGCGCCAACATGCCAAGCCCGCTGATCTTCTATGTCTCGATCTTCGTGCTCGCGATCTTCGTCGGCTACTACGTGGTGTGGTCGGTGACGCCGGCGCTGCACACGCCGCTGATGTCGGTCACCAACGCCATCTCGAGCGTCATCGTGGTCGGCGCGCTTCTCTCGGTCGGGGTCGGGTTCACCGACTTCCGCAGCGGCGTCGCCACGGTGCTCGGCTTCCTCGCGCTGATCCTCGTCTCGGTGAACATCTTCGGCGGGTTCCTGGTCACCCAGCGCATGCTCGCCCTCTACAAGAAGAAGGGCAAGTAAGCCCCCATGCTGAGCGCCGAAATCACTGGGCTCCTCTACCTCGTCGCCGGGGTGCTGTTCATCCTGGCGCTGCGCGGCCTCTCCAATCCGGAGACGGCGCGGCAGGGCAACTGGTTCGGCATCATCGGCATGACCATCGCGGTGGTCACCACGCTGGTGCGGGTGAACCCGTCGACGGTCGGCTGGGTGCTGGTGCTCCTCGCCATCGGTATCGGCGGCGGAATCGGCGCGGTGGCGGCGCGGCGCGTGGCGATCACCCAGATGCCGCAGCTGATCGCGGCGTTCCATTCGCTGGTCGGCCTCGCGGCGGTGCTGGTGGCGTGGGGCGCATTCCTCGCGCCGGCAGCGTTCGGGATCGGCATCCCCGGCGAGATCCACATGGAGAGCCTGATCGAGATGTCGCTCGGCGTCGCCGTCGGCGCGATCACGGTCACCGGCTCGGTCATCGCGTTCCTCAAGCTCGACGGACGGATGTCGGGCGCGCCGATCCTCCTGCCGATGCGGCACCTCATCAATCTCGGGCTGCTGATCGCGCTGATCCTCCTGATCTGGCTGTTCGTCCAGACCCAGAACCCGTTCGTGTTCTTCCTGATCACGGCGGCGTCGCTGGCGATCGGGCTCCTCCTCATCATCCCGATCGGCGGCGCCGACATGCCGGTCGTCGTGTCGATGCTCAACTCCTATTCGGGGTGGGCGGCGGCCGGCATCGGCTTCACGCTCGGCAACACCGCGCTGATCATCACCGCCGCGCTGGTCGGCTCGTCGGGCGCGATCCTCTCCTACATCATGTGCAAGGGGATGAACCGCTCGTTCATCTCGGTGATCCTCGGCGGCTTCGGCGGCGAGGTTGCCGGGCCCGCGGGGGGCGCGGGACCGGCGCAGCCGGTCAAGCAGGGCTCGGCCGAA
>CAYOET010000013.1:0-8049 GCA_964402985.1 uncultured Bauldia sp. | reverse complement strand
AGGATCGGGATGATCGGCTGATCGCGCATCAGGATCGTCTCGGCGTCGAAGAGGAGCGCTGCGCGTTCCTCGAGATTCACCGTCGTCGCGGCCCGGTCCATCAGGGCCTCGTATTCCGGATTGTTGTAGTGCGCGTAGTTGAACGAGGTGTTGTCCGCCTCGTTGAGGAAGAGGAAGTTCTGCGGGTCGTTGTAATCGGCGATCCAGCCTGCCCGGGCGACCTCGAAGGCGCCGCCCTGCTGCAGGTAGGGGTAGTAGCTCGAGCCCTCATAGGCCTCGATCGTCACCTGCACGCCGATATTGGTCCACATGTCGGCGATCGCGGTCGCGGTGTTCTTGTGGTTCTCGCCCACATTGTGCCGCAGGGCGAGCACCAGCGGATGAGTCGGGCCGTAACCGGCTTCGACGAGGAGCGCACGGGCGCGGTCCTCGGCGTCGAGCAGAGGCATGTCCTTGAAGTCGAGGAAGGGCGGTTCGCCGTAATTGTTGGTGCCGGGCGGCGTCAGCGAGAAGGCGGGCACCATCGTGTTCGCCCAGATGTCCCCGGCGATGAATTCGCGGTCGATGGCCATCGAGAGGGCCATGCGGACGCGCACGTCGCTGAGCTTCTCGTTCCTGGTGTCGAGCGAATAATAGTAGGTGCCGAGATACGGCGCGGTGCGGAACTCCTCGTCGAGATTGGCGAGGATGTAGTCCATCTGCTCGACCGGGACGTCCGAGCAGGACTGGATCTCGTCGGCCTCGAAGCGGCGCAGACACGCCGAGCGGTCCTGCATCGGATAGTAGATCACCTCGTCGATCGCGACCGTGTCGGCGGCATGAAAGTTGGGGTTCTTGTCGAGAACGATGCGGTCATTGGGCGCGTTCGACGTCAGCACGTACGCGCCGTTGGAGATCAGGTTGCCGGCGCGCACGAACGTATCGCCGAACTGCTCCACGTTCGACCGCAGCACCGGGTACGTCGACTGATGCGTGAGGAGCTCGAGGAAGAATGGCGCCGGGGTGTGGAGCGTGATGACCAGGGTCGCCGGGTCGGGCGATGCGATGCCGAGTTGGTCGGGCGCCATCTCCCCCTTATTGACCGCCTCGGCGTTGAGCACGGGATAGATGAGGTTGGCGTACTGCGCCGCCGTCGCCGGATCGAGCATGCGCCGGAAGGAGTAGACGAAATCCTCGCCGACAACCGGATCGCCGTTCGACCACTTCCCGTCAGGCCGAAGGTGGAAGGTGTAGATCAGGCCGTCGTCCGAGACGTCCCAGCTTTCGGCGGCTCCAGCCACCAGCCGGCCGTCGGCGGCGTTAATCACCAGCCCTTCGAAAAGGTCGCGGAGGATATGGGATTCGGAGACCGTCGAGGTCTTATGCGGGTCCAATGTCTCGGGGTCGGTATCGTTGCCTCGGTGGTAGACGACCTGCGCCAGGGCGCCGATCGTCGAAGCGGCAAGGATTACTGCGGAGAGCAGTATAGTTTTCAGCCCGCGAGAAGACATCGGAACGCTCCTTTGGTCATTGGACTAGGAATCGGCCGAGCTTTACCCGGCAGAAACCGAGTTCCTCATCGTGACAGCAAACGCCTAGCGTTCAGAATTTGCAAGGCTGCAAAGTGAGCAAGACGGTGGACGCTTCCGAAGAACGCGCGTCCAAACGGCGAGCGAGCTGCCCATCTGATACAACCCGGCAGCGAAGAGCGCCGCGACGAACACGGGTGAGGACGGGCCTGCGCTGGGAGCCCGGGCAGTGGACCAGCCGGGCTGGGCGCGCCGTTCAGCGCGCGGCCTGCGCGCGAGCCGCGAGCGCCGCCCGCTGGTTCACGCGGATCCAGCCATCGGTTGTTTCGATGAGCCCTTCTTCCTCCCACGCGGTCAGCTGACGGTTCACCGTTTCGCGGGCCGCGCCCGTCATGTCGGCCAGTTCCTGCTGCGAGAGCGATAGCTTGGCCGTCTTCTCGGAGAGGCGCACGAGAGTCTTGGCAAGGCGCGTGGCGAGACGGCTCCACAGAAAGTCGGCGGTGCGCTCGTCGGCTCGCCGGATCATATCGCAGAGGCTGCCGAGGAGCGTCAGGCAAACGGCCGGATGCGCTTCGAGGAAGGGCAGGAGATCGCGCCGCGCGAGGACCAGCACCTTGGCGTTGGTCAGCGCCCGCGCTTCGGCCGAACGCGGCTTGCCGTCGAGGACCGCCATCTCGCCGAGGATGTCGCCTTCCTCGAGATCGTCGAGGATGAGCTCCTTGTCGCTCGCGGTCGGCCGCAGGATGCGGATCCGGCCCTGGAGGATGATCATCATGCTCTCGCCCGGATCGCCGAACCCGAACAGCTTCTCCCCAGCGCGAAAATCCTGCCGGAAGGCGCGCCGCGCCAGCACCTCGCGGTCCTCCTGAGCCAGCGGCTTGAACAGGAAGCACTGCTGGAGGACGAGAGCGTTGTCCTTGAGTCCGGCGAGGTTGGTCATGGCTGCCTCACGATCCCGGGTGTCAGGGAGACTTTAGTCCAGAGTGGCCGGCCACGGCCGGGCTCACCGTCCGGCGCGTCATACACTTTCGCAAATCCAGTCCCCCGACGGTGTGACGAAGGTCACTGAGAGGAGGCAAATACTCTTGGGACCGGGCCCGGTGCATGCGGATCGACCGGCAAAACTGCAGTCACCGATCAAGCGAGGACTGGATCGGGCTGTGATCTGCATCACACCCTTCGACCGGAAGCCAAACAATACTATCCTGTAGAGACAGAGTGCATCTTCGGATGTCCCAATAGATCCGATTGGTTGCTGGCCGTGGTGGGATGATGTGACGGTGGCTGCAGGCTTTGAGGAGCGCGACCTCGTTCGCCGGCCGGTGGAGCGCAGTCCGCCGCGTGGGCGGCTGTTCCGCAAATATGTCGTGCTGTTCATCGTCGTGGTGTCGACCGCGCTCACCGCGAGCGGCCTCCTCGAGATCTGGTTCTCCTACCGCGAGCAGATCGCCTCGCTCGCCCGCCTCCAGCGCGAGCAGGGCGCTTCGGCGGCTTACAAGATCGCGGAGTTCATCGAGTCCATCGAGGACCAGATCGGCTGGACCACCCAGCTGCCGTGGCTCGCCGAGTCGCTCGACGAACGGCGCTTCGACGCCTTGCGCCTGATGCGGCAGGTGCCGGCCATCACCGAGCTCCGGCAGATCGACGCCGCCGGCCGCGAGCAGCTTCACGTCTCGCGGCTCGACGTCGACGTCATCGGCAGCCAGGAGGATTTCTCGCAGAACGAGTTCTTCCTCGGCGCAATGGAAAGCCGCACCTATTTCGGCCCGGTCTATTTCCGCCGCGAGTCCGAGCCCTATGTGACCATGGCCCACGCCGGCGCCCGTCGCGACATCGGCGTCGCCATCGCTGAGGTCAACCTCAAATTCATCTGGGACCTCGTCTCGGCGATCGAGGTCGGCGACAGCGGCTATGCCTACGTGGTCGATGGCCTCGGCCGGCTGGTCGCCCACCCCGACATCAGCCTCGTTCTCCGCAACACCAGCCTCGCCGACCTGCCGCAGGTGCAAAGCGCGTTGATCGGCGATCCCAACCAGGAAGCGATGGTCGGCACCGGCCCGGACGGCGCCGACATCATCTCGGCAAGCGCCCCGATTGACCGCCTCGGCTGGCGCGTCTTCGTCGAGCTGCCGGTGCGCGAGGCGCTCGCTCCGATCTATGCCTCGGCGCTGCGCACCGGAGCGCTCCTCCTCCTCGGCCTCGCGATCGCCCTCGTCGCCGGCCTCTTCCTCGCCCGCCGCATGGTCGTCCCGATCAAGGCCCTTCAGGAGGGTGCCGGCCGCATCGGCGCCGGCGATCTCTCGCTGCGCATCGACGTCAAGACCCACGACGAGTTCGAGGCCCTCGCCACCGATTTCAACGACATGGCCGACCAGCTGCAGCGCTCGCATGCCGATCTCGAGCGCCGCGTCGAGGAGCGCACCGAGGATCTCGGCCGCTCGGTCGCCGAGCTGAAGGCCCTCGGCGAGGTCAGCCAGGCGATCAGCTCGTCCCTCGACCTCGAGACGGTCCTCGTCAACATCGTCCGCCAGGCGGTGCAGCTCTCGGGCACCGATGCCGGGGGCATCCACGAGTTCGACGAGGAGAGGCAGGAGTTCCGGCTCACCGCCACTTATGGCTCGAGCCGCGAACTCACCAACCTCATCAACGACCTCCACATCCGCCCGGGCGAGACGGCAATCGGGGAGGCGACAGCCCGCCGCCGTCCGGTGCAGATTCCCGACCTCTCCGTCGGTCCTCCCTCCGCCGCCCGCGACATCCTCGAACGAAGCGGCTACCGCGCCGTCCTTGCTGTCCCGCTCCTCCACGGGGCCAGCATCATCGGCGCTCTGGTCGTCCGCCGCGCCAAGCCGGGCGTCTTCACCGCCGCCACCATCGACCTCCTGCAGACCTTCGCCGCGCACTCGGTGATCGCGATGCAGAACGCGCGGCTCTTCAGCGAGCTCAGCGAGAAGGGCCGCCAGCTCGAGCTCGCCAGCCAGCACAAATCGCAGTTCCTCGCCAACATGAGTCACGAGCTGCGCACGCCGCTCAACGCCGTCCTCGGCTACACCGAGCTGATGCTCGACGACATCTACGGCCCGGTGCCCGAGAAGGCCCGCGAAGTCCTCGACCGCGTGCAGTTCAACGGCCGGCACCTTCTCGGTCTCATCAACGACGTCCTCGACCTCTCAAAGATCGAGGCCGGCCAGATCGTCCTCAACATCGAGCCCTTCGACATGACTTCGCTCATCCAGGCGGCGGTCGCCTCGGTCGAGTCCCTCGCCAAGGGCAAGCCGATCGAGCTCCGCGCCGTGGTCGACCCGGGCCTGCCGATCGGCCGTGGCGATTCCCAGCGTCTCCATCAGGTGGTGGTCAACCTCGTCGGCAACGCCATCAAGTTCACCGCAGAGGGAATGGTCGAAATCCGCGTCGCCGCCGCCAACGATCGCTTCGTCCTCTCCGTCCGCGACACCGGTCCGGGCATCGCCGCTTCCGATCAGGAGCGCATCTTCGAGGAGTT
Organism: uncultured Bauldia sp.; assembly: GCA_964402985.1. GTDB lineage: Bacteria > Pseudomonadota > Alphaproteobacteria > Rhizobiales > Kaistiaceae > JADYYB01. The sequence goes on along the minus strand of CAYOET010000013.1, from coordinate 3,039 downwards.
CCAGCAGATCGACAGCTCGATGACCCGCAGCAAGGGCGGCACCGGCCTCGGCCTCGCCATCACCAAGCGCATCGTCGAGATGCATGGCGGCACGATCAGCGTCGAGTCCGCCCCCGGCGCCGGGTCGACGTTTCACGTCAGCCTGCCGGTCGGCGCTCAGCCGAAAGCGGCGGCGGCATGAACAACCGCATACTCGTCATCGAGGACACCGAGGACAACCGCCGCATCATGCGCGATGTCCTCACTGGCGCCGGCTACGACCTCGTCGAGGCGATCGACGGCCCGGCCGGCTGGGCCATGGCCAGCTCCCACCGCCCGGACCTCATCCTCATGGACATCCAGCTACCGGTCATGGACGGCTACGAGGTGACCCGCCGCATCAAGGCCGACCCGGCCCTTCGCCATATCCCGGTGATCGCCGTCACCTCCTACGCGCTGTCCGGCGACGAGACCAAGTCGCGTGCGGCCGGCTGTGACGCATACATCGCCAAGCCCTTCAGCCCGCGCCGCCTGCTGGCGCTGGTGCGCGAGTTCCTGCCGCTGCAATGACCGATGCGCACATCCTCGTGGTCGACGACGCCGAGGACAATCGCGCCATCCTCCGCGATCGCCTCGAGAGCCAGGGCTACCGCGTCTCCTCGGCCAATGACGGCGAGGAGGCGCTGCTCGCCGTCCGCGGCGATCCGCCCGACCTCATCCTCCTCGACATCATGATGCCGAAGCTCGACGGCATCTCGGCGCTGCGCCGCATCAAGGCGGACGCGTCGCTGCCCTTCATCCCGATCATCCTGCTGACCTCGCGCTCCAATACCACCGACGTGGTAGGTGGCCTGGATGCCGGCGCCGACGAGTACCTGGTCAAGCCGATCGACCACGCCTCGCTGCTCGCCCGGGTCAAGGCGATGCTCCGCCTCAAGCGCCTCCAGGATCAGCTCGTCGAGCAGGCCGAGCGCCTCCGCCGCCAGGGCAACGAGCTGGCCGGCTGGAACCGCGAGCTCGAAACGCGCGTCGCCACCCAGGTCGGCGAGATCGAGCGGATGTCGCGCCTCAAGCGCTTCCTCGCCCCGCAAGTGACCGAGGCGATCCTCGCGTCGCCGAGCGGGGAGGCGGCCCTTCAGCCGGCACGCGCCGATGTTGCCGTCCTCTTCAGCGACCTGCGCGAGTTCACTGCCTTCGCCGAACTCTCCGAGCCCGAGGATGTCGTGAAGCTGCTTCGCGACTACCACGCCGTCGCCGGCGAGCATGTCTTCGAGCTGGGCGGAACGCTGGAGCGCTTCGCCGGCGATGGGATGATGGTGATCTTCAACGCGCCCGTCCCGTGCGCCGATTTTTGCCGCAAGGCGGTCGAGCTGGCGGTCGCTCTCCGCACCGGCGTCGGCGCGGTGCTCGCCGATTGGAATAAGCGCGGCGCCTCGCTCGGCATCGGCATCGGCATTGCTGCCGGCTACGCCACTGTCGGCCCGGTCGGTTTCGACAAGCGCCTCGACTACGCCGCCATCGGCACCGTGACCAACACCGCCGCGCGCCTCTGCGCGATGGCCGAGCCCGGCCAGATCCTTGTGAGCCAGCGGATCGTCACGGAGATCGGAACCGCGTGGCGCACGAACCCACTCGGCAAGGTCGAACTCAAGGGCTTCTCCAAGCCGGCACTGGTCTACGAACTGGCCGGTTAGTCGAGCCACCGAACTCCGGGCTGTGATCGCCGTCACAGCGTAGGGACGCGACTTGGTCTTAGACTGAGCGCGGGTGCCGCAACCCGTTGGCGCTCGAGAGGCGTTTGGGCGACTTGGGAAATGCTGTAGCTTGCTCCACGGAAGTTACTCCGCCCGTCGTCCGTGTCGCAGCACAGTGTCCCTGGGGGAGGGTTTCATGCGCGGTTTGGCGGCTCGAATCTTGATGATCGGCCTGGTTTTCACGACCGTGACGGCCGGAGGGGCGTTCGCCGAAGTCGATCGTGTCGTGGTCAAGGACAGCGGCTCGATGGGCAGCTTCGGCGGCCGCCAATACACCTGGGTAACGGCGAGCATGGAGGGCACACTCGCTCGCGACGACGGCACCATGGGCCACTACCGCGTGCCGATCAGCATGACCTATCCCGACACTGGCTCGAACGGCTTCGGCTTCGTCGACGTCGTCACCATTTCCGACTTCGTCAGCTTCACCGACGAGACGGCCCCGCGCGGCCAGCGCAGCGTCCTCTATTCCGGCAACACGATCTTCAGCGACTTCCTCCGCACCGAGGGCTTCACGTACATCTCGGTGCAATGGTCGCGCGCTGTCACAGAGATTCTCGGCCCCGACTACGGCGTCATCGAGAACGGCCTCGACGGCTACGCGATCATCCGGGATGCGGCGCAGCTGTTGCGCGATCCGGCCGAGCTGGAAGGCGTGACCGGACCGGCGCCGGTGACGCAGGTGATCGGCCACGGCTACTCAGGCGTCACCGGACTCCTCCGGGCCTTCGTGTGGCTCGGTCACAATCGTGAGGAAGATGGCTCGCTCGTTTTCGACGGCCTGCTGCTTGCGTCCGGCACGGAGTCCCGTTGCCGGATCCTCAACAATGACGAGACACCCCGAGACAGCCCCGGCCTCCCGGCCGTAGCGTCATTCTATGCCAGCCAGTCCTGTCCAGAGCCGCTCACCGACGCCGGAAAGGTAATTGTTATTCGCACCCAGACGGAGCTCGAGGACGGGCAACCGGTTCGCCACCAACTCCCGGGTTACCGCGTGTACGAGATCGCGGGCGTTTCGCACGTGCCGGTGTTCATCAACAATCTCCGCGACCTCGGCGCCGCCCGCCAGAACCCGATCACCTGGCAGCCGGTCGCCAAGGCCATGCTGCGCCACCTGGCCGCCTGGATATCGGAGGGCACGGAGCCGCCGCCGCCGCACTATCTCGAAGGGCCGATCGGACCGGACGGCGTGATTCAGCTGCAATATGATGAAGACGGAAACGTTCTCGGCGGCCTCCGCCTTCCGCACATGGCAACGCTCCTTCCCAGCGGTGAGTGGGCAGGGGCGCCGCTCGGTCTCTACACC
>CAYOET010000012.1:0-2193 GCA_964402985.1 uncultured Bauldia sp. | reverse complement strand
CTTCGACCTCCCCGCAAGGGGGAGGTTAAGATCGGGTGGTCGGCGAAAGACACCCAAGTCACTCCTTCGGCTCCAAATCCTTGCGGACCTCCGGCGAGCGGAGGAGGGCGTCGATCTTGCCGCCTTCGTCGAAGGAGGTGTCGACGCGGAAGCGGAGTTCGGGCGCGCGGCGGAGCTCTACGCGCTTGGCGATCGCGCCGCGGAGGAAGCGGGCGTTGCGGTCAAGGGCGGCGGCGGTCTTCTCGGCGTTGCGGCCGCCGAGCGGCATCACATAGGCGGTGGCGACCTGGAGGTCGGGCGAGACCGAGACCTCGGGGATGGTCACGATGATTCCGTCGAGGTCGGGCTCGTGCAGTTCGCCGCGTGACAGGACCTCCGCGAGGGCGTGGCGGATCAGCTCGCCGACGCGGAGCTGGCGCTGGGACTGCGGCGCGCCCTGCGTTGCGGCGGCCTTGGGCGGCGCCGCACGCGAATGGCCGCGAGGAGGTGACTTCATCGGTTGGTCCCAGCCTTCTCGACGTTGTCGCGTACGACCGAAAGAAACTGCACCTTTTCTTCAAGGCTGCGGAAGGCCGACACCGGGACGAGTTCTCCGTAACGATCTGTGCAGAGCAGGTAGATGTATCCCTCGGTCTCCTCGACCGTTTTGAAGGCTGCCCAGTCCCACGTGTATCGAATCAGCGGCCCGCAGCGAAACTCCAGCCCCTCGGGGTATCCCGTCCACTGGATGTCGTGGACGGCCATCGGGGTGGACGCATAGAGCGCCTCCATGACCTCGCGCCGCCGGCGAAAGGACCACGTCGCCGCAAAAGCCCCCGCCGCAATGAGAAAGGCGAGCAGCGCCGGGTCGGCGCCGAAGGGAATGTCAAAGTAGTCCGCCGCCATGGGCGCGAGAAGCAAGAAGGCCCAGAAGGCGAAGACAGGAGCGATTTCCCGAAGGGGTTTTCGCCCGCCGCGCTGGCCCATGAAAAGACGCTGCGCGGCGTAGAAGTGATTCAGCGTGTACCGATAGGTCAGCTGAAACTGGGGCGCGGACCGCGATGTGTCCAACATAGTATCCGCCCCTTTTGCGTCGAGCGCTCGCCCTAGAGCGAGCGGGCGATCTGCTCGACGCGGTAGCACTCGATGACGTCGCCGACGCGCATGTCCTCGTATTTCTCGAAGGCCATGCCGCATTCCTGACCCGCCGGCACTTCCTTGACCTCGTCCTTGAAGCGCTTGAGGGTCGAGAGCTTGCCTTCGTGGATGACGACGTTGTCGCGGATGAGGCGCACGCCCGCGCCGCGCTCGACGGTGCCGTCGGTGACTCTACAGCCGGCGATCTTGCCGACCTTCGAGACGTTGAAGATCTCGAGCACGACCGCGTTGCCGAGCATGGTCTCGCGCCGCTCGGGCGTGAGGAGCCCCGACATCGCCGCCTTCACGTCATCCACCAGATTGTAGATGATGTTGTAGTAGCGGATGTCGATGCCAAGCTGCTCGGCCGAGGCGCGCGCCTGCTGGTTGGCGCGGACGTTGAAGCCGATGATCATCGCGTTCGAGGTGCCGGCAAGCTGGATGTCGGACTCGGTGATGCCGCCGACACCGGAATGGATGATGCGGGCCACGACCTCGTCGGTGCCGAGTTTCTCGATCGTCCCGGCGATGGCCTCGACCGAACCCTGCACGTCGCCCTTCACGATGATCGCGTATTCCTGCTTGACCGTGCCGCCGGCGGCGCGCTGGCCGATGCGCTGCTCGACCGAGCCGCGGGCGGTGGTGAGACGCGCCTGGGCCTTGTCGCGCCTCTGGCGGTGACGGTAGTCGGCGATCTCGCGGGCACGGGCCTCGCTGTCGACGACCGCGATGCGGTCACCAGCCTCGGGCGCGCCCTGGAAGCCGAGAACCTCCACGGGGAGGGACGGGCCGGCCTCCTGGATGAAGTCGCCGAGATCGTTCTGGAGCGCGCGGACGCGACCCCACTCGGCGCCGGCAACGACGATGTCGCCGATATGGAGGGTGCCGCGCTGGACGAGCATGGTCGCCACCGGGCCGCGGCCGCGATCGAGCTTGGCCTCGATGACGGTGCCCTCGGCGCTGCGGTTCGGATTGGACTTGAGCTCGAGCACCTCGGCCTGGAGGAGGATGGTGTCGAGGAGCTTGTCGAGGTTGGTGCCCTTGAGCGCCGAGACCTCGACGTCGAGCACGTCGCCG
>CAYOET010000011.1:0-30375 GCA_964402985.1 uncultured Bauldia sp. | reverse complement strand
CCCACGCCGATCGTCTGCAGGCGATCGTGCCCGTGCTTCTCGACCGACTCGGTCTTGTTACCGATCAGGATCTGCACGATGTGCTCGGTGCCGAAGCGCTCGCCGGTGCGCACCATCGCCGACATCACCTTCTGCGCGTCGATCGTGCGGTCGCTGAGCTCGACCGCGCCGCGACAGAGGTCGCAGTTCCCGCAGCGGCCCGATTCCTCGCCGAAATAGGAGAGCAGCGTCTGCCGCCGGCAGCGCGGTGACTCGCAGAGCGCGAGGAGCGCATTGAAACGCTGCCGCTCGATGCGCTTCCGCTCGTCGGGCGCGTCGCTCTCCTCGATCTGCATACGCCGGAGCCGCATGTCCTCGATCCCGTAGAGGGTAAGCGTATCGGCCGGCAACCCATCGCGCCCGGCGCGCCCGATCTCCTGGTAGTAGGCCTCGATGCTGGCCGGCAAATTGGCGTGGCACACGAACCGCACGTCCGGCTTGTCGATGCCGAGCCCGAAGGCGACCGTCGCCACCATCACCACCCCGTCGTCGCGGAGGAAGGTGTCCTGGTTGCGCGAGCGGTCGCCCTGGTCCATTCCCGCGTGATACGGCAGCGCCCGGTAGCCTGCGGTCTTGAGCGTGGCGGCGACCGCCTCGGTCCGCTTCCGCGACAGGCAATAGACGATCCCCGACTCCCCGCTATGGAGGCCGAGAAAGTCGCTGAGCTGCCGCGCGGCGTTCAGCTTGGGCTGCATCGAGAGATAGAGGTTCGGCCGGTCGAACGAGCGCACGAAGGTGCGCGGCGGCGCCGCGAAGAGTTTCGCCTTGATGTCGGCCTGGGTCGGGCCGTCGGCCGTCGCGGTGAGCGCGATGGTCTGGGTCGCCCCGATCCCGCGCGCCAGCGACCCGACCGCCAGATAGTCCGGCCGGAAATCGTGCCCCCATTGCGAGACGCAATGCGCCTCGTCGATGGCGAGAAGCGCGATCTTCTGCCCACGCAGCATCTCCGCGAGGTCGGGCCGCGCCAGCCCCTCCGGCGCGAGATAGAGGAGCTTGAGCCTCCCCTCGCGCAGCGCAGCCCGGACCCGCGCCGTTTCGCCGAGCTCGTTCCCCGAGTTGAGGCTCCCCGCCTCGATGCCGTTGGCGCGAAGCGCCGCCACCTGGTCGCGCATCAGGGCGATCAGCGGCGAGACGACCAGCGTCAGGCCCGGACGGACAAGCGCCGGCAGCTGGTAGCAGATCGACTTGCCGCTGCCGGTCGGCATCACGGCAAGGACGTCCTCGCCGGCGAGCACCGCCTCGAGAACCTCGCGCTGCCCGGGCCGGAATCCGTCGAATCCAAACACCGACTTGAGTTCGGCCAGCGCTTTGTCGATCAACTCAGGCACAGCCGACTCCACACCGCGAGCGTTCGCGCGTTCATGTTAGTTCTTGATTTGTTCTGTTTCAACGGGCTGTCCCTTCATAGGACAGCACCCAAAGGGAGCTAGCGAAAAGGCCGGTTTGCGCCCAGACTGAGTTGTCCCCATTTCTCGGGGACCCCATGGGCGGCAACCGGAGGCGACCGTGCCCGACGAGAACATCCTGCACCGCATCAACGCTCTCTCCACCGAGGAGCATGACCTTTACGAGCGCGGCTCGCACACCGGCCTCACCGACGAGGACCGCGCCCGCCTCCGCCAGATCGAGCAGACCCTCGACCAGTGCTGGGACCTTCTGCGCCAGCGCCGCGCCAAGCGCGAATACGGCCAGAACCCCGACGACGCCGAGCCCCGCGGCCCCGGCACAGTCGGGCGCTATCAGGGCTAGTCGACTTGAGCACGCGCAGGCCCTTTTTCTAACCTCCCCCTCGAGGGGAGGTCGAAGGTGCGAGGGCTACGCCCGAGCAGCTTCGGGAGGGGGGCGCTCGGGCCGGCCACGACCACCGTCTCCTCCCCCCTCCCGAAACCGCTACGCGGTCTCGACCTCCCCTCAAGTGGGAGGTTGGATATCGAGACGACTGGATTCCGAGAGCCGATGACCGCGCCGAGATGACCAACATCCCCACCCTTCCCCTACCCTCCGGCGAGCGCGTGCCGATCCTCGGCCAGGGCACCTGGCGCATGGGCGAGAGCGACCGCTCGCGGAAGTCCGAGATCGCCGCCCTGCAACTTGGCGTCGACCTCGGCATGACCCTCATCGACACCGCCGAGATGTACGCCGATGGCGGCGCCGAGGAACTGGTCGCCGAGGCGATCGCCGGCCGGCGCGACGAGGTCTTCCTGGTCAGCAAGGTGTGGCCCGGCAACGCGTCGAGCCGCGGCACGATCACCGCCTGCGAGAACAGCTTGCGGCGCCTCAAGACCGAGCGCCTCGACCTCTATCTCCTCCACTGGCCGAGCCGCTTCCCGATCGCCGAGACGGTCGAGGCCTTCGAGCACCTCCGCGAAGCCGGCAAGATCCGCCACTGGGGAGTCAGCAATTTCGACGTCCACGAGATGACGGAGGTCGCGGCCCTCCCCGCCGGCAAGACCGCCGCGACCAACCAGGTGCTCTATAACCTGACCCGCCGCGGCATCGAGGCCGACCTCCTGCCCTGGCAGCGCGAACGAAGACTCCCGGTCATGGCCTACTCGCCGATCGAGCAGGGCCGGATGGTCAAGCACAAGGGCCTCGCGGCGGTCGCCGCCCGCCACCGCGCGACGCCCGCGCAGATCGCCCTCGCCTGGCTGCTCCGCCAGGGCGACCTCATGGTGATCCCGAAAGCCGGCTCGGTCGAACACGTCCGCGAGAACCGCGCCGCCCTCGATATCTCCCTCACGCTCGAAGACCTCGCCGAGCTCGACCGCTCCTTCCCGCCCCCGACCAAGCCGCGCAAGCTGCAGATGCTCTGAGCCGGGCGGCTCTCCCCTCAGACGCGGTTCTGCACTATGCAACCTCTCGAATCGTGGGAAAGCCTTCAGCCCACTCAACCGAGGTCGTGCGATGCCGAACCAATTCTCCGCTGTTCCCAACCGCGACGGGTCCGCCGTCGATCTGACCATCGCCGAGGCAAACGGGAAATCCGCCACCTTGGCCATTCCCATTGCGCAGGTTGGTTTCGCCGCGACCGGCCTCCTCTCGGCCGCGATCGAGGCCACAAAGAAGTCAGGCAAGCCTGCCCAGCTCGCGTCGAAGATCGATCGGACAGCGCCTCAGCACCGATATCTCCGCGACGCGCACGCGCTGGCGGTCTCCGAGACCGGCGCTGACCCGAACTCGCTGGTGCTCGTCTTCGCCATTGGCGGGACCGAGTTGAGCATCGGCGTCCCCCGCCCGTTGCTGGCGTCGCTGACTACGGTCTTGGCCGCCCGCGGCATCCCCCCGAAGGCGACCTAGCCCGAACGAGAGCGCCGCTCCACCTTACGGTGCCGCCTTCGCCAAATCCGCCAAGCGCTTCGACAGCGTCTCCAGCCCCCACTCTTTCGCCAGATCCGACGCCCTCCCCCAGGTCGGAATCATGTCCGGGAGGTCGGGGATCGGCGCGTCGCGGTCCATCGTGGCGATGCGGCGGTAGAGGCGAAGGTCGTCGGCCTGGGTCGGGAATTTCCCGTCGGTGAGCATCGCCTCGAGATCGGGATAGCGCTTGAGCAGCGAGGCCGCCGTAACCGCGCCGATGCCCTTCGCTCCGGGCAGCTTGTCCGAGGGGTCGCCACGGAGGGCGATGAAATCCGGCACCTGGTGCGGGTCCACGCCATAGCGCTCGCGCACCTCGGCCGGCCCGATGCGGAGGAGCTCGCCGCCCTTGATCGGATGGAGGATCGTCACCCGCTCCGAGGCGAGCTGGAAGGCGTCGCGGTCCCCGCTCGCGACCAGCGCCGTGCCCCCGCGCCTCTCCTCCTCCGCCACCCCCGCGGCGAGGAAATCGTCCGCCTCGTAGCCGGCGCCTTTCACCGCGACGAACCCCGCGGCGCGCACCAGCTCGGGCAGCATGTCGAGCTGCTCCAGGAGCTCGTCCGCGAACTCGCGCCCACTCTGATAGGCCTCGAACGCCTCATGGCGGAAGGTCGGCGCTTCCAGCGTGTCCCAGCCCACGATCACCGCCCGCGGCTGCTCGGCCACGTAGAGCCGGAGCAGCGTATTGGCGAACCCGACGATCGCCCCCCCTCCCTTGTCGCCGGCGCGGCGCACCGTCTTCGGCACGCTGTGATAGGCGCGGTGGGCGAACGAGTCGCCGTCGATGACGAGGAGCGGCCGGCTCAAGCTGAATCTCCGTCTGAGGCGAATTCTCTATCCACCTTCCCCGCCGACACTATCAAACCTCGTCCATCTTGAACGGCGTGTGCCGCGTCGAGGCCGCGACCAGATACGCGGTCGACCAACCGATGAAGATGAAGCCGGCGATGCCCTCGAGCGCGGAGAGGAGCTGCCAGTGGTCGACCAGCGTCAGGTCGCCGTAGCCGATCGTCGAGAACGTCGCCGCGGAGAAATACATCGCGGTCGCGAAGTCGGGCAGCGTGCCGAGCGCGAGATAGCCGAACGCCCACACCGCCGCCTCGACGAGATGGAGGACGAAGATCGCGAGCACCGTCAGCGTCATGGCGAGGATGCTGAGCACGCTGTCGCGTTCCAGGCCGAAGGCGCGGGTCGCTGCCTTCATCATGCGGGAGAGGAGGATGAGGCCGCCGCCATGGACGATGGCCGTGGCCGCGACGAGGCCGGCTGCGACGAGGAGATTCGCGATCATGCCGGGAGACTAGCCTGAGCCGAGCAGCCGGGCGACGGGCACTTGCCGCGCACCCACGCCGGCTTTTTGCGAATAATTCTGAGCTGGCTTAGAAGAGGCGCAGGCGGGCCCGCGAAGAGGAAGTACCGGACCCGCCTGCTCGGCCTAGAACGCGCTTCGATCAGTCTTCAGGGAGGTCGACTGGTTAAGCGCGGTCTGCCTTCTGGGGATTTGCCCAGGAGATGAAGTTCACACCGTTCGCGGCCCGGATGGCCGACCCGGGCCGCCGCGATCGTCAGGACTGCCGGGAACACCGCGGAGGATCAGGGGTCCGCCGTTGCTCCCGTCCGGCCAGGGGGCCAGCCGGCGCTGCGTGGTCGTCCCGCATTGATCACAAAAATCAATGCCAAACGATCACAAATTCCTATTATCGTCGTCGCCGGCACCGGTCAAGGGCAACCTCGCCATCCGCGCCTCTTGCACCGCTATCGGCGCGGCGAGGCTTGCCTTGGCCGGCCCAGAGGCTAAGACGACCCGGACACCCGACCGCGAGGTACCTTGTTCCTCATCGACCTCACCTTCCAGGAGGTGCTCCTCCGCGGCGCGGCCTTCCTGATCGTCATGACCGTCCACGGCTTCGCGCTGGCGGGTATCGCCCGGCTCCTCGGCGACAAGGGCCCGCAATTCGACGCGCGGCTGACCGTCAGCCCGCTCGCCCATCTCGACGTTCTCGGCCTCCTCGGCGCGATCCTTTTCCGGCTCGGCTGGATCAAGCCGATCGCCATCGACCCGGCCGAGCTGCGCACCGGCCGCGGCGGCCTCGTGATCGCGGTGATCCTCTCGCTCGCCGCCGTCCTCGCGGTCGCGGCGCTGCTCATGCCGCTGCGCTCGCTCGCCCTCAGCCTGTTGCCCATGACCCTCGGCCAGAACATCGTCCTCGTCATCGAGGCGATCCTCGAACAGGGGACCTGGTTCGTGGCCTTCAACCTCCTGCCGTTGCCGCCGCTGACCGGGGCGCATCTTCTCGTCGCGATCAAGCCGGAGTGGCGCGAACACCTGCCCCGGCTCTACCCCTACGCGGTCGGCCTCCTCGCCATCCTGATGGTGACCGGTCTCCTGCAGCGGCTGATCGATCCGGCCGCCGACTTCCTCGCCGGCCGGATCGTGACGGTCTGACGAGCGCTTCGCGCGGCCTACATCCCGGGGAGCGCTACCGTCTCGATGATCTCGATCGTCGCCGCCGGCCCCATCATCAGATGCGGGTGGCCCGCGAACATCTTGGCCACGTCGTCGAACGACTCCCCTTCGACGATCGAGTAGCCGGTAATCTCGTTACGGGTGTCCGAGACCCCTGCCTCGCTCACCTTCTTGGTCTTGCCGAGCGGCGCGCCCATGTCGACGATCCCGTCGGCGTGCTCGTCGCCCCAGCTCGTCCAGGCGTCCATGCCGGCTTTTGCCTGCTCCGGCGTGGCGCCCATCATTTGTTCGATCGCCGAGGCCGGCGCCATGTAGAGGACCATGAACTTCTTCATCGGACGTACTCCCTTCGCTGTAATGCCCCCGTCACCATGCGAGCACATCGCGTGAAAACAAGACGGCGACGTGACGGAGGCACTGCTTTCGCCGCCGACATCGAACTGTCGCCCATCCGTCAACCCACCGATATCTGGCAGGACTAGCGGGATGCTTCCAACCTCGGAGGCAACCCATGCTCAACAAGTCGATCCTTGCCGCCGCTGCCGTAGCCCTCAGCTCGTCCGCGGCCTTCGCCCAGCAGGAATTCACGGCCACCCTCGTCGAGCAGGCGATCCTGCCGGCCAACACGATCATCGCCCCGCCGGAGACCGCTCCGTCCTCGCTCGCGATGGCCGGCAAGTACACGACCCCTAACCGCTTCCGCGTCACCGATCTCGGCACCGTGCCGGGCAAGGACGGCGTCCGCCTCACCGGTCTCGCGCTGCCCTTCGACGGCCAGGCGGTGCAGGGTTTCTCGGGCATCAAGGCGATCGGCGACGGCACCTTCTGGTCGCTCTCCGACAACGGCTTCGGCAACAAGCTGAATTCGGTGGACGCCGCCCTCATGATTCACCACCTCGGCTTCGACTGGGACGCCAGCACGGTCGATCGCATGGAGACGATCTTCCTCTCCGACCCGGACGGCAACGTCCCCTTCCCGATCGTCCATGAGGGCACCGCCGAGCGCTTCCTCACCGGCGGCGATTTCGACATCGAGTCGATCCAGCCGGTCGCTGACGGCTTCTGGCTCGGCGACGAATTCGGTCCGTTCCTGGTCAAGGTCGACCTCGAGGGCCGCGTCCAGTCGGTCGTCCCGACCATGGCCGGCGACATCGCGGTCCGCTCGCCCGACCACCCGGCGATCACCCTCCAGGCCAACCCGACCGCCGCCATGCCGAGCTTCAACATCAAGCGCTCGGGCGGCTTCGAGGGCCTTGCCCAGTCGCCGGACGGCAGCAAGCTTTACGGCCTCCTCGAGGGTGCGCTCTACAATGCCGACGGCACGATGGAGATGGTCGGCGACACCCGCGGCCTGCGCGTCATCGAGTTCGACGTCGCCTCGCAGGCCTGGACAGGCCGCTCCTGGCTCTACCCGCTCTCGGTCGACGGCAACGCCGTCGGCGACGCGATCGGCGACTTCAACATGATCGACGACACCCACGCCCTCGTCATCGAGCGCGACCAGGGCGTCGGCGAGATCGCACACGCCTGCGCCAACCCGCAGGCCCCGGCGGCCGATTGCTTCGCCAACCCGGCCCGCTTCAAGCGCATCTACCTCATCGAGGTGAATGACGCGAACGTCGGCGGCGCCGTCGAGAAGCTCGCCTATATCGACCTTCTCGACATCGCCGACCCGAACGGCGTCGCCACCCAGGGCACCACCAACGGCATCTACACCATGCCCTTCAACACCATCGAGAACGTCGATTTGGTCGACGCCACGCACATCATCGTGGCTGACGACAACAACCTGCCGTTCTCGGCCGGCCGGGCGCTCGACCGCGCCGACGACAACGAGTTCGTCATCCTCGAAGTCGGCGACTTCCTCGCCGCCGCCCGCTAGCTGAGGCCGCGCTCTCCTGATCCCCTCCCCCCCCCTTGTGGGGGAGGTCGGGAGGGGGCCTCCCCGCGAGCGGGAGGGTGATTGAAACTACCGCGCCAGCCTTGCCGCTGCCTCCGCCGAGGCCTCCGCGATCGTCGCGAGCGCATCGAACTGCGTATAGAGGTCGATCCCCGCCCGGTGCGCCTGACGCAACGTGCTGATGCTGGCAAAATGCCAGCTTTGCCCCTGCGGGTTGGTCTCCAGCACGAACAGCTCGCCGCTGTCCGCGTCGCGCACCATGTCGATGCCCAGCGAGGGAATTTCCGGGAACGCCGCGTGCACCCGCCGCGCCAAAGCCAGAACGTCGGGATCGTCGCAGAACGCGATCTTGGCCGCCTCGGTCGTGGCGACGATGTTGTGCCCGGCCGCCTCGCGGAACGCGTCGCGCCGCTCGAGCGGCCGCACCTGCGGCGCGCCGTAGAAGCGCATGGAGAGGAGCGGGCGTCCGAGATAGGTGAGCACGCGAATGCTCTCGGGCAGCGGGCCGGTATAGACGAAGCGCTGAGCGATCATCTTGTGGAGCCGGCCGAGATGGTCCTCGGCGTATTCCACCGGAAGCTTGTAGCGCACCCGCGAAGTGCGGATGATTTCGACGTTGTAACCGCGCCCGCCCCAGCTCGGCTTCCGCACGACATACGGCCCCCACTCGCAGGGGTCGAACTTGATGCCCGGCTCGAGCACCGTCCAGCGCGGTACGGGAATGCCCGCCCGTTCCAGGGCCTGCATTTCCTCGATCTTGCTTTGCTCCTGATGGCGAAGCCGGCGGCCACGGATGGGCCGCCCCAGCGCCGGGCTGTGCATCTCGACGGCGAGGCTCGGCCGGCCGGCGAGCCCGAGAAGCGCAAGCGGCGTCCACACCCGGTCGCGCGACGACAGCGCCCGCGCATGCACCCCACGATGCTCGTGTGAAATCCGCGCCGCGACAGCCTGGAAATCGGCCAGCGTCCGCCCTCGCCGTGGATGGGCGAGGAAGACCAGATTGACGTCACGCACTCCAACCCCCCGGCTGACACGGCTCAGGCGCCGCGGGCAGCGCCCCGGCCGAGCCCCTCCTTCTACCACGCGCTTCGGAGCGCCAGCAGCTGGGCCGCGTTCGTCATGGGAGCTTCACGACGCGCTGCTACGCGGGCCCATCCTCCCCCGGAGATCCCGACCATGCACGTCCGCAGCCTCCTCCTCGCCTCGACCTTCGCCCTGGCCGCCCTGCCGCTGGTGCCGGCGCTCGCCCAGGAGGCCGTCATCGGCGTCGTCGCCCCGACGCTCGAGACTGCCAACCTCCCCGACAACGACTACGACTCCGACGCTGACGATCCGGCCTTCTGGGTCCACCCCACCGACCTCGCCAAGACCCTCGTCTTAGCCTCCGCCAAGAACGGCGGCATCCGGGTCTATGATCTCCGGGGCACCATCATCCAGGCCGTCGATCCCGAGTCGACCGACGCCGGCGAAGGCCGCATCAACAACATCGACGTCGCCTATGGCTTCAAGCTCGCCGACGGCTCGACCATCGACGTGGCGGTCGCCTCCGACCGCGGCCTCGACATCGTCCGCATCTTCATGATCGACGGCGACAGCGAGACCCCGCTCACCGACATTACCGACCTCTCGGTCGGCCGCGCCTTCCCGCTGCGCCCCGACCCGAACGAGGGCGCCGATATCGTTAACCCCCTCGACGACCAGCACACCGTTTACGGAATGGGCCTGTGGACGAACCCGGGCGACGGCATCCTCTACGCGGTCGGCACCCAGCGCACCGACACCCGCGTCGGGGTCTTCGCCCTCACCGCCAATCCCGACGGCACCGTCAAGTCGACGATGGTCCGCGACTTCCGCGCTCCCGACGTCCACGCCGGCCAGGATCTCCGCATCGAAAACGACGACGATCCGCTGATGGACTGGAACCCGCAGTTCGAAGGCGTGGTCGTCGACCAGCGCAATGGCGTCCTCTACGCCGGCGAGGAGATGGTCGGCATCTGGCGCATCGACCTCGTGACCGGCGAGATGGGCGACGGACCGTTCTACGAGACCCGCGGCTCGACCTCCTCGAGCTTCAACAACCCGGACAGCGTGATCGCCCGCGACGTCGAAGGCCTCACCATCTACTACGGCGAGGGCGAGACGGCCTACCTCATCGCCTCGAGCCAGGGCTCGGCGCATGGCGATGACGCCCACCCCGACGCCCCGTGGGACGACACCTTCGTGGTGTTCGACATCTCGGCCGGCGACGCGCCGACGCTGATCGGCTCCTTCCGCGTCGGGGCGAACGAGGCGGCCGGCATCGACGGCGTGCAGGAGAGCGACGGCGCGGACGTCATCCCGCTCGCCCTCCCCGGCTGGCCGAACGGCCTCTTCGTCACCCAGGACGGCTACAACGACGACCTCGACGGCCTCTCGGGCGAGCCCGAGGCCTCGAACTTCAAGTTCGTCGACTGGGCGCTGATCGCCAACAGCTTCACCCCGCCGCTCGCCATCGCCCCGGCCGTCGGCAACCCGCGCGAATAGTTCACCTCTCCCCGGTGGGGAGAGGTCGAGCGCGGCGAGGGTGAGGGGGCACAGGTCCCAGGAATTACCCACCTGTTCACCCTCCCCCTTGTGGGGAGGGGTCAGGGGTGGGGGCCAAGCGGCAAGCGAGGCTTGTTCAAGAATCCGCGTTCTCAGCACATGTGACGTGGGGTTTTTCCCACCTCGCTTGCCGCGAGGCCCCCTCCCTGTCCCTCCCCCACAAGGGGGAAGGTGAAAATCGGCCGGGCGGTTAGCCGGCGCATCATCTCTCTGTCGTGCGAGCCCCTTAGCGTCGATCTCTCATTTGGAGGATCGACATCATGCGCAAGTTTGCTCTCCTCGCCGGCACGGCACTGACCGTTCTCGGTTCGGTGGCCCCCACCTACGCCCAGGAGGCCAAACCCGAAGGGGCGATCCGCGTCGCCACCTTCAACGCCTCGCTCAACCGTCGCGACGCCGGCGCGCTGATCGCGGATCTCGGCACCCCCGGTTCCGCGCAAGCCAGAGCCGTCGCCGAGATCATCCAGCGTGTGAATCCCGACATCATCTTGATCAACGAGTTCGACTTCGACGCGGATGAGAAGGCGGCCGACCTCTTCATCGAGAACTATCTCATGGTCGCGCAGAACGGCGCTGACGCCTGGGAGCCGGCCGCGATCTTCACCGCCCCCGTCAACACCGGCGTCCCGACCGGTATCGACTTCAACCGCGACGGCAACCCGGCCGGCCCCGACGACGCCTACGGCTTCGGCTTCTTCCCCGGCCAGTACGGCATGCTCGTCCTCTCCAAGCTGCCCATCGTCGAGGGTGAGGCGCGCACTTTCCAGAACTTCCTGTGGACGGATATGCCGGGCGCCCGCCTTCCCGACGACCCGGCCACCCCCGCACCGGCCGACTACTACGGCGCCGACGCGCTCGCCGTGTTCCGCCTCAGCTCGAAGAGCCACTGGGATATCCCGGTCGAGGTCGACGGCGCGATCCTGCACGTCCTCGTCAGCCACCCGACCCCGCCGGTCTTCGACGGCCCGGAGGACCGCAACGGCACCCGCAACGCCGACGAGGTCCGCCTCTGGAACGACTACATCACGCCGGGCGCCGGGGACTATCTGGTCGATGATTCAGGCGTCGCCGGCGGTCTCGCCGCCGAAGCCTCGTTCGTGATCCTCGGCGACCAGAACCTCGACCCCAATGACGGCGACGGCATCCGCGCGATGGGCGCCGCCCTCCTCGCCAATCCGCGCCTCCAGGACCCGCACCCGACCAGCCTCGGCGCACCCGAGGACGCCATCGCCGACGGCGGCAAGAACACCACCCATACCGGCGACCCGGCCCTCGACACCGCTGACTTCGGCGACACCAATCCCTGGGACCCCGGCAACATGCGCGCCGACTACGTGCTCCCCTCGTCCGATCTCGAGGTGGTGGGCGCCGGCGTCTTCTGGCCGACCGCCGCCGACCCGCTGGCCCGCCTCCTCGGCCCCGCCGACGCCATGACCTCGGACCACCACCTCGTCTGGGTCGACATCCGGGTGCCGTAGGGCGCCCGAGCGGATGAACGGTGGATCGCCCGTTCCGCCGCTTCGGCCAATGCCGCCGCGACCGCCGCCGTAGCCGCGAGCTTCGCGGCGACTACGGCTGCCGAGGCCAAGGCCTTCGTCAACGCTACCGTCACCACCGCCGAGGGTGCCGTTGTCGGCGTCGTCGCCGATGTCGAGACGACTGCCGAGGGCGCCGCGGTGCTCGTCGTCGCACTCAGCGACGACTTCATGCCGGATGCCGACTCCTTCCAGCTTTCGGCGACGGGCCACGTCCTGGTGAACGGCGAACTTCACCTCGGCGCGACGGAGGCCGAGCTGCGCGCCGCGGTCGAGGCCGCGCTCGCCGCTTCGGCGAGCCTGCACTAGACCGCGACTGCTCGGGCCGGCAGTCCCCCCTGCCGGCCCGGGGTTCTTCTCCTCCTTGGAGCTGGATACTCTGCGCAGAGGAGAGAGCCGGGTGCGGGCTGCCCCCGGCTCTCTCGCGTTTCACCAACCGGCGAGGTACGCGAGCGTGAACACCGCATAGCCGAGGCCGCCGAGGCCGATCCCGGCGAGCCAGCGATTGCGGTTGAGGTACGCCGCGTAGGCGACGCCGAGCAGCGCGAACATCGCGCTGGCGACGATCCGCGACACATAGATGGCGCCCTCCGGATCCGGAATGAGGACCAGCGGCACGACCAGCGGAAACACCAGCATCACGTCGAGGAGGACGACGCTCAGCGCGTAGTCCCAATCCTCGCGCGAAGCGCGATAGCGGATGGCGCGGGGATCGGCGCCCGGAGCGCCGCTCGCCAGGAGGTCGACCACCCGCTCGCGCTCGGCCTCCGCAAGGCCGGCGAGGATCGACTCGTCGATGAACTCGCGCACGGTCTCGCGCGCGCTCGCCTCCCCGCTCCGCAGGGCGTAGAGCGCCCGCTCGCGCTCGGCACGCTCGATGATCGTGCCGAACATTACGGTGACCCCGTCGATGATCCCCCACACGAGGTTCACGGCGAAGGCGGTGGCGACCACCGTCGCGATCAGCTCGTGCGTGACCGCGCCCTCGGCGTTGAGGAGCCCGATCGTGATCACCACCATCCAGATCGCGTAGAACGCCTCGCCCAGCCGGTCTCCGACCGAGAGGTTGGCTCGGATGAGACCTCTGATCCCACGATCCGCCATCGCTTGCCCCCGTTGCACTCGTGCGGGTTCACGATCTCACCCCCATGACCGTGCCCGCAATCCGCCCTGTCACCGAACCGTCGCGCGACTGAGGCGCGCTCGTCACCGCAGGGTGGTGTGGTCGCTCGCCCGAGAAGGGCGGCCGACCCCCATTCCGGAGACCGACATGCGGAAAACTCTTGCCGTTCTCGGCGCCGTTGCGGCACTCGCCGTGGCGACCGCCGCGCTCATCACCCTCCCCGACGCCACGCTCGAAGCCAACGCCCAGGAAGCGACCGCCGGCGTCCCCGTCCAGATCGGCGTGCGCCCGATGTGGCTGGTCGACAACATGCGCGATGGCGAACTCAAGACCGCCCTTCAGGCCTGCGAGGCCGGGCCGTTCCACACCACCAATTTCTCGATCGGCCACCGCGGCGCTTCGCTCGAGTTCCCCGAGCACACCCGCGAGAGCTATGTCGCCGCGGCCCGCAGCGGCGCCGGCATCGTCGAGTGCGACGTGACCTTCACCGCCGACCGCCAGCTGGTCTGCCGCCACGCGCAGTGCGACCTCCACACCACCACCAACATCCTCGCCACTCCGCTCGCCTCGAAGTGCACGCGGCCGTTCACCGCCGCCAGCGGCGACGTCAACGCGTCGGCCCAGTGCTGCACCAGCGACATCACGCTGGCCGAGTTCCAGACCCTCCACGGCAAGATGGACGGCGCCAACCAGCGCGCCACCACGGTCGCGGAATACATGCGCGGCACCGCCGACTGGCGCACCAACCTCTACGCCGGCCAGGGCACGCTGCTGACCCACGCCGAGTCGATCGAGCTCCTCGACGAGCTCGGCGTCGGCTTCACGCCCGAGCTGAAGTCGGCGTCCGTCGCGATGCCCTACCAGGGCGACTACACCCAGGAAGCTTACGCCCAGCAGATGATCGACGAGTATGTCGCTGCCGGCATCGACCCGAGTCGGGTCTTCCCGCAGTCCTTCAACCTCGCCGACGTCCGCTACTGGATCGAGAACACCGAGTACGGGAACCAGGCCGTCTTCCTCGACGACCGCTACGACACGCTCCAGGGTTTCGACCCGATGAAGCCGGAGACCTTTTCGCCCTCGATGGAAGAACTCGCCGACGCGGGCGTGAAGATCGTCGCCCCGCCGCTCTGGGTGCTGGTCACCCTCGAGAGCGGCGAGATCGTGCCCTCGGCCTACGCGACTGCCGCGAAGGCCGCCGGCCTCGAGATCATCACCTGGTCGTTCGACCGCTTCTCGCCGGTCCAGTTCGGCGACAACTGGTACTACCAGACCGTGGCCGACTTCGTGGAGACGGACGGCGACGTCCTCTACCTCCTCGACGTCCTCGCCAAGGATGTCGGCGTGATCGGCATCTTCGCCGACTGGCCGGCGACCGTGACCTTCTACGCCAACTGCATGGGCCTCTAGTCCGGCCGAGCTGCCCGATGCGGGGCAACAGACGATCATCGACAGCCGGCGGCACGCTCCGCCGGCTGCTGCGTTTCGAGCCGCTCGAGTTGATTGCGCTGTCGGTCCTCGGCTACGCTTTCATCGCAACCGCGGTGTGGGCCCAGCCGGCCGGCGACACGCCCCTGGCCGGAACCCTCTCTTACACCGCAGAGCAAGCCGAAGCCGGCCGGGTCCCGTTCCTGACGAGTTGCTCAGGCTGTCACGACACCGACCTCACCGGGGTCAGCGCCCCGCCCCTCAAGGGCCCGGGCTTTGCCCGCTGGTTCGACCGGCCGTCCGTCGAGCTTTTCCGCTTCATCGCCACCCAGATGCCGGCCTTCCGGCCCGCCTCGTTGCAGCCCGAGACTTACGCGGCGATCTTCGCCTTCATCCTCAGCGAGAACGGCTTACCGTCTGGCGCGATTGCGGTTCCCGCCGAATACTCCGAGGTGGTCGGCATGGCTTTCCAGACGCGCTCTCCGCAACTTCAGTGACTGCGCGACAAGGCCGGCTTCCGCGGCCTCGACGTCGCGCGGCCTGCCTTGTCGGCCAGGGTCTTCCGCTCCGAGGCCGCGCGTTCGCGGCCTGAAGCAGTAATTGAGAGGCCGTCGCTCCCAGCCCGCACGGCAAGGCCAAGTCCGATCAACTCCTCGGCGGCCTGATCGACCTGGCGCACCGAAACCAGCACGTCGAGCGCCCGCAATAGCCCGAGCGCATGTGGCGACAACCCCTTCATGACGAGTGTCTCCTGGCCTCCACGCCGCCGTGGAGTCGTAACTAGGATGGCGCCGGTTGGAAACTGGGATTCCGATGCGGGTGCTTCCCGCAAGCGCCGCTCGGGCGAGGCCGGCCGGATCGTCGGTCGCGCATTGGCGGCCGGGCGCGGCACGGCGGCGGATGCCGCCCTAGCCGCGCTTGAACCGAGCTAGGCGCGAAGCCCTTCCCGGGCGTGGTGATGCACCGGCATGATGTTGTGCGTTCCGCAATCGCCGCATTCGAACACCGGCGTCAAGCGCCCGCCGGGCAGCCGGCCGTGCACCACGAACGCGCCACACCGCGCGCAGCCGAACCGTTCGCCCCCCCGGTCGACGACCAGCGGGCCGTCGCCCTGGATGATGACGAGGCCATGCTGGCGCGCTTTGAGCGCCTTGGCCCTCCGCAGTCTGATCAGGTTTGCCACGGCTCGTCTCCCGAATGGCCCCTTCGCGCTTTTGCCAAGCGGACGTGACATGGCCATGTCGGGCTCGGGCCGAGTCCGTTAACCTCTCGCGACGCCTCGCGTATGTTGAGCTTTCCCGGATCGCTTCCCCGGCGAAAGCCAGGGTCCATGCTCCGGTAGAGCATATGGCATAGGTGCATAGACCCGACCTACCCAGGCGAAGCGGATGGGGGGACGGTTCGCCCCATCGGCTTTCTTATTGCCCATCCCCGACCGACTCGATCAATCATCCCCTCAGCGATGCGCCAGGACCTCGAACAAGGCGACCCGTTCCGCCCGGTGCGCGAGGCGCTCGCTGGGTTCGGCCCGCCGGTGATCGTCTTCAACAAATCCCATTCCGGCAGCCGCCTGCTCGCCCGGCTTCTCGACCGCTCCGGCGTGTTCATGGGCGCCGATCGCAATGCCCTCGAGGAGGACGCGCTCCCCCTCCTCCCGATCGTGCAGCGCCTCGTCGTCGACCACTATCCGGACTATGCGCCCGTCCTCACCCACCGCGACGATGCCCTCAACGCCGACATTCTCGCCGCGTTCGACAAACACTTGCGCGGCTTCGCCGGCGGCCGCTGGGGCTGGAAGCTCTGCGAGACCACGTACATCCTCCCCGTCCTCGCCGCGATCTTCCCGGACGCGCACTACGTCCATCTCATCCGCGATGGCCGCGACGTCGCCTTCTCGAACCACGTCTGGCCGCGCAGCGCCTTCTGGAAGAAGGTCTATTTCAACACCGCCGACATCCATTTCTGGCGCGGCATGCCGTTCACGTCGATCCACTACCGGCTCTTCGCTCCGCTCTTCAACGCCCGTCACTGGGCCAACAGCGTGACCGTCGGCCGATCCGCCGGCGCGCCGCTCGGCGACCGCTACATCGAACTCCGCTTCGAGGATCTGGTGCGGGATTTTGTCGGCACCGCGAGCGCCCTTCTCCGCGCCCTCGATGTCCCGCCCGATCCCGACATCCTCGCCGCGATGGCGCGCGAGGTTTCGCCGGCGCCGGTCGGGAAGTTCCGGACCCGCCCCGCCTTCTATCGCTGGCTCGCGATGCTCGAACTGCGCCCGACCCTCGCCGCCTTCGGCTACGGCAATGACGCGGAGCCGGCGCCCCGTGCACGCTGAGATCTTCCGCGCCTTCGACGAGATCTGCCGCGCCGAGCGCGTGGGTGGCGCCGTCCTCGAGATCGGCGCGACGCCGACCGCCGACACGCTCCTTCGCCTCCCGGCGCTGGCGAGCGCCGCGAGCCGCACCGGCATCGATCTCGACGGCGGGTTCGACGACGGGACGATCGAGATCATCCCTGGCAACGCCAACCGGATGGATTCCTTCGCAAGCGCTTCCTTCGACGCAATCCTCTGCAACTCGATGCTCGAACACGACCAGCGCTTCTGGCTCACCCTCGGCGAGATCCGCCGCGTCGCCCGGCCCGGCGCGCTGATCGCGATCGGCGTCCCCTCCTACGGAGAGATGGGCGCGATGCCGCTCGCCGGCCTCTCGCGCCTTCTCAAGTTCATCCCCGCCACGCGCCCGCTCGCCACCCGCCTCCGGGTCTCGACCCCAACCCTCGGCCGCCACGACTTTCCGGGCGACTACTACCGCTTCAGCCGCCGCGCCGTGGAGGAGGTGTTCCTGGAGGGCTGCATCGACCGCCGAACGCGAATCCTCCTCGACCCGCCACGCGTGATCGGCTGGGGCCGCCGCGAGGGCTGACCCGCGCCCGGCGACGGCTTAGACTCCAACCGCCCGACTCGCGGATCGCTTTTTGCCCAAACCGTTCTCCGAATACGCCCTCGCCGACTGGCTGCGCCTCCGCCCGCTCGCCCATCGCCTCAAGCAGGCGCGCTACGACTCGGTGGATGCTCGCTATCGCCGCCTGCCCGCCCGTGCCGGCGACCCGCATTTATTCGCGCCGATCATCGCCGGCCGGCAGGTGATGGTGACGGTCGCCTTCGAGGATGCCGAAGCGATCGAGTGGCAGAGCCGCCTCCTCCGCCGCTTCGTCGGCGAGCCCCTCTATGTCATCGCCGACAATTCGCGGAGCGAGGCCGGCGCCGCCGCGATCGAAACCGTCGCCCGCAGCGAGGGCCGGCCCTATCTCCGCCTGCCGGGTAACCCCTGGACCGGCCACGCGCCCAGCCGCTCGCACGGCCTCGCCCTCAACTGGCTATGGGCCAACCTCATCCGCCCGGCCGCGCCTTCCGCCTTCGGCTTCCTCGACGACGATCTCTTCCCGACCGCGCCCGACGACCCCTTCGCCCGGCTCGCCCGCCAACCCGTAGCGGGCGGCCTGCGGAGGGCGGACCACCGCTGGTTCCTGTGGGCCGGCTTCTGCTTCTTCCGGTTCGACGCCGTCCGCGACCTGCCGCTCGACTTCGGTCAGGACTGGTTCGCCGGCATGGACACCGGCGGCGGCAACTGGTGGCCGCTCTACCGCAACCTCGACCGCGCCGCCCTCGCCCTCACCGACAAGCGCCGCGCGACGATCGTGCCCGGAATATCCGCGGACGAGTGCTGCGTCTTCTGGTGCGACTTCTGGCTCCACGAATACGGCACCGCGGCCCGCTCCGATCTCGCCGACGCCAAGCGCGAGGCGGTCGCGAAGATCATCCGCTCCCTTCTCGAGGAAGCCCCACAGGGGACCGGGAGGTCCTCCGAATCTTAACCTCCCCCCTTGCGGGGAGGTTAGGTCTCCTGCCGGTCAGAGAGTCGATCTTGAGCGCCCGACCTCCGCACCGAACGAACGCGCGACGAACCGCTCGACCGCTGGCCGCCACGCCTCGGCGTGAAACCCGTAGGCCGTCGCGAAGCGGCCGGAGTCGAGCGTGGTATCGGCCGGACGCGTCGCTCGCGCCGGAAAGTTCGCGCTCCACGCCGGCTCGAGCTTCGGTCGCCGGCCGGTGAAGCGTGCCTGCGCCTCCACGATCGCTTCGGCCAGCTCGTAGCGCGAGGCGCTGCCGCTTCCCGCGACGTGAAACGTCCCGAAACTCGCGCGTCCCGCCTCGATCGCGGTCGCCGCGATGGCAATGCCCGCGGCAAGGTCCGACGCGCTGGTCGGCGAGGCGCGCTGGTCGGTGACCGCCTGGATCACCTCGCGCTCGGCCGCGAGCGCGATCATCCGGCTCGCGAAGTTCCGCCCGTAAGGCCCGTAGAGCCAAGAGGTCCTGAGGATGAGATGCCGCTCGAGCGCGTCCCGCACCGCCTCCTCCCCAGCCCACTTCGTGGCCCCGTAATGGTTGAGCGGCCCGACCCGGTCGCCCTCGACATAGGCCCCGCCCTTCGCCCCATCGAAGACGTAGTCCGTCGAGACGTGGATCAGCGGCAGGCCCTCGCGCGCGCACGCCCAGGCGAGCGTCGCAGCCCCCTCGACATTGACCCGCCGCGCCTCCTCGCGCGCGTCCTCGGCCTCGTCGACGCTGGTATAGGCCGCCGCGTTCACCACCACCGACGGCGCCACGCGGGCGATCGCCTCCCGCACCGCCGCAGCATCGGCGATATCCGCCTCGGCGTGCGTAAGCCCGATCACCTCGTGTCCGGCCGGCGCCTCCGCGAGCAGCGTCCGGCCAAGTTGGCCCCCCGCGCCGAAAACCAGCAGCCTCAACCGACCCCCAGCCGTTCCCCGCCATAGACCGCGCTGCGCAGCGGCCGCCACCACGCTTCGTTGGCGAGATACCATTCGACCGTCCGCGCCAGCCCCTCGTCGAAGCCGACGGAAGGCGCCCAGCCCAGCTCGGAGCGCATCTTCGTGGCGTCGGTCGCGTAGCGGAAATCGTGTCCTGGCCGGTCGGGAACGTAGCGGATCAGCGCCTCGCGCGGCACGCTCGCGGGATCGGGACGGAGCCGGTCGAGGAGCCGGCAGATCCCCCGCACCACCTCGACATTGGCCCGCTCCGCGCCGCCGCCCACGGCGTAGCGCTCGCCCGGCCGGCCGTTCTCTGCCACCGCGGCGAGAGCCTTTGCGCAATCCTCGACGAACAGCCAGTCGCGCACGTTTAGCCCGTCGCCGTAGAGCCCGATCGGCTTGCCTTCGATGGCGTTGAGGACGGTCAGCGGGATGAGCTTTTCCGGAAACTGGCGCGGCCCGTAGTTGTTCGAGCAGGTCGCCACGATCGTCGGCAGTCCGAAGGTGTGGCGCCACGCGTCGACCAGATGATCGGCCCCCGCCTTCGACGCCGAGTAGGGCGAGCGCGGCCGGTAGGAGGACGCCTCGGAGAACCGCCCGTCCGCCCCCAGCGAGCCGAACACCTCGTCGGTCGAGACCTGGACGAAGCGGAACCCCTCGCGGCGCTGACGCGGCAGAACTTGCCAATGACGGAGCGCTGAGTCGAGAAGCGTGTAGGTGCCGACAAAATTGGTGCGGACGAAGGCCGACGGCCCGTCGATCGAGCGGTCGACATGGCTCTCCGCCGCCAGATGGATCACGACATCCGGCCGCGCCGCCTCGAACGCGAGGCGCATCGTCCGCCCGTCCGCCACGTCGGCCTCGATGAGCCTGAACCGCGGATGCGCCGCGACCGCGTCGAGCGAGGCCCGGTTCGCGGCGTAGGTCAGCATGTCGACGACGACGATTTCTCCCTCGCTCGTCGCGAGCAGATGGCGCACCAGCGCGGAGCCGATGAAGCCCGCCCCGCCCGTCACCAGATAATTCTTGGCCCCCTCCAGCGTCCGCCCTCCGGCAGCGTCAATCGAACGGCGAGTCGATATCACGGAACAGCGGCCACTGCCGGTCGCGCTCCAGCACGACGGCCGGTTCCCTCGGCCAGGCGATCCCGAGATCGGGATCCGAGAAGCGAATCCCCCGCTCGCTTCCCGCAGCGTAGTACGCATCGCACTTGTAGGCGACCTGGGTATCCGGCGCCTCGGTGCAGAAGCCATGCGCGAAGCCGCGCGGGACATAGAGCTGGTCGGCGCGCTCTTCATCGAGCCGCACGCCGACCCATTTCCCGAAACTCGGCGAGGAACGGCGAAGATCGACCACGACGTCGAAGATCGCGCCGCGGATGACGCGGATCAGCTTGGCCTGCGCGAAGGGCGGCGCCTGGAAATGGAGGCCGCGCAGCGTCCCCGCCGCGAACGAGGTCGAGTGGTTGTCCTGGACGAACTCCGCCCCGATCCCGAGATCCGCGAACCGGTCGCGGCGGTAGGTCTCCGCAAACCAGCCGCGGCCGTCCGTCCGCCGCATGCCGCGCACCAGCTTGACCTCGGCAATCGCCAACGGTTCCACCGCAAAGCTCACGACTCGAACCACTCCAAGACCGACTCGACGTATCGTTCATGCCCCAGGCCGGCCCCGACCGCCACCGCCGGCAAAGGCCGAACGCCGCGCGGAAGCCGCAACTTGGTCGCCGGCTCCGGTGACCGCTTGAGTCCGGCACACCACAGCTTCGCGACGGTCGCCGATCAGCGGGCTTGCGGTAGCGCCCTCCCAAGTCCAAGATTCGGCTGGGTTGGACTGGGCACGCAAGGTCATCACGGAGAAGACCATGAAACCGGCGGTCATCCTGGTCGGCGCCGACAAGGGCGGAGTGGGCAAGACCACGGTGTCTCGCCTCCTCATCGAGTACCTTCTCGCCCATGAGGTTCCGGTCCGCGCCTTCGACACCGAGTCGCCGCGCGGAACGCTGAAGCGCTTCCACCCCGACATCACCGAAATCGTCGACATGACGGAGACGACCGACCAGATGCGGGTCATCGACACGATCGGCGACGCGCCGCTCGCCAATGTCATCGACGTCCGCGCCGGCCAGCTCACGCCGATCCTTCACGCGCTCGAGGGCATCGGCTTCCTCGAGGCCGCCCGGGAGGGCGAGTTCGCCCTCCTCCTCTTCCACATCCTCGGCTCGTCCATTTCCTCGCTCCAGGAGATCGGCGAGACCGCCCCCCTCGCCGCGGACGCGCACTATTTCCTGGTCAGGAACTTCATCAGCGAGAATACCTTCTTCGATTGGGATCCAGACACTTACAAGACGTTCTTCAAGCGCGCCCGGGACGCCGCCGAGCTCACCATCCCCCGCCTCAACCATCTCGCCTATGAACAGGTCGACCATGCGGGTGTTCCGTTCACCCGTTTCGTCGAGGACCGCACCAACTCGTTCGTCCTCCGCGGCTATGTCCGCTCCTGGCTCAACACCGTTTGGGGCGAGTTCGATGACGCCAAGACGCTGCGCTTGATCGGAGCAAGAGCTCCCGCCCGCCGTACCCGACACTAGCGCGGCGCACGGGAGACCGCCGTCGGCCTCGCCACGCCTAGGCGATGCCCTGATCGAGACCCGTTGCAGGCCTCGAGCCCGGAGATCAGGACCTCGGCCGGGACCGGCCGACCGAAGAGGTATCCCTGCCCCTCCTCGCATCCGAGGTCACGCAGCGCATCCATCTGCGCGCCACTCGATCCAATGAGGCCTCCCTCATAGACGGGAGCCATCCGTGGCGGGGCGCTGACTGGCTTCCTCGAATTGTAGGCGCGACGCCTCCAAAGTATTCCACGCCAGAGGGATCCCGTTGAGGCGGCGGTCCACTCCCTGATCAATCCCTTTCCCGTCGGTTCGCGCCACACGACGCGATCAGCCACCGGATTTGGTTGACTCATGTGCCCGTTCACGGACAATCGTGTTCTGAAATAGGAGGAGAGATGATCCAGACGCTCACTGGAATTCTGTTGGTCCTGCTTGGGATCGGTCTGCTCTTCGCGCTCCTTCGAAGCCGCGATAGAGAAGGCAGCCTGCTTATGCGTTTCGATGACTTCGCCGTCGTGGTCATGATGGGGCTGATCGTAGTCGGCGGCTTTTTCGCCGTTGTCGGCGTCACATCAGGTCCGCCCCCCGCGGAGGCTGCAATCCGCTAAGGCAGAAATCGCTCGCCCCGCGCGAAGCTTGAACTGTGACGGCGAGGGCCGCCTCTGGCCCTCACCAAGCTGACGAACATCTTCGCAGTCGTCCCGCTTCCGTCCCCATTGCGGCATCTTGCTGGAAGAGCCCCGACCTATTGGCTTTAGCCTCATCATCGTCGTGGACCGGGGATCGCACTGAACGTCCGTCGGCGACGCTGCCGCTAGGGTCCTCCGCGTTGGGCCGCCGGCGCCGACATCACCTATACTCAGGCGAGTTCGCGCAGACCCGACCTACAGGTCAGTTGAAAGGATCTGCTGGGCAACGTCCGGGATGTCTACTCCCACGATGTCGGGTCGTTCGGCCAGCGGCCCAAGGATTTGACCGCTGCGGGCAACGAATGCCGCACGAGCCCCCGCGCGAATGGCGCCTGTCACGTCCCAGTCGTGGGCAGCCACCAGCCGCATCTCCTCGATTTTCACGCCCAGATCGGTGGCGGCCCTCTTGTAGACCTCCGGCGATGGCTTGAAGCGGCGTGCCGACTCGACGGACAGTACCTCGTCGAAGAACGGCCTCAGACCGGCGTGCGCGAGCTGCGCCTCCGCTACCGCCGCCCGCGAGTTGGTCAGCGTGGCGAGCCGGAACCCGCGGTCCCGCAACTGCGTCAGCCCGGGTACGACGTCGGGGTGGGCGGGCAGCTTGGCGAGCTGGCTCAGGAGGGCGCCTTTGTCCTCCTCGCTCAGCCGCACGCTCTCCTTCGCGGCGACGACCTCGAGCGCGTGCCGGGCCACCGAGCCGAAGTCGGAATAGGTGTCCAGGATCGTCAGCATGAAGGAGGACTGGATCAGCTGGCCAAACCACGCGTCGAGCGCCGCGTGGTTGGTGAAGTGCTTTCCGAACGCGGGTTGAAGGGCGCGAAGGTCGAGCAGCGTCTCAATGACGTCAAAAACGATCACACGAACCGGCATAGCCGCAATCTCGAGTTGGAGGGCCAGTTGCTCAGCTGCGTCAAGGCGCCGAACCGAGGGTCAAGGGCAATGTTGGCTCGCGGCTCCAACCCGCCATCGAGTCCTCGTAAAGCCTCGCGGTCCGATATCCGAGCACCTCGTGAAGAGCGAACCAGACGATCGAACTCCAGTGGCCGGTGTTGCAGTAGACGATGATCTCGACGTCGCGGTTGGGGACGAGCTGCTTTGCAATCGCCCGCAGGTCCTCGACCGGCTTCAATCGGTTGCGGCCGGGATCATAGACCGCGGAGAAGGGCAGGTTGATGGCTCCCGGAATATGACCCGCGCGGACGACGAGGGAGCTTACGCTGGTCCCCGCATACTGATCGGGCGAACGCGCATCGAGGATCACCGTCAAGGTGTCGAGGCGCGCCGCGACCTCGGCGGTCGAGATGAGGATGCTCTCGTCGGCCGCTTCCGTGAAAGCGACCGGCTGTGCCTGCCGCGCCTCTGCGTCGCGGGGATTTGTTTGATCCGCCAGCCAAGCGTTCAGCCCCCCATCAAGGAGGGCGACGCCCGCGTGTCCGGAGTACCGAACGAGCCAATACGGCCACGTTGCCGCGCCGAGCTCGGTGGCGTCGGTCCCCATCGGGACCAGCACGACGCTCTTGCCGGGTCCGATCTCAAGCCCCCCGAGCAGCGCCGCGACGTCTTGGGGTGCCGGCCGCGACCATGGAATGCCGGCCCGATCGACCTGCCACCGACCGGGATAAGCGCTCACCAGCGCACCCGGAATATGCGCGCCGGCAAACGGGCCGCCGGCGGCGCTTCTCAACTCGATGACGACCAGCTCCGGCGAACCGAGCTGCGCCCTCAGCCAATCGCTCGACACCAAGGCGCCCGGCAGGGTCTGCGCACGCGCGGCGCGGACCCCCCACGGCATCAAGGTGAGCAGCGCCGACGCGCCGGCGACCGCCCCAAATCCCCGGCGGGTTAGCTTCACGGAGCCCGAAACGAGCGCTCCTGAGGTCTGCCGGCTAGTCATGCAGGAAGATGTAGTCGCCGCCCGGAGCCGTGACATGGCACCCGCTGCACATCGGGACGCGCCCGGCCATGCTCATGCCCTCCATCTGCCCGACCATGCCATCGGCCCCATACATGGCCCAGAACCAGTCCTGGTTGGCGGGGTCGTAACCGGCCTCGCGCTTGACCATGACGGTGACGTTAGCGAGGTTCTCGCCGGGATTGGCAA
The DNA here is from genome assembly GCA_964402985.1 of uncultured Bauldia sp. GTDB lineage: Bacteria > Pseudomonadota > Alphaproteobacteria > Rhizobiales > Kaistiaceae > JADYYB01. The sequence goes on along the minus strand of CAYOET010000011.1, from coordinate 5,712 downwards.
TGATATTCTCGCGAGTGGCCTCTTCGCCCGCGTAGCTTCGTTTGACGAGCACCTGCGTCTCCGCGCCATCCAGCATGATCGTCGAGAGGAAGGTGACCAGGGTCGCGCCGTGAGCCTGCCCCTCCCTCAGATAGGGAACGGCGCCGATCGCGTTCTCGCCAACCAGCCGCTGATCGGCGAGAATGTCCCAGACCTGCGCCGCGAACGCCGGATCATCCTGCATCGGCGCCTGCGCCCTGACGATTCCAACCGCGGCCAGCGAAACCAAGCCGATCACCGAAAACCCAAGAGCGACCTTCATTTTCGTGCACCTCCCTCGAAGGCCGACCAGCGCGACCCGATACCAACTACTTCGAAGGCGAGCCCGCTTTGTTACGCCGGGTCGCCAAATTGTGTTGAGCGAGTTCGGGCGCTCGACCGGCTAAGATGCGGCCAGTAACAAAGGCGTCACCGCCAGCGAACTGAGGGGGATGCGAGGTGCGGCTCATCGATCGCGAAAGCGAATGGTCGATGCTGATGCGCGCGGCGCAAGAAGGGGACGATTCGGCATACCGGCGTCTTCTGAGCTCAATGGTCCATCCGCTCAGAACGCTCGCGACGAGAGGGCTCGCGCGTGCGGGCCTCGGACCGGCAGACATCGAGGACGTCGTGCAGGAGACCCTCCTGGCCATCCATCTGAAGAGAGATACGTGGGATCCGGGCCGCCCGATCGGCCCTTGGATCCTCGCCATCGCACGCCACAAGCTCATCGACGTTGTGAGGCGCCGCCGGGGCCGCATCGAGGTGTCGATCGACGATCTCACCGATACGCTCGAGGACGGCGCCGCCGAGCAGGACGCGACTGGGGACCAGCTCGACACGCTCGTTGCAGCGCTCAGTCCCCGGCAGCGGGATGCCGTGCGACTGATCTCTGGACAAGGGCTGTCAATCCGCGCGACTGCGGAGCGGCTTCGGATCAGCGAAGGAGCAGTGCGGGTCGCCCTGCACCGGGGGCTGCTCGCCTTGGCAGCAAGAATCCGCAGGGGATCGCGATGAAGACGAACGAGCTTATCAGCGCCCTCGTTCTTGATGGGGCAAGCGCCTCGCTCCCAGCCTGGAGAAGGCCGCTGCCTGCGGTTCTGGGGCTGCTCGGCTCCTTCGCGATCTTCGCGATCTGGTTCGGCGTGCGGCCCGATTTCATCGCGGCCATGCAGACCCCGCGCTTCCTCGGAAAGCTAGCCATCATCGCCGTGCTCGGCCTGGCGGCATACACAACCGTGGGACGCCTCGCTCGGCCACTCGGATCGGCCCCGCGCCACGCCGCCGCGCTCCTCATGGCCCCTCTTCTCCTCCTCGCACTTGCCGTCATCATCGAGCTTCTCAGCACGCCGGCTGCGGATTGGCTTACCCTCGCGTTGGGCTCGAATGCGCTTCGCTGCGTGACCCTCATCCCGCTGCTTTCGATGGCGCCTCTCGCCGGCGTCGTCTGGGTGCTACGCCGCGGGGCCCCAGAACGACCCGGACTGGCGGGCGCTGCCGCGGGCCTCGTCGCCGCGTCGGCCGGCGCGTTCCTCTATGGAACGATGTGCATCGACGACAGCCCGCTCTTCGTCGCCACCTGGTATCCACTGGGAATCGTTGGTGTCGTCACCCTGGGCGGGCTGGCTGGCACGCGGCTCCTGCGCTGGTAAGGTGCACCAATCAGGATCATCCCAGCCGAGAAGCGGCCCGAGGTGGAAATCGAAGGAGACCTGGCGGCCTCCTCGAGGCCGCAAAGCAAAAAGGCCGCTACGGAAGCAGCGGCCTTTCGCAAGTCGAGATGGTTGCGGGGCTAGGATTTGAACCTAGGACCTTCAGGTTATGAGCCTGACGAGCTACCGGGCTGCTCCACCCCGCGGAAAAACGTAAACGGGCCAAACGGCCCGTCGTGAACGGAGATATAGTCTGCTGGCTTGCCATTTAGAAGGGGGTCCGCGCACCTGCGGCCATCTGTGCGCAAAATAGCCGGAACGGCGCTCAGGCGAGGGTGGGCCGGCCGGCTCCGTCGTCGATCTGCCGCGCGCGATAGATGAGGTAGAGGTTGCGGCTGTAGACGATAAGGCCGGCCCCCTGCCCGGCGATGAACACCGGATCGCGCCGGTAGATCGCGTAGGCGAGCAGCGTCACCCCGCCGGCCAGCGACAGGAACCAGAAGGCGAGCGGCATCACGCTGCGCCGGGCGCGCTCGCTGGCGATCCACTGCACCGTGAACCGTGCCGAGAACACCGCCTGGCCGACAAAGCCGATCGCGAGCCACATCTGCTCTGCGCTCATCGTGATTCCTCCGTGCACTGCTCTAGCGCCGCCGGGGATTGCGGCGTCGCCGGCGGATCAGCCACCACACCCCGAAGAGATCCGGAATGCTCACCGCCAGGCGGTCGAGCACGCCATAATGCGACTTCCCGTGCAAGCGTGGGCGATCGACCACCTCGACCGCCGCGACGGTCCACCCGTCGCCCAGGAAGAGAGCGGGCAGGAAGCGATGCATCGTGTCGAAATAGGGAAGCGCCAGATAGGCATCCCGCCGTAGCGCCTTGATGCCGCAGCCGGTATCGACCGTCCCGTCCTTGAGAAGGGTGCGTCGTACGGCGTTGGCGATCCGCGACCCGATGCGCTTCGCGAAGGTGCCCTTCCGCCCGAGCCGTTGCCCCGCGACGATCCCGACCCGAGGGTCGGTGAAGGGCTCGAGCATCGCCGGGATATAGGCGGGGTCGTTCTGCCCGTCCCCGTCGAGCGTCACGATCTGCGGAGCCCGCGCCAGAAGAACGGCGCTCTGCAGCCCCGCGCTCTGCCCGCGCGGCTTGGCGTGGGTCACGACGCGGAGCGGCAGCACGGCCGCGAGCCGGGCGAGAAGCGCCCCGGTCCCGTCGCTGCTGGCGTCGTCCGCGACGACGATCTCGTAGGCGCGGCCGGCGAGGACGCCCGCCACCTCGCGCAGAAGCGGTTCGAGATTCGCGGCTTCGTTCCGCGCCGGGATGACGACCGAGATGTCGGGAGCGGCCTCCTCGCTCAAGCGCCGCCTCCCGGCCGAAAAGCGGTCAGCGTCATCTGCCGGAAGAAGGTGAGGTCCAGCCCGCGCACCGTCGGACCGCTCTCGAGACGGAGGCCGAGCTCGCCGGCGCGCGCCACGAAAGCCCCCGCTTCGCGGCTTTCGACGAACGCCATCCGGCATCCCGGCGCGGCAAGGAAATCGGCTGCCGCCGCGCCACGAAGAATCCTCGTCTCCGTGCCGAGTTCGAACGGCACGCTCGCCTCGCCGAATCCGGCGACCGCGATCGCGGGGTCGGCGCAGCCGGCGGCCTCGGACACGAGCGCGGCCATCGCCCGCGCCGGCCACAGCCTGTCGGCGTGCGGCGCCAAACCGGCGATGATCGCAGCGACGACAGGAACGAGGCTGACCACCGTCAGCCGGAAACTCTCGCCTGCCCGGCCCCTCACCGCGGCCACCAGCGCCGCGACAGCGAGGATGACCGCCGCCGCCGCCGCGAGGCTCGCCCCGACTGGCGGCGTCCCGACGCCCCGGAGATAGAGGCCGAACCCGGCAAGGACGATGAGGATCGGCACCAGCGCGGTGGCCGCAAAGCCCCACCGCGTCCAACGCGCAGAGCTGCGCCCGCCGGCAGCGAGGGCGCCGCCGACCAGGGCCGCGGCGGCGGGGAAGAGCGGCATCGTGTAGTGCGGCAACTTCGTCGTCGCGACCTCGAAGGCGATGAGGCTCGGGATAAACCAGGCCAGACAAAAGCGTACCGCCCGATCGGCCCGGTTCTGCCAGATCCAGCCGATCGACAAGGCCAAGAGGAACGACCCCGGCCAGAACATCGCCCCGAGCAGCAGCGTGTGCGTGCCGGGTGGCGCGGCATGGCTCTCCTGCCCGCCAAGGATCTTGCCGACGAGATCGGTGCCGATCGATTCCTGGAAGAAGGCTGGCCCGGAGCGGAGGAATGTGAGCGCGAGCCACGGGACGACCATCGCCAGCACGATCGCGATCCCGGCCAACGGCCGGAGACCGCGCAACCAGCCGGCCCCCCGCTCGATGCCGATCAGCGTCGCGATGGTCAGCCCGACAATCATCAGGATCACCGGCCCCTTGATGAGAATGCCGGCGCCGAGCGCGCCCCAGAAGACAAGCGCGAGGCGGAGCGGCAGCCTCTCGCGAACCGCCGCTCCCGTCGTCTCGCTCATGTAGAGGCGAGCGAGTACGCCTTGCGCCGCAACGATCGTAGCGAGGAGCGCGGCATCCGTCTTGGCGAGATGCGCCTCGACGATGAGCACGACGGACGCACCCATGAGGGCCCCGGCGACGAGGGCCGCCTGTCTCCCGAACAGCGTCAGCGTGGTCCAATAGGTCAGAAGGACCGCCAGCAGCGCGCCAAGAACCGACGGCAGCCGGTACGCCCAGATCGGGGCTGCGGCGCCCTGCCCGGTCAGGAAGATCGCCGCCGATTGCAGCCAGTAGATGCCGATCGGCTTCTTGCTGCGCGGCAGCTCCTGGAGGCGGATGTCGGTGTAGTTGCCGGTCTCGACCATCTGCTTGGTCGCCTGCACGAAGCGCCCCTCGTCGGCGTCGACGGCGGGAACGCGCGCGATCCCCGGGAGGAACAGCGCGAGGCAGAGGATCACCAGAACGAGGATGGGCCGAACATGGCTTCGGCTCGCCGAAACCGTCAGGCGGCCCGGGGGCGCCTCAGTCAGCAGCAATGACGATCAGCTCCGCTCACGCATTCTCGGCGGCCTGGCGCCGACTCGCGGCCGCGCCCTGTCGGGCTGCGGCATGTCGATGACATAGACAGCATGAAACGCACCCGCAACCGCCGTCGAATGACGGCGACGCGAGTGCGCTGAAAAGCTGCATCGGAAGGGAAAAGCGTGAGCGAGAAGGCTCAGAAGAAAGGTCGCAATTTCTGTGCTTGGCAGGCCTGGCAGCGACCTACTCTCCCAAGTCTTGAGACTTAGTACCATTGGCGCGGAGGAGTTTAACGGCCGAGTTCGGAATGGGATCGGGTTCAGGCCCCTCGCAGTAACCACCAAGCCAGCGAAGCACAGAAATATACGAACGCAGTGAGCATCCCGAGGTTCGACCCGGGGACCCACTTGCGAAGAATCTGGTCAAGTTCATCACCGTCTCACGACGGACATTGGAAATGAGAGTGATCAAGCCAAACGAGCTATTAGTACCGGTAAGCTTCACGCATTGCTGCGCTTCCACACCCGGCCTATCAACGTGGTGGTCTACCACGGCTCTTCAGGGAGAAATCGTTTTGAGGTGGGTTTCCCACTTAGATGCCTTCAGCGGTTATCCCGTCCGTACATAGCTACCCTGCAATGCGGCTGGCGCCACAACAGGTCCACCAGAGGTACGTCCATCCCGGTCCTCTCGTACTAGGGACAGACCCTCTCAATTCTCCTACACCCACGGCAGATAGGGACCGAACTGTCTCACGACGTTCTGAACCCAACTCACGTACCACTTTAATCGGCGAACAGCCGAACCCTTGGGACCTGCTCCAGCCCCAGGATGTGATGAGTCGACATCGAGGTGCCAAACGATGCCGTCGCTATGGACGCTTGGGCATCATCAGCCTGTTATCCCCAGAGTACCTTTTATCCGTTGAGCGATGGCCCGTCCACGTGGGACCACCGGATCACTATGACCGTCTTTCGACTCTGCTCGACTTGTCAGTCTCGCAGTCAGGC
>CAYOET010000010.1:0-13886 GCA_964402985.1 uncultured Bauldia sp. | reverse complement strand
GCTGCCGCTGGCCGTTCTCGCCGAAATCACCCACCGCTGTCCGCTGCAGTGCCCCTACTGCTCCAACCCGGTCGAACTCGAGCGCTCCAACGCGGAGCTGTCGACCGATGAGTGGAAGCGCGTGATCAGCGAGCTGGCGGGGCTCGGCGTGTTGCAGTTCCATTTCTCCGGCGGCGAGCCGACGGCGCGGCGCGACCTCGCCGAGCTGGTCGCCCACGCGACGAAGGAAGGGCTCTACACCAACCTCATCACCTCGGCCGTCCTTCTCGACGAGAAGAAGATCGCGGCGCTGAAGGAGGCGGGACTCAACCACGTCCAGATCAGCTTCCAGGACAGCGACGAGCGCATCGCCAACCGGGTTGCCGGCTACAAGGACGCGCACAAGAAGAAGCTCGCGGTCGCCCGCATGGTGCGCGCCGCCGGCCTACCGCTCACCGTCAACGCGGTGGTGCACCGCCAGAACCTCCATCACCTCTCCGAGATGATCGAGATGTCGATCGAGCTCGGCGCGGCCCGCATGGAAGTCGCCCACGTCCAGTATTACGGCTGGGCGCTCAGGAACCGCGCCCAGTTGATGCCGACCGTCGAGCAGCTCGACGAGGCGACGCGAGTGGTCGAGGAGGCGCGCGAGCGGCTCCGCGGCACGATCGTCATCGATTACGTGATCCCCGACTACTACGCGCGCCGCCCGAAGAAGTGCATGGGCGGCTGGGGGCGGCAGTTCTTCAACATCTCGCCCTCCGGCAAGATCCTGCCCTGCCACGCCGCCGAGAGCATCACCACGCTTCGTTTCGACTCGGTGCGCGACCACGCCATCGAGTGGATCTGGAACGAGTCCGAGGCGCTCAACAAATATCGCGGCACCTCCTGGATGCCGAAGCCGTGCCAGGGCTGCGAGATGGCCGAGATCGACTGGGGCGGCTGCCGCTGCCAGGCCTTCGCGCTGACCGGCGACGCCGGCAACACCGACCCGGCCTGCGAGCTCTCGCCGCGGCACCAGGAGATCTTCGCCATGGCGAAGGCAGAGTCGGAAGCCGACGAGCGGCGCTTCCTCTACCGCAACTTCGCCGGCGGGACCTGGGAAAAGATCGACGAGACCGCGTAGCCTGCCAATGACGTTCTCCCGTTCCGAGTGCCGCACTTCCCCCTCCCCCTTGTGGGGAGGGCCGGGGTGGGGGCGCTTGCTCCGGCGAGCGCCGGCAGCGCAGCTGCCGAGAGCCGCGGGCGGTGAATCAAGACAAGGCTGTTTCCGCCCTCCCCTGGAGGGGGAGGGTCGGAGCGCAGCGACGGGGTGGGGTGGACGGCGGTTCCCTTCGTCGACAACGACCTTCGCCGTCCACCCCACCCCGTCGGCCTTCGGCCGCCGACCCTCCCCCTCAAGGGGAGGGTGAATTGATGAACATCCAGGCCGCGTTCCCGACGCCGTCCTCGCTGGTGCCGTTCGCGGAGCACCGCGTCGACGTAGGCGATGGCCATGTCCTTTACGTCGAGGAGGTCGGCCGGCCCGACGGGGTGCCGGCCGTGTTCCTCCACGGCGGGCCGGGCGGCGGCATCCAGCCGAGCCAGCGCACGCTCTTCGACCAGAATACTTTCCGCGCCGTGCTGTTCGATCAGCGCGGCACCGGGCGTACCGAGTCGGTGGATCGCTATCGCGCCAACACCACGGAGCACCTCGTCGCCGACATCGAACTGATCCGCGAGAGCCTGGGCGTCGAGCGCTGGCTGGTGGTCGGCGGCTCGTGGGGCGCGACGCTCGCCCTCGCCTACGCGGAAGCCCATCCTCAGCACGTCGCGGGTCTCGTCCTCCGTGCGGTGTTCCTGGGGACGCGGGCGGAACTGGACTGGGCCTTCCTCGATGGCCCCGCCCGGTTCCGCCCCGAACTTCTCGACGACTTCCTGTCGTTCCTAAACAAGGAGGAGCGCGCCGATCCGCTGGGGTCCTACTGGCAGCGCATCCTCGACAAGCGACCCGCGATCCACGCGCCGGCCGCGCAGCTGTGGCACGATTACGAGCGTGCCCTCTCGGTCGTCCGTCCCGTGGCCTCCCGGCTGTCGCCGGCGGCCGTGCCGGCGCCGAGTCTGCCGCGTTCGCCGTTCATCGAGGCGCACTACTTCACGCAGGACTGCTTCCTGCGGCCCGATCAGCTGATGGCCGGGGCGGCCCGACTCCGCGGGATTCCCGGCGTGATCGTCCAGGGCCGCTACGACCTCCTCTGCCCGCCCGCGACCTCGGCACGCCTCGCCGCCGCCTGGTCCGACGCACGGATCGTCGTCGTCGAGAACGCCGGGCATTCGATGAGCGAGCCGGGCGTCACCGAGGCGATGCGGGCGGGGATCAACGAGCTCGCCGCCCCGCCTCTCGCCCCTACGGCCGGCTAGGATGCGAAGCGCCGACCTTCCGGCCCGCACCGGTCTCGACGGTGACGCGCTCACCCGGCTCGTTGCCGACGCGCTGCACGGCTGCGAGGACGGCGAGCTGTTCCTCGAGAGCCGCGCGTCGGAGAATCTCGTCTTCGACCAAGGGCGGCTCAAGAACGCGACCTACAAACAGGAGGATGGCTTCGGCCTCCGCGCGGTGTCGGGGCCGGCGGTGGTCTATGCCAGCGCCGGGGACCTCTCCGAAGCGGCGCTCCGCCGTGCGGTCGCCACCGCCAAGGAGGCGCGGCTCGGCCGCAGCGGGACCCTCGCCGAACCGCCGCGCGGCACCAATCGCCGCCCCTATCCCGACGCCGACCCGGTCGGGCGGCCCGGCTTCGCCGACAAGGTGACGCTGCTCGGCTCGATCGACGCCTACGCCCGGTCTAAGGACAAGCGCGTGGCCCAGGTCCTCGTCCAGCTCGATACGGTGACGCAGTCGGTCGCCATCGTCCGGCCGGACGCGGCACCGGTCGACGACCTCCGGCCGCTGGTCAAGCTCTCCGTCACCGTCTTCGTCCGCGACGGGAGCCGCCAGGAGACTGGCTCGTTCGGCTTTGGCGCGCGCAGGCACTTCGCCGAGATCGCGACCGAATCCGCTTGGCGGAGCGCGGTCGACGAGGCCGTGCGTCTCGCGCTGGTTCTTCTCGACGCAGGACCGGCGCCAGCGGGCGAGATGTCGGTGGTGCTCGGCCCGGGCTGGCCGGGCATCCTTCTCCACGAGGCGGTCGGCCACGGACTCGAGGGGGACGCGCACCGCAAGGGAACCAGCGCCTTCGCGGGGCTGATGGGGAAGCGCGTCGCGGCGCCGGGCGTCACCGTCCTCGACGACGGCACGCTCGACACGATCCGCGGTTCGCTCGCGGTCGACGACGAAGGCACGCCGACCTCACGGACCACGCTGATCGAGGACGGCATTCTCGTCGGCCTGATGCAGGACCGGCAGAACGCGCGGCTGATGGGCGGCCGCAGCACCGGCAACGGCAGGCGGCAGTCCTACGCCAACGTACCGATGCCGCGCATGACCAACACGTTCATGCTCGGCGGGGACCGCGAGCCGGCCGAAATCCTTTCCGCCGTGAAGCATGGCCTCTTCGCGGTCTCATTCGGCGGCGGGCAGGTCGACATCACGAGCGGCAAATTCGTCTTCACCTGCACCGAGGCGTACCGCATCGAGAACGGGAAGATCGGCGCGCCGGTGAAGGGGGCGGTGCTGATCGGCAACGGTCCCGACGCGCTCACCCGCGTGCGCATGATCGGCAACGACATGGCGCTCGATCCCGGCATCGGAATGTGCGGGAAGTTCGGGCAGATGGTCCCGGTCGGCGTCGGTCAGCCGACACTGCTGGTCGACGGGCTGACGGTCGGCGGCACCGGCTGATCCTCGGCGTCGCCGTTGCTGCTGACATGCCGGGCGGAGAGGAACTCGCCGACCGGCGCCATGCCGTCGACGTGGTCGGCGAACACCTTGACCACCACCAGGAAAGGCACGGCGATAAGGAGGCCCGGCACGCCCCACAGCCAGCCCCAGAAGGTCAACGCCAGCAGGATGACGACCGGGTTGAGCTCGAGGCGCCGGCCGACGATCACCGGGGTCACGAAATTGCTCTCGACGATGTTGCAGACGATGTAGATCGCGGGGCCAAGGAGGGCGAAGGTCAGCGAGTCGAACATGACCATGCCGACCAGCGCCATCATGACGACGGCCACCAGGCCGCCGACATAGGGGATGAAATTGAGGAGCGCGGCGGCGAGGCCCCACACCACCGGCGTCGCCCAGCCGACCAGGAACAGGCCGGTGCCGACGGCCAATCCGAATCCGGCGTTGATCATCGCCACGGTCAGGAAGTAGCGCGAGACTTCGAACTCGACCTCGCGGAACATGCGCACCGCGCGCTTCTTGTCGGCGAGGGTGGGCATCACGCGGACCAGCTTCTCGTAGAAGAGGTCGCCCGATGCCAGGATGAATACGACCAGGATGAGGGTGAGCGCGAGCTTGGCGAGCGCCGAGGGAACGCCGTCAAAGACACGCGAGAGAATGCTCGGCTCGCTGAGCTGGACGCGCTGAACCTGCGCCTGGCCATCCGCTCCGCCGCCACCGCCGGCGATCGACTCGACCGTCTGCGTGGCTTCGGCGATGGTCTCGGCCGGTCCGCGGAAGATGACGAGCTTGTTCTGGATCTCGCGCGAGATGCGCGGCGCGTCGTCGATCCAGCTGCGCACCGGGCCGCTCAGGAAAAAGCCGCCGATCGCAAGGGCGAAGATCACGCCACCGACGAGGCCGATCGCCGAGATGGGCTCGGGGATGCCCCAGCTCCGGAACTGCCGCACCAGCGGGCTCAGCACCAAAGCCAGGATGAACGCGATCGCGATCGGCAGGAGAATGTCGCCGGCAAGATAGAGCGACGCGCTGAGCAGGATCAGGAAGATGCCGAGGAGCAGACGGTGGTTGCCGCCTCCGAACCGCGTCTCGCGGGTGAACGGCGTCGCCGCCGCGTCCTTCAGATTCTGCTGCTGCGTGTTCATGAGTTGTCGCTGACCCCGAGGATCAACAACAACGCAGCGGGGGCTTGGGCGTTCCTACTAAGCTTCGGACGTTACTGCCGCAGGCCGAGGCCGGTGCGGATAAAATACCAGGCGAGGCCGGCAAAGACCGCGTTGAGGGCGAGGAGGACGGCGAGGCTGAGGCCGACCGAAACGTCCGAGGTGCCGAGGAAACCGTAGCGGAAGCCGTCGATCACGTAGAACAGCGGGTTGAAATGGGTGACCTGCTGCCAGAAGGGAGGGAGGACGTCGACCGAGTAGAACACGCCGCCGAGATAGATGAGCGGGGCGAGCACGAAGGTCGGGACGATGCTGATCCCGTCGAAGGTCTTGGCGTAGACGCCGTTGATGAGACCGGCCAGCGCGAGTGCCGTGCTCGTCAGGAGCAGGAAGAGCGCGATGATCGCGACATTGTGGATGCTTATGTGGGCGAAGAACAGCGAGACGATCAGCACCGTGATGCCGACCAGGATGCCGCGCACGACGCCCGAGGTGACGAAGCCGGCGACGAGCACCGAGGGCGGTGTCGGCGAGACGAGGATCTCGTCGATATTCCGCCCCATGAACTTGGACGAGAACATCACCGTCGCGACGTTGGAGAAGGCGTTGGTGACGACGCCCAGCATGATCAGGCCGGGGACGACGAAATTGATGAACGGGACGCCGTCGAACGCGCCAATGCGGCCTCCCAGGAACGCCCCGAAGACCAGGAAATAGAGGACCGAGGTGACGATGGACGGCAGAAAGGTCTGCGGCCAGATGCGCATGATGCGGACCACGTCCTTGCGGACGATCGTATAGAACGAGGTCCAGGTCTCGGAGGGGTTCACGCCTTGCCTCCGTTGCCTGTGGTGAGACGGAGGAACACTTCCTCGAGCCGCCCCGATTTCGGCCGCACCATCTGCACCGGTATGCCGTTGTCCTGAAGGGTCACGATCGAGGCGCCGATGCCGGCCCCCTCGCCGACTTCGACCTCGATGGTGGTCGGATCGACCACCACCGGCCGGAGCGCGGCGAGCAGTGAGGCGGCGCGCTCGGCGACCGGCGCGCCGAGGTCGAGGGTGACAACCTCGCTCTTGAGCCGGCCGAGGATGTCCTTGATCGTCCCCGCCGCGATGATCTCGCCGCGATTGATGATCGCGGCGTGCTTGCAGAGCTGCTCGGCCTCCTCGAGATAGTGCGTGGTGAGGAGGATCGTCGTGCCGGAATCGCGGAGGCTGCGGAGGTAGTCCCACATGCCGCGGCGGAGCTCGACGTCGACGCCCGCGGTAGGCTCGTCGAGGATCAGGAAGCGCGGTTTGTGAATGAGGGCGCGGGCGATCATCAGGCGGCGCTTCATGCCGCCCGAGAGCGTGCGGCCGACGTCCCAGCGCTTCTCCCAGAGGCCGAGAGGGTGGAGGATCTCCTCGGCGCGTGCGAGGGCGAGACGGCGCGGGATGCCGTAATAGCCGCCCTGGTTGACGACGATGTCCATCACCTTTTCGAAGATGTTGAAGTTCAGCTCCTGCGGGACGACGCCGATGAATTTCCGCGCCCGCGCATGGTCGCGATCGATGTCGTGGCCGAAGACGCTGACCGTTCCGGCGGTCTTGGTGACGAGGCCCATGACGATGCCGATGACCGTCGTCTTGCCAGCGCCGTTGGGGCCGAGAAGGGCGAAGAAGTCGCCCTCGGGAATGTCGAGGGAGACGCCCTTCAGGGCCTGCGTGCCGGTGGCGTAGGTCTTGGTGAGGTTGCGGATGGAGAGCGCGGGGCTGCCGGTGCGCTCGCGCGCCGTCGGCTCACCCATGGCGTCGGCCAAGCTATTGGCCGAACTCCGGGACCGCTTCTCGAGGGAAGTGCTGGCTTCGGCCATTGTGCTGCTCTTTGACCCGCTGTGGCCTACCGGCCGCGACAGAATCCGGCTTGCCGCCGGGCCCGGGCGGGTTGGGATAGGCACCCCGCCCGATATGGTCAAGGCCTGGGCACTCGGCAAGGCACTCTCATCCTTGTCTCGACCGGCGGCTTGCCCCTAGACTCCAGCAATCGGATTGGGGGAGCTGAGCGTGACGGAACTCATCGCCGATCGAGCCGCGGGCTCGCCCGATGTCTTTGCGCCGCTCCCGGCCGTATGACACGCCGCCCTTCCGGTCATGAGTTCACCAGCCATGCCCGGCGTCTCGACGAGGCGCGGATTGGCCGCCCCGCGCGTACCGTCGCGCGGAGCATCGGGCCACCGGCAGCAGCAAAGGCGGGTCCGACCCCCTCGCCCGACGGCGAACCTGCTTGGGTTCTGGCGCGGAGGCGAAGCGCCTCGCGCCGCCTGACCTGGTGGGTCATCGGCGCGGTCGTGGGTCTGAGCGCAGCCGTAGCCTCGCTGATCAACCCGACGGAGCAAGCTCGAGTCCCGCTTGTAACCGAGGCTCGGGCCTTCGCTTCCGCCGTCGCCGAACGCGCCGGGCTCGCGGCTCCGCGCTTCGAGACGGACACGGCAGTCCTGCTCCGCCATGGCATGCCGCATGCCGATTGGAGCGGCGTTGGCTGGTTCGTGGTGCGTCCGGCAAGCGCCGACACAATGACCGTCGCGAACGAAGTCAGGACGAGTCCGTCCTGCCCGGCCCACAATGTGACAGACCGGGCGCCACCCCGCCCCGGCTCTGCCCACCTCGCGGTGGACTGTGCCATCACCGTCCGGATCGAGCCTGGCGAGGCGGAGTCGGCTTCGGTCGTCTCACGGTTCGCGGGCGGGTCTCTTGTCATTTACTTCCGGCATATGGACCCGCAACGGCTCGAGCGCCTGCGGAGCGCGGTCGACGCGCTCGTGGAAGACGGCGCCGCGGGGCCGCCGTGAGACCCGGCGGATTGGCGGCCAATAGGCTTCCTCAACCAATTTCAGTCATGAACCGTAAGGACTAAACTCCGCTATTCTTCTCGCCGTACGACGAGACGGGCCCGAGCAATGGCTGAAAAACCCAACCACGAGTTCATGAACCCGCTGCGCCGGGCCGACGAAGCGCGGATCACGCGGACCATCAAGCCGATCCCACGCGTCGCGGATCAGCAGGCCGGCCGGCTCGAGCGTCTCGAACAACGCGATGCACGCGCTGACGCCGCTCACGCGGTGCGGACTGCGGCGCGCGAGACCACGCGCACGGCCGCTCCCGCGCAGCGCGCCGCCCCCCGCTCGCCGGGCAACCGCACGATGCGACGCGGGACGCCGGGCTGGCTGGTGCTCATCGCCGTGGTGATCATGGCGGCCGGGTTTGCCGGCGCGCTCTATTATCTCGGCAGCGGGTGGGAGGAAGAGTCGGCCGCTCCGGTCACCACGCCCGCCATGAAGACCGCTCCGAAATAGTCTGCTTCAGGCCTGCGAGCGGCTGAAGGCGCCGGTCGCGATCCACAGCGCGGCGGCCAAGAACAAAGCCGTCACCGCGAAGCCGCCGAAGACCGTCCAGCTCAGGAGTTCGCCCGCGAAGAGCGCCCGGATCGCGTCGACCGCGTGGGTCAGCGGACTGATTTGGGAGACCGCGCGCAGCCAGTCCGGGCCGAGCGACATCGGCAGGAGAAGGCCCGAGAGGAGCAGCAACGGCACGGCGATCATGTTGAGGAACGGGGCCATCGCGTCCTCGCTCTTCAGCCACAGCGCGGCGGCGTAGGACAGCGAAGCCATGGTCAGGCCGACAAGCCCGAGGAGCAGAAGCGAAGCGATCAGCGGCAAGACTCCGACCCTCAGCCCGAAGGGCAGCGCCAGCAGCACCAGGACCAGCGACTGCGCGAAGAGAAGCACGACATCGCGGAGCGCGCGGCCGAGGAACATCGCCATGCGGTCGATCGGCGTCACCCGCATCCGTTCGAGGACGCCGGAGCGGAGTTCGGCGAGGAGGCCGAAGCCGGCGAAGAAGGCCGAGAAGATCGTGATCTGCAGGAGCAGCCCGGGGACGAAGACGTTGGTCCAGTCGCCGGCCGGGAAGCCCTGGAGCGCCGTCATCGGCGCGAGCAGCGGGCCGAAAAGGGCGAGATAGAGGATCGGCTGCGAGAGCCCGATCAGCACCCAGACCGGGTTGCGGATGGCAATGGAGAGCGAGCGGCCGAAGATCAGCCAAGTGTCGTGGAGCAGCTTCATCGGGGTGTGCCTCAGGCGGCTTTCTGGTCTTCGCGGAGCGACCGTCCGGTCTTCCGCAGGAACACGTCGTCGAGGCTCGGCCGCGCCATCGCGATGGTGCTGGGCGCGAGGTGTGCCGCGTCGAGGAGGCGAAGGAGCTGCGGCACCGCCGCGTCGCCCTGGTCGACATAGAGCCGGACGAGGCCCTCCTCGTTGGCCGAGGCTTCGCGCACGAAGGGCTGCTGGCTGACGAGGTCGAGCACCGCCTGCCCGCGCCCGCTGGTACCGAGCGTGACGACGTCGCCGGCGACGGAGCGCTTGAGCTCGTTCGAGGTGCCCTCGGCGACGATCTTGCCGTGGTCGATGATGGCGAGGCGGTCGCACAGCATGTCGGCCTCCTCCATGTAGTGCGTGGTGAGGAAGACGGTCGTGCCGGCATCTCTGAGGCGCACGACCTCCTCCCACATCCGCGCGCGGGCCTGCGGGTCGAGGCCGGTGGTCGGCTCGTCGAGGAAAAGGAGCTGCGGCTGGTGGACGAGGCCGAGCCCGACCTCGAGGCGGCGCTTCATGCCGCCGGAATAGGACTCGATGCGCCGGTCGGCGGCCGATTCGAGGTCGAGCGCGGCGAGAAGCTCGGCCGCCCGCTTCACCGCCTCGGGCTTGGACTTGCCATAGAGCCGCGCCTGCAGGATCAGCTCGCGCCGTCCGGTCTCGTAGGCCGAGCTGCCGCCGCCCTGCCCGACATAGCCGATCCGCTCGCGGATGAGGTGCGGCTCGGTGCGGAGGTCGGCGCCCGCGACCTTGGCCTCGCCGCCGGTCGGCGCGAGGAGGGTCGCCAGCATACGGAGCGTGGTGGTCTTGCCGGCCCCGTTCGGCCCGAGGAAGCCGAAGATCTGCCCGGCCTCGACCGAGAGATCGACCCCGCGCACCGCTTCGACCTCGCCGCCCTTGGTCTTGAAGTTGCGCCTTAAGTCTTTGGTCTCGATGATCCGCATTAAGAGTCCCCGAAATCTCTGGTCCCGTGCGATGCCGGGAGGCGTCGACCGGGCGAAAACTGGCGTACCGGAATGACAAGGCCTGTCAGCAATGACCCGGGTTCTAGTGCGGCCCCGGCAAATTGCCAATCGCCCCTACGGCGTCATCGTCCCGATCCGGCACAGAGGCGCTGGCACGGGGCTTGAGTGATGGAGCGACCCTCATGAGGAGAGAGAAGAGATGAACCGCCGCCAGCTCCTGGCCGCCACCGCCGCGATGGGAGCGCTCGTTCCGGCTGCCGCATTGGCACAGGGAGGAAGCGCAGCCGCGCCGGTCCTCGGCGCTCTCGACGCCGGCGCCCTCGGCCTTCGCCCGGGCGCGGCCGAGGATCAGGGGCCGATCCTCCAGGCCGCTCTCGAGACCGCTTCCGCCGCCGATGCGGCCCTCTTCATCCCGCCCGGGCGTTATGTCGTCTCGGGCGTCACCCTCCCCGACCGCGCGCGGCTCTTCGGCGTGGCGGGGGCGAGCCGCCTCGTCTATGCCGGCGGCGATCACATGCTCGTCGCCTATGGCTCCTCGATCGTGCGCCTCGCGGATCTCGTGATCGACGGCGCCGACGCGGGCCTCGGCGAATGGGTGCCGGGCATCGTCCACCTCAACGACGCGGCCGACATCGAGATCGTCGGGTGCGAATTCGTCGACAGCGCCAAGTCGGGCATCGCGCTCGATGGCTGCGGCGGGCGCATCACGGGCAACCGAATCCTTCGCGCCAGCGATGCCGGCATCCGCGCCATCGGGTCGACAGGCCTCTCCGTCACCGACAATCTGGTCGCCGACTGCGGCAATGCCGGCATCCTCGTCTACCGCTGGGAAGCGGGCGAGGACGGCTCGATCGTCAGCGGCAACCGCGTCGAGCGGATCGCCGCGGTCGACGGCGGCACCGGGCAGAACGGGAACGGGATCAACGTCTTCCGCGCCCACAATGTGATCGTCTCGGGCAACCGCATCGCCGACTGCGCTTTCACCGCGATCCGCGCGAACTCCGCCGACAACGTGCAGATCATCGGCAACAACTGCATCCGCATGGGCGAAGTCGGCATCTACTCCGAGTTCGCCTTCGAGGCGGCGTTGATCGAGGGCAACATCGTCGACGGCGCCGCGACCGGGATCAGCGTCGCGAACTTCCTCGACGGCGGCCGGATGGCGGTGGTGAGCGGCAACATCGTCCGCAACCTCACCGGCGACGGCCCCTACACCGCCGACCCGCCGGGCTTCGGCGTCGGCATCGCCATCGAGGCCGACGTCGCGCTCACCGGAAACGTCATCGACGGCGCGCCGCTCTACGGCGTCCTCCTCGGCTGGGGACCCTATCTGCGCGACATCGCGGCGACCGGCAACGTGATCCGCCGGGCGCCGATCGGGTTCGCCGTCACGGTGGTCGACGGGGGCGGCCCGGCGCTCATCGCCAACAACCTCATCTCGGGGGCAAGCGACGGCGCGGTGGTCGGGTTCCGCTGGGCGGAGCGGACGACACGCGACCTCGCCGTTGACAACCCCTTCGTCCAGTTGACGATTTCCGGGAACCGCGTCGCCTAGGCGGCGCGCGCGGTCCTCCTACCCTCATCTGAGTGGGTTCCGACCCCGGCTTCCACGGCCCGCGCCCCTTCATCGCGGAGGGCCCCGTGCTAAGCTGCGGCATGCCCGACAGCGAAGAGAGAAAGATCGGGCTCAGGGAGGAATCACATGGACATCACTAGAAGGGCCGCGCTCGCGGGAGCGGCGGCCGCGGTCACCGTTGCCGCCACCTCGGGCGCTCGCGCCGCACAATGGGTTCAGGAACTCGGCTACCCCGACCCGCGCGTCCGCATTCTCGACACGAGCTACTCGCCGGGCCTCCGCGTCTTCAATTCCCCGGTCGAACAACTCGCCACCGGTTTCTGGTGGACCGAGGGACCGGTCTGGTTCGGCGACGGCCGCTATCTGCTTTTCAGCGACATTCCCAAGAACAAGATCATGAAATGGGACGAGGCGACCGGGGAGGTCAGCACGTTCCGCGACGGCGCCAACAACACCAACGGCCACGCCCGCGACCGCCAGGGCCGGCTGATCAGCTGCGAGCATCTGACCCGGCGCGTGACCCGCACCGAGTATGACGGCCGCATCACGGTGCTCGCCGACTCCTTCGACGGCAAGCGCCTCAACTCGCCCAACGACGTCGCCGTGCATCCCGACGGATCGATCTGGTTCACCGACCCGACCCCAGGCATCAACGGGTGGTACGAGGGCGAGCGGGCCACTGCCGAGCTGCCCAGAAACGTCTATCGCATCGATGGTCAGACCGGGGAACTCACGACGGTGGCCGACGAGATCGCTCCGAATGGCATCTGCTTCTCGCCCGACTACAAGATCGTCTACATCACCGACTCGACCCTGCAGCCGCGCGGCATCACTGCCTTCGACGTCAACGACGACGGCACGCTGAGCAACCGCCGGCCGTTCATCCAGTCGGCCACCGGCGGCGCCGACGGCATCAAGTGCGACTCGGCGGGCAACGTCTGGTGCGGGTGGAGCGGCAGCGACAACGAGACCGGCCCGCGCTGCTTCTCGGTGGCCGGCGTCCCGCTGCTGCAGATCGACCTCCCCGAGCGGGCGGCGAACATCTGCTTCGGCGGCCTCCGCCGCAACCGGCTGTTCATGGCCGGCTCGCAGTCGCTCTACGCGGTGCACGTCAACGTCCAGGGCGCGGAACTGCTGTTGCGGCGTTCTTCTAGCTCCCCCTGTAAGGGGGAGCACGACTGCGTAGCAGTCGGTGGGGGTAGGTGCGCCTCGCAGGTTACCCCCACCGGCGCTTCGCGCCACCCTCCCCTTTCAGGGGGAGGAAAGGACCGGGGCTACTCCTCCGCGTGCGCGACGGCGACCTTGCCACCGGCCGGCTGGCCGATGGTGTGGAGGAGGTCGCCGAACCAGGGCGTGGCGATGTCGAAGGGCTTGCCGCCCTTGATGCGCGGGAACTCGATCACGCGCAGCTCGCCGCCACGCTCCTCGTCGTGGCCGACCACGCCCGACTTGCCGGTCAGGCCCGAGGCGACGGCGAGGTCGACCATCGTTGCGATCAGCTCGAGGTCGAAGTCGTTGGCGGCGGCCGAGCGGGCGAAATAGCCCGACTTCTGGACCAGCACCTTCTCCGCTGAGACGAGCTTGGCGAACTGCTTGGAGAACCAGTTGCCGACATTGATCGTGTCGAGCTTCACATGGCCGAAGGCGTCGCGATCGACGGTCTCGCCGCGGGCGGTCATCTCGGCGACGATGTCCCCGACGCCGGCGCCCTCGCTGATGAAGATCACCGCCGAGCCCTTGCCGTCCATGATCTTCTTGAGACGCTTGGCCTCGGCCGCGATGTCGATCGCCATCTCCGGCACGTAGACCGCGTCGACGTCCTTCTTGGCCGGGGTAACGTTGAAGCTCGGCAGGTAGTCCCTCCCCGCCATGCGCTCCCTGTAGGCGAGCGCGGTCGCGGCGGTGAGCCAGCCGCAGTTGCGACCCATCACCTCGTGGATGAGGAGCATGCGCGGATTGGTGGTCGCCTCGTTGACGACGTTCTCGAAGAAGAGCGCTCCCTGCTCCGCCGCGGTGTCGGCACCGAGCGACTGCCTGATCGGCACGACGTCGTTATCGACGGTCTTGGGGAGGCCGACGACGGTGAGCTGGTATCCGTTGCTCGACAGGTACGCGGCGAGCTCGGCGGCGGTGGTGTTGGTGTCGTCGCCGCCGATCGTGTGGAGGATGGTAACCCCGTCCTTGACCAGCTGCGCCGCGGCCTTGGCGAGCGGCACCTCGCCTTCCTTGACGAGCCCGCGCTTCAAACAATCGG
>CAYOET010000009.1:0-6334 GCA_964402985.1 uncultured Bauldia sp. | reverse complement strand
CGACGCCCCGCAATACGACCGGCCGCACACCCACCGCAAGCCGCCCAAGCCGTTGACGCTCGCCGACGTGCCGCCGCCGCCCGACTACGGCGCGGCGCTCCTCAGACTCCTCGGCTCGCCCGATCTCGCCTCGCGGCGCTGGGTGTGGGAGCAGTACGATCACCTCGTCGGCGGCGACACGATGCAGCGCCCGGGCGGCGACGCCGCGGTGGTGCGCATCGGCGAAGGCGGCAAGGCCCTCGCGTTCACGCTCGACGTGACGCCGCGCTATTGCGCGGCCGATCCGTTCGAGGGCGGCAAGCAGGCGGTGGCAGAGAGCTGGCGCAACCTCACCGCCGTCGGCGCCGAGCCGATCGCGATCACCGACAATCTCAACTTCGGCAACCCCGAGAAACCGGAGATCATGGGCGAGTTCGTCGACGCCATCCGCGGCATCGGCGAAGCCTGCCGGGCGCTGGCCTACCCCGTCGTCTCGGGCAACGTCTCCCTCTACAACGAGACCAACGGCGCCGGCATCCCGCCGACCCCCGCGATCGGCGGCGTCGGCCTCATGCCCGACTATACTGTGATGGCGACCGTCGGCTTCAAGACCGAGGGCGACATCATCCTCCTCGTCGGCTCGGGCCATGCGGCGCTCGGCCAGACGCTCTACCTCCGCGAGATCCTCGGCCGCGAGGAAGGCGCCCCACCCCCGGTCGATCTCGCGGCCGAGAAGCGGAACGGCGATTTCGTCCGCGCCGCGATCCGCGGGCGCGAGGTGACCGCCGTGCATGACCTCTCCGACGGCGGACTTCTCATCGCCCTCGCCGAGATGGCGATGGCCGGCGGGCATGGCGCGTCGGTCAAGGTGCCGACGAGCGAGGCGGAGACCCATGCCTGGCTCTTCGCCGAGGACCAGGCCCGCTACCTCGTCACCGCTTCTGCCGCATCGATCCCTGCGCTGAAGGCGTCCGCCGCCAAAGCCGGCGTCCCGCTCACCCAGATTGGCACGGTCGGCGGCGCCGACCTCGTGGTCGAGGGCAAGCTTGGCATTTCGGTTGCAAAGCTGCGTTCCGCCCACGAATATTGGTTCCCGGCCTACATGGCGGGTGCGGCTTAGCCGCGAGTCTCGTGGCGGGGAGAACGGCCATGCCCATGGACGCGCGCGATATCGAAAGCCTGATCAAATCGGCGATCCCGGACGCCATTGTGGTGATCCGCGATCTCGCCGGCGACGGCGACCATTACGCCGCCGAGGTCGTCGCCGAATCGTTCCGCGGCAAGAGCCGGGTGCAGCAGCACCAGATGGTCTACAGCGCCCTCCAGGGCCGCATGGGCGGCGTGCTCCACGCCCTCGCCCTGCAGACCGGCGTCCCCGACGCCTGAGTCGCTTCTTTCGATGGACGCCCTCACCCTCTTCGGCGTCCTCGCCGTCACGCTGATGCTGATCACCTACGCGCTCGAGGCCCGCAGCCCATGGTTCGTGCTCGGCTTCGCGGGAGCCTGCGCGCTCGGCTCGGCTTACGGCTTCCTGCAGGGCGCGTGGCCCTTCGGCGTGGTCGAGGCGATCTGGGCGGTGGTTGCCCTGAGGCGCTGGCAGGCCCGCGTTTCCTGATCCCGGATCGGTGATTTTTCGGGCTTCATCGGGTCGCGATTCGGCTTATATTCCGGAGCAGTAGGCTTTCCCGCGCGGAAAGCGACGAAATCTGCGAGGGATCGCGCGCAATGACCGACATCAAGAACTGGATCGACGACCAGGTGAAGACAAACGACGTGCTCCTCTTCATGAAGGGCACGCCGAGCTTCCCGCAATGCGGCTTCTCGGGTCAGGTCGTGCAGATACTCGACCATCTCGGCATCGAGTACAAAGGCGTCAACGTCCTTGAGAACTGGGACGTCCGCCAGGGCATCAAGGACTACTCGAACTGGCCGACCATCCCGCAGCTCTACGTCAAGGGCGAGTTCGTGGGCGGCTGCGACATCGTCCGCGAGATGTTCCAGTCCGGCGAGCTGAAGACTCTCCTCCAAGGCAAGGGCATCACCGTCGAGACGGTAGCCTAAGCCGGGTTTTCGAGAACCCATGATCTGAACCTCCCCCTTGAGGGGAGGTCCAAACCGCGTAGCGGTTTGGGGTGGGGGTGATCGCATGCCTCACCGCTTCGTCAAGCGCAGCCGACAAGGTGCTGCTCGGGCGATGCGCCGCAAGATGACGGATGGCGAGGCTCGGCTCTGGTTTCGCCTGAAGCAGCTCGAAGCCCCGTTCCGCCGCCAAGCTCCCATTGGTCCATACATCGTCGACTTCCTCTGCGCGTCCGCCAGACTCGTCGTCGAGGTGGATGGAGGCCAACACCTCACTGAGGAAGGTCTAAAAGCAGACGCTCTCCGGGACACGTGGCTTTCCAACCGAGGCTACGATGTGTTCCGCGCCGGCAATCTCGACGTCAAAGAGAACGTGGACGGGGTGTGCGACGCGATTGTCCGACTGCTCGCTGAACGGCTGAAGTCACCCCCACCCGAAACCGGCTGAAACGCCGGTTTCGACCTCCCCTCAAGGGGGAGGTTCAGGCTAGACCGCAGGACGCAGCTGCCGTGACGCCCGATCGAGCCTCACCTCCGCTGAACCTGCCTGCCCCTTGAGGGGAGGTCCAAACCGCGCAGCGGTTTGGGGTGGGGGTGACCTTCAACGGCTGCGATAGACGACTTGCGCAATCGCAAGAGGTGTCAAAAACAAAAGGGCCGCGAAAGCGGCCCTTCGTGATTCTGGAACTCGGGATGGTCTAGCGCGAGTAGAACTCGACCACGAGGTTCGGCTCCATCTGCACCGGGTACGGCACGTCGGCGAGGACCGGGAGACGGGTGAACGTCGCGCGCATCTTGCCGTGATCGACTTCGACGTAGTCGGGCACGTCACGCTCGGCGAGCTGGACGGCCTCGAGGACGACGGCGAGCTGCTTGGACTTGTCGGCGAGCTCGACGATGTCGCCCGGCTTGCAGCGGAAGCTCGCGACGGTCACGCGCTTGCCGTTCACCTTGACGTGGCCATGGCTGACCATCTGGCGGGCGGCGAACGGGGTCGGGACGAACTTGGCGCGGTAGACGATGGCGTCGAGGCGGCTCTCGAGGAGGCCGATCAGGTACGCCGACGTGTCACCGCGGCGGCGCGAGGCCTCGGTGTAGATCTTCTGGAACTGGCGCTCGGAAATGTTGGCGTAGTAGCCCTTGAGGCGCTGCTTGGCGCGGAGCTGCAGGCCGTAGTCCGAGACCTTGCCCTTGCGGCGCTGGCCGTGCTGGCCCGGACCGTATTCCCGCTTGTTGATCGGGCTCTTCGGCCGGCCCCAGAGGTTCTGGCCGAGGCGGCGATCGATCTTGTATTTCGCTTGAGCGCGTTTCGTCATTGATCAGCCTGATGTGCGTGTACGCGAACGCCCTTCAAAATCGCGCCGATCGGCCGGAAATTTGAGGAAGCGCCGCCCCACGCGACGAACAAAAGAGTTCGCGGGTTCCGCTGCCGGACCCACGGGGTGGCGCGTCATACCCCGCGCGGCGCGTGAATGTCAATTTCCGAGCGAGCAAAAAGGCCCGCAACCAGGCCCCGTTCGTTGAGCAGCGGCACGAGCGCCGGGACCCATGGCTTGCCGGACGTGAGAAACGCCTCGCCGCCGCCCTTTTCGGGCTCGAGGCCGTTCTCGCCGAGAACCGCAACCACGCGCCGCGCGATCGCCGGCGCGGGATCGATCCACACCACCGGCCACGGCGCGAGGGCCTCGAATCGCTCGAGGAGGAACGGGTAGTGCGTGCAGGCCAGAACCACCGTATCGGTCTGCTCGCCGTCCATCTCGACGAAGGCCGGCGCGATCTCGGCACGGATGATTTCGTCGGAAGTCGGTTCGCCGCGGACATAGGCCTCTGCGATTCTGGCGAGGTTGGTCGATCCGACCAGCCGGAGATGGCATTTGCTGGCGAAACGGCGGATCAGTTCGCGAGTGTAGTCGCGCCGCATCGTCCCCGGCGTCGCCAGCACGCTGACGAGGCCCGACCAGGTCGACTCGGCCGCCGGCTTGATCGCGGGCACCGTCCCGACGAAGGGCACCTTGTAGCACTCGCGCAGCGGCGGCAGGACGAGGGTCGAGGCGGTGTTGCAGGCCACCACGACGAGCGCCGGGTCGAAGGCCGCGATCAGCCGGCCCATCAGCTTCACGATATGCGCGCCGAGCGGCTCGTCCTCCCAATCGCCATACGGGAAGGCGGCGTCGTCGGCGACGTAGACGATCCTGACGCCGGGAAGAGCGTCGTGGATCGGCCGCAGCACCGAGAGCCCCCCGATGCCCGAATCGAAAACGAGGATCGGACCGCTCACTCCGCTTCGCCCCGGCCGGTGGTGAGCGAACCGTCGGGGGCTCGGCGCGGACGTGTCGGCCGGGCCTCGAGCGCTGCCACCACGCCGCGAAGCGTGCGCACCTCCTGCTCGGTGAGACCCGCGCGCTGAAAGAGCGTGCGGAGCGCCGCGACCATGTGCGGCTTCTTCTCCGGCGGGCGGAAGAAGCCGGCTTGTTCGAGCGCTCCCTCCAGATGCTCGAAGAGGCCGAGGAGTTCGCGCTTGGAAGCTGGCTCGGCCTCGGGGGCGTCGAACGGCAGGCGCTTGTCGCCCGACACGCGCCACTCGTAGGAGACGAGGAGCACAGCCTGCGCGACGTTGAGAGAAGCGAAGGTCGGGTCGACCGGGAGCGTAAGGATCGCGTCGGCGAGGCCGAGTTCCTCGTTGGTGAGCCCGATCCGCTCGCGGCCGAAGAGGATGCCGGCGGGGACGCCCTTGTCCATCGCGCCGCGGAGATGCGCCATCGCCGGCTCGGGGCCGAGCACCGGCTTGGCGAGCTCGCGCGACCGCGCCGTCGTGGCGAGGACGGTGCGGAGGTCGGCCACCGCCTCGTCCGGGGTCGCGAAGACGCGTGCCGCGTCGAGGACGTGGTCGGCGCGGCTCGCGGCGACCCGCGCGCGATCGTTCGGCCAGCCGTCGCGCGGCTTGACGATACGAAGATCGCCGAGACCGAAATTAGCCATCGCTCGTGCCGCGGCGCCGATATTCTCGCCAAGCTGAGGCTCGATCAGGATTATGGCCGGGCCGCGGTCGAGGAGGGATGGCTGCACGTCTGGACTTATCGCGGTAATGGTTCGCTGTCCTTCGCCAAAACCCGACGCCGCTGCCGGGCGGCGATCGGCCGGCGCAAATCACCAGCCGAACATCCCATGCGTCCGGCGGGAACGGAAGGCAAGCCAGTAGCGCGCAGCCGGGAGCGTCACGGTCCCAGCGGTTCTCCTCGCCGCGAACTTCTCGACCGGGTTCGACAGCGCGCCCTCGCCGACCTTTCGGAAATCCGCTTCGACCCGAGGCGGAGCTAGGCCGCCGCGAACGCATGGCGGCACGCCGGATGCATGGGTTTCGCGCCGTCCCGAGCCCATGCTAGAGACGGCCGCCCGCCTTCTCTGTCCCCCGGAAACCGCCGTGCAGAAGATCAAAGTGACCAATCCCGTCGTCGATCTCGACGGCGACGAGATGACCCGCATCATCTGGACCTTGATCAAGGAGAAGCTGATCCGGCCCTATCTCGATCTCGACCTCATCGAGTTCGATCTTTCGATCGAGAACCGCGACGCCACCGACGACCGGGTCACGATCGAGGCGGCCGAGGCGATCCGCACGCATGGCGTCGGCGTCAAATGCGCGACGATCACGCCCGACGAGGCGCGCCTCAAGGAATTCAGCCTCAAGAAGATGTGGAAGTCGCCCAACGGGACGATCCGCAACATCCTCGGCGGGGTGATCTTCCGCGAGCCGATCGTGTGCCGGAACGTGCCGCGCCTGGTGCCGGGCTGGACCCAGCCGATCATCATCGGCCGGCACGCCTATGGCGACCAATATCGGGCGACCGACTTCGTCGTGCCGGGCAAGGGCAAGCTCACGATCAAGTTCGAGGGCGTGGACGGAAAAATCATCGAGCACGTCGTCCACGAGTTCAACGGCGGGGGCGTCGCCATGGCGATGTTCAATCTCGACGAGTCGATCCGCGATTTCGCGCGCGCCTCGCTCAACTACGGCCTCGCCCGCAACTATCCAGTCTATCTGTCGACCAAGAACACCATCCTGAAACAGTATGACGGCCGCTTCATGGAGCTGTTCCAGCAGATCTTCGACGCTGACTTCAAGGCGAAATTCCAGGAGAAGGGCCTGACCTACGAGCACCGTCTGATCGACGACATGGTCGCCGCCGCGATGAAGTGGTCGGGCGGCTATCTCTGGGCCTGCAAGAACTATGACGGCGACGTGCAGTCGGACGTGGTGGCGCAGGGCTTCGGATCG
>CAYOET010000008.1:0-8458 GCA_964402985.1 uncultured Bauldia sp. | reverse complement strand
ATCGGCTCGACGATGAGGGCGGCGATGGTCGAGGCGTCGTGGAGGGCGACGAGGCGCTCGAGATCGTCGGCGAGCTCGGCGCCGTGCGCGGGCTGGCCGCGGGTGAAGGCGTTCCTGGCCGGGTCGTGGGTGTGGCGGATGTGGTCCACGCCGGGCAGGAGCGGGGTGTATTGCTTGCGGCTCGCGGCGATGCCGCTCACCGAAAGGCCGCCGAAATTGACGCCGTGATAGGCGCGCTCGCGGCCGATGAGGCGGGTGCGCGAGGCATCGCCGCGGACGCGGTGATAGGCGAGCGCGATCTTGAGGGCCGTGTCGACGGACTCGGACCCGGAGTTGGTGAAGAAGACGTGGTCGAGCCCTTCGGGCACGTAGTTCACGAGCCGGTTGGCGAGCTCGAAGATCTTGGGGTGGCCCATCTGGAAGGCGGGCGCGTAGTCGAGCTCGCGGGCCTGGTCGGCGAGCGCCTTGACGATGCTGGGACGGGAGTGGCCGGCGTTGACGCACCACAGGCCGGCGGTGCCATCAAGAATGCGGCGGCCGTCGTGGCTGGTGTAGTGCATGCCCGCGGCGGCGACGAGGAGGCGCGGATCAGCCTTGAACTGGCGGTTGGCCGTGAACGGCATCCAATAGGCTTCGAGGCTATTGGATGGCAGGTTGCGGCGGGCCATTTTCGCGAAAACTCCAAACGGGCGGCGAGGCCAACGCATAAGAGGAGCGACGCCCGGCGACAAGGGCGTTCGGGGAAACGCAGCTAACGCAAGGCGTTAACGGCAACGTCGGGAAGACGCGGCCGGGTGCTGGCAGGCGCCGAGCCGGGGTTGTACGCTCATTAAGGGTTCACTCGCCCGAGGAGAGGGTCATGATGCTGTCGCGGTATATGGTCACCGGCGCGGCGCTGTTCGGCGGGATTCCGCCGGTCGTCTAGGACGACGCCGCTAGCCCTAACCCCAGGTCTGCGCGAGCGGCGGAAGGCTGAGCTAGCCCGGCTTCGCCGCCGCGTCCGGCGCGGGCGGGGGGATGCGCCAGCGGTCGTGGATCCAGAGCCATTGCTCGGGATACTCGCGCACCCAGCCCTCGATGATGTCGTTGATCGTCTGCGTGGCGGCGCGGACGTCGATGCGGCCGCGGCGGTCGCGCGGCAGGTCGATGGGTGGCGTGATCTCGACGTGGAAGCGGCTGTCGGGCTTGCGGATGACGCGCACGCCGTGGATCGGGCAGCCGAAGGTGCGGACGAGGCGGGCGGCGAGCGGGTTGCTCAGCGCGGGGCGGCCGAAGAACGGCACCTCGATCCCGAACTTGGCGCGCTGGTCCATCATTATGCCGATCAGCTCGCCGCGCTCGAAAGCGCCGGCGAGACCCCACAGCGCGCCGCGCTTGGCGGCGTCGACATAGGTGCGGAGGTTCTCGCCGCGAATAGGCTCGATGCTGGCGGCGACGGTGGCGTTGCTCGGGGCGCGGTAGAGGATCGATGAGCGCTGGCCGACGGCCGCCGCCGCTCTCCCGGTGAGCTCCCAATTGCCGAGGTGGGCCGAGAAGAAGATGCCGGACTGCTTTTTCTCGGCAAGCTCGGCCGAATAGTGGAGGCCGGAATCGGTGACGCGGTTGAGGCCGGTTTCCGGGTCCGGCGTCAGGATCCAGTCGAGGTGCACGGACTCGGGCAGGGTCCGGCCGAGATTGTCCCACATGGCGACGAGGATCCGCTTCCGCTCGGCTTCGCCCATGTCGGGGAAGGTCGCGGCGAGGTTCCGCTTGGCGGTGCGGTGCTCCGGCGTGAGGGGACCGATATGGCGCCCGATCCACGACCCGAGGCGGATAGAGCGTTGCGGGCCGAGCGCGCGGAAGAGCGCGAAGAGCGAGCGGGCAGCGACGGAGAAGACGGCGTCGAGAGAGCGCTTGAGGAGACTTTTCTTGGCAGCCGAGTCAGCCGGCGGCGCTCCCGCCGATGACGGGCCGGTCGTGACGATATCCTCGACGTCCGCTGTCATCCGCCGCCCATCAGAGGGTAACGACGATCTTCCCGAAGACGTTGCGCGATTCCATTCTTTCCAGCGCGGGGTCGATGTCCGCCGCCTTGATTTCGGTGTCGATCACCGGCCGTGCAATATCCTTGCCCATCTTCACAAGCGAGTCGCTGACATTGCGGCGCGAGCAGCCGAAACTGCCGATGATGCGCAGCTGCTGCTGAAAGAGCTGGTAGAGGTTGATTTCGGTCGACACGCCGGTGGTCGAGCCGCAGGTGACCAGGGTGCCGCCCTTCTTGAGCGAAAAGAGGCTGCCGGCGAACGTGTCGGGGCCGACATGCTCGAAGACCACGTCGACACCGCGCTTCTTGGTGAGCTTGCGGACGACCCCCTCGAAGCGGTTGTCGCGGTAGTTGATGACGTGGTCGGCGCCGAGGGCCTTGGCCTTCTCGGCCTTGTCGTCGCTGCCGACGGTGGTGATGACCGTGCAGCCGATCGCCTTGGCGAGCTGGATCGCGGCGGTGCCGATGCCGCTGCCGCCGGCGTGGACGAGGATCGTCTGGCCGGGCTCGAGCTTGGCGTTGTCGAAGAGCATGTGCTCGACGGTGCCGTAGGTGACCGGGGCGCACGCGGCGGCCTTGACCGAGACGCCGGCAGGGGCGCGGATCGCCTGGCGGGCGGGCAGGTTGACGTATTCCTGGAGGAGGCCGTCGATGTGGAAACCGCGCACCCCGCCCGGGTTCTCGCAGAGATTCTCGCGGCCGGCGCGGCAGGCCGGGCAATGGCCGCAGGTCTGCGCGCCGTAGACGGCGGCGATATCGCCGATGGCGATCTCGCTGACGCCTTCGCCGAGGGCGGTGACGGTGCCGGCGCCTTCCGCGCCGATCACCATCGGCAGCTGGCGCTTGGCGAAGGCCATGCCGCGCCACGACCAGACGTCGATGTGGTTGAGGGCTACGGCGCCGATCTTGAGCTGGACCTCGCCGGGTCCGGGCGCGGGCGGGTTGGGCCGGTCGGCGAGGACGAGTTCGCGCGAGCCGGTAAGAGTGAGTGCGAGCATCGGGTGGATAAAGCCGGAGCGGGGCGCGCTGTCTAGTGTCGGAACGAGGCGAATTGCCCCCGCGCGGGCCAAAACTTCCAACCTCCCCCTCGAGGGGGAGGTTAGGAAGAGGAGGCGGACAGGGGCGGCCGGCTAGGCGGGTTCGGCGGCGAAGATGAGCGAAACGTTCTGGCCGCCGAAGCCGAAGGAGTTGGAGAGCACGATGTCCGCCCGGGCGGCGCGCGCGACGTTGGGGACGACGTCGAGCTGGATGTCGGGGTCGGGGACTTCGTAGTTGATGGTCGGCGGCAGGACGCCATTGCGGATGGTGAGGATCGAGAACACCGCCTCGAGCGCGCCGGCGGCGGTCAGCGTGTGGCCGACGATCGACTTGTTGGAGCTGACCGGGATCGACTTCATGTGCTCGCCGAACACCGCGGTGAGGGCGAAGGCCTCCATCTTGTCGTTCTCTTCGGTGCCGGTGCCGTGGGCGTTGACGTAGTCGACGGCATCGAGCGCGAGACCGGCGTCGTCGACCGCGCGCTTGATCGCGCCGATGATCGCCGAGGCGTCGGGCTTGGAGCGGGTGCGGTGGAAATCGTCCGCCTTCTCGCCGCAGCCGCGGACGATGCCGAGGATCTCGGCGCCGCGGGCCCGGGCGGCATCGTAGTCCTCGAGGACGAGCGCGGCGGCGCCCTCGCCCATGACGAAACCGTCGCGGTTGCCGGAGAAGGGCTTGGCCGCCTTCTCGGGGAATTCGTTGGCGGTGGAGAGAGCGGAGAGGAGGGTGAAACGGATCACCGCCTCCTCGTGCAGGAAGCCTTCGGTGCCGACGACCAGCGCCGCCTCGGCGTCGCCGCGGCGAAGGGTCTCGAACGCGATCTGGATGGCGGTCGCGCCGGAGGCGCAGGCGGTTTGCACGGCGATCGGCAGGCCCTTGGTGCCGAAGGAATCGGCGACCGTGTCGGCGATGCGGCCGAAGGGGAAGTAACCGACGCCGGATTGGTTGTGGCGGGCGCCGGCGATCATTCGATCGTAGACGCCGCCGGGACCGGGCGGCGAGTGCTTGAAGATCACGCGCCGCTCGTCCCAATTGTACTCGACCGGCGGCACGGCCATGAACAGCGGCCCGGGGAAATCGCCGACGCGGCCGAGCCCGGAGTTCTCGACCGCTTCGCGGGCGGCGACGTGAGCGAGGCGCTCGGTCAGAGTGCGCGCGGCCGACGGCTGGGTGCCGAGGTCGAGATCGAGATTGAGATCGATCAGCGCGGCGATCGTCGTGCTCATGCCGTCGGTCGGGAAGCGCGTTATGCGGCGGACGCCGGAGCGTCCGGCGACGAGTTCACGCCAATTGTCCTCGACGCCGCGCCCGAGCGAGGTGACGCAGCCGATCCCAGTCACCGCGATGACGTGCCGGCCGTGATGATCCCTGGTGGCCATTTCGCGGCTCCTCAGTTGATGCGCTCGACGAGGCCGATGCCCTCGCCCCGCCAATGGCCCCACGAGCTGGCGACGATCCGCTCCGGGGCGATGGTGGCTGGTTTCTCGAACCCGCCGGTCGCGAAGGGAGCATAGAACTCCCCGCGGCGCAGCGCGATGGCGGAGAGCCCGATGAGGGCGGGGAAGTCGGCCTCGAGGCCGCTGCCGAGCACGGTCGCCACGCCACGTACCGGGCCGATCTTGCCCCTGGCGGCAAGGTCGGCGAAGAGGCCGTGCTCCTCGCTGGTCGGCAGGTCGACGCCGGTGGCGCTGGAGAGGACGCCGACATTGGCGCCGGTAAGGTGCGGTTCGATCGCCGCGATCTGGCGGTCGGCGGCCGCGCGGGCGGCGCCGGGGTGCCGCGAGCTGCGGTCGGCGATGACTTTCAGAATGCGGGCATAGGGTTTGGCGCCGCGCGCCTCGGCGTGGGCGCGGGATTCGAGCACCAGGAAGGCGCCGAGCGAGCCCAATACGATACCGCCGCCCATTCGCGGACGATCCCAGACCGAGCCGGGCTCGCCCTTCCACAGGAAGCCGCCGAGTTCGGTGGTGAGGAGGAGGTCCTTCCGCTCCGCGCCCAAAGCGCCGCCGACCAGGAAGAGGTCGCCCTGCCCGGCCGCGATGCGCCACGCGGCGACGCCGACGGCGCCGAGGCCGGCGCCCTCCTCGCCGAGGAAGGTGCGGGTCGAGCCGGTGACCTTATGAACGATGGAGATGTTGCCGGCGAGGAGATTGGGCAGCTGGCCGAGGAAGAGGGTCGGACGGAGGTCCGAGAGGAGGCGCGAGTTCAGGAACCGGTCGGGATCGTTGGTGGTGGTGAGGCCTTCGAGGATCGCCGAGTCGACGGGGACGTCGCGATCGTTGCCGCCGCAGGCAACGAGGAGGTCGGTGCGCGAGAGGAATTCGGGCTTGCCGGCGATGCCGGCGTCGGCCAGCGCCAGGCCCGCGGCGTAGGTGCCGATATGCTGCCAGGGCTGCATCTGGCGCTGGTCGCGACGAGGCACGAGGGCGTCGAGATTGTAGGGCGCGACCGGGTGAACGACGTAGGGCGCGAACTTTTCGCGCTCGACGTTGAGCGGCGGCGGGCTTTGCGAAAGCGCGCGGACATGGGCCTCTTCGCCCTCGCCGAGGCAGGACAGGAGGCCGACCCCGGTGATCCAGACCTCGGTTTCAGCCATGTCGTCTACCGCACTAGAGGGGGACGCCGATCCGCTTGGCCTCGGTGAGGAACGCGTCGCGCAGGATTTCGGTCGGGAAAGGAACGAGCTTGAGGGTGAGCTCGCATTCGGAGGTGCGCTTGCCGTCGATCTCGATCGCCGCCGAGGTGACCGAGAAACCGGAGCCCTCGTGGACGATCTTGGCGGTCACGCTCATCAGCGTGCCGGGGAGGACGAAATTCCGGAATTTGCCGCGCCGCACGCCGGCGAAGAAGGGCATGTACTCGCCCTTGGTGCGCGCGGCGAGCATATAGCCCGAGGCCTGCGCCATCGCTTCGAGGAGGAGGACGCCCGGCATGATCGGGAAGCCAGGGAAATGGCCCTCGAAGACGACGCTGGCGGCCGGCACCTGGGCCGAGAAACGCACATCGTCGAAGCCCGGCGCGATGACCTCGAGCCGGTCGACCATGCGAAACATCTCAAGCCGCATGGCGGGCTAGGCCGACTTCGCGGCGATCAGGGCTTCGACCCGCGCCGACAGGTTCTTGAGGACGAAATAGTCGTCCACGGCGGCGCGGCCCTCGTTGACCTCCTTGGTCCAGTCGGCGAGCGGGATCTTGATGCCGAACTTCTTGTCGAGTTCGAAGACGATATCGAGGAAATCCAGGCTGTCGATGCCGAGGTCGTCGATAGCGTGAGCCTCGGGCGTGATCTTCTCGCGCGGGATCTCCGACGTTTCGGCGATGACCTCGGCAATGGTGTCGAAGGTGGTGGTCATAAGGCGCGTGGAATCCTTTGGGGCCCCGGCTCCGGGCGTCGCGGTTCCTTACGCGGGTCCGCTCCGGCTGTCCATATGCGAGGACGGCGGCCAATGGCGGCAGGAATTGGACGGGGGAGCGCTGTGGACAAGGGGGTGCGTACCCCCTCCCTACCTCTCCACACCTCTTTGTCATTGCCGGACTTGTTCCGGCAATGACAGAGCCGCGCCGCGCCAGCGTCGCCGCATTCGAACGTGACCTTTGAGACTCGCGGAACCCTGGATCGCCGGGAACAAGCCCGGCGATGACAATGAGCGGGGTCGCGGAACGCGTCGTCCGCGGAGGGCACGGGCGCTCAGCGCCAGGTGTCCGTTTCCCAAAGCGTGCGGAGACCCTCCCTGTAGGTCGGATAGCGCAGCTCGACGCCCAGGGCGCGCTTGAGGCGGGCGTTCGAGACGCGCTTGTTCTCGGCGTAGAAGGTGCGGCCCATCGGCGAAAGAGTCGCTTCCGCGAAGGGGATTTCGGGCGGCGGGGCAACACCCATCAGGCCGGCCGCGAAGGCCACCACGTCCTGCGGCGGCGCCGGCTCGTCGTCGGCGACATTGAAGATGCCGCGGGCATCCCGGCGGATCGCGGCCGCGACCGTTGTTGCGATGTCGTCGACGTGGATGCGGTTGAAGACCTGGCCGGGCTTGACGATGCGCCGGGCCTCGCCCTCGGCGAGGCTGGCGAGGGCGTTCCGGCCCGGGCCGTAGATGCCGGCGAGACGAAAGACCGCAAGCGGCACGTTGCGGCGCTCGGCCAGCGATCGCCAATCCTCCTCGGCGACGAGACGATGCTGCGAGCGGATCTGGCCGGGGCGGCAGGGCGTGGTCTCGTCGACCCAGGCGCCACCATGGTCGCCGTAGACGCCGACCGTCGAGAGGTAGCCGATCCAGCGAAGGCGCGGCGCCGCGAAGAGATCGGATTCGTGGTGCGTGAGGACGGGGTCGCCGGTCTCGCCGGGTGGGATCGAGGCGAGGATTTGGGTCGCCTCGCGGAGGGCGGCGCGCACGTCTGAACTGGGGGCGGTGCCGTCGAAGGAAATAATACCGGCGGGGGACGTGGGGGGCGGTGGGGAGCGCACCGTCCCGACGATCGACGCGCCGCCGTCGCCGAGCTCGCGGGCGATCGCCGAGGCGGAATAGCCGAGGCCGAAGATGAGAAGCCGCGGCCTGGAGTCTGACGTGGTGTGGGGAGTCGGGCTCAAATCCCCTCCCCCCTTGTGGGGGAGGCAGGGAGGGGGCCTCGCGGCAAGCGAGGCTCGACGACTCTCACGCCAACGCGCGATGAAAGGCCCCACCCGAAACCGGCTGAAGCGCCGTTTTCGACCGCCCCACAAGGGGGCGGTGGGAGCGAGGCGCGGCGGATCGGACTCAAGCCTGCCTGCTCGTGGCGCTTCGCGCGGAGGCGAGTTCGTTCAGCGCCCAATCGGCGGCTTCGGCGATGACGGGGTCGGGGTCGGCGCGGAGGCGTTCGGCCTCGGGGGCCAGCGAGGCGTCGTTCGAATTGCCGATGGCGATGAGGACGTTGCGGACAAAACGGTCGCGGCCGATGCGCTTGATGGGTGAGGCTTTGAAGACTTCGCGGAAGGTCTTGTCGTCGAGGGCTGCGAGGTGGGCAAGCAGCGGGGCCTTTAGTTCCACGCGGGGGAAGAAGGCGGCTTCGCGCGCGCTGGCCGCGAATTTGTTCCAGGGGCAGACGGCCAGGCAGTCGTCGCAGCCGTAGATGCGGTTGCCCATGAGGGCGCGCAGTTCGCGCGGGATCGGGCCTTTGTGTTCGATCGTGAGATAGGAAATACAGCGCCGCGCATCGAGCTGATAGGGCGCGGGGAATGCAGACGTGGGGCAGATGTCGAGACAAGCGCGGCAGGCGCCGCAATGATCCGGCTCAGCTTCGTCTTGTGCGAGCAAAGCTGCGCTCAGGATCACGCCGAGAAACAGCCAAGAGCCATGCGTGCGCGAAACCAGATTGGTGTGCTTGCCTTGCCAGCCCAATCCCGCCGCCGCCGCCAGCGGCTTCTCC
>CAYOET010000007.1:0-5358 GCA_964402985.1 uncultured Bauldia sp. | reverse complement strand
TGCCGGCCGAACAGCTCGGCGAATATGTGGTCCTCGGTGAACTCTCGCTCGACGGGACGATCGCGCCCGTGGCCGGCATCCTGCCGGCGGCGATCGCCGCCAACGCGATGGGGCGCGGGCTGATCTGTCCGGCGGAGAGCGGGCCGGAGGCGGCGTGGGCAGGGCCGGACCTTGCGATTCTCGCGCCGCGCAGCCTCATCCAGCTCGCCAATCACTTCAAGGGCACGCAGATCCTGTCGCGGCCCCAGCCGGCGATGGCGACCGGGACGGACGCCCTGCCCGACCTCGTGGACGTGAAGGGCCAGGAGGTCGGCAAGCGCGCCCTCGAGGTCTCGGCGGCCGGCGGGCATAACCTCTTGATGGTCGGGCCGCCCGGCTCGGGCAAGTCGATGCTTGCCAGCCGCTTGCCGTCGATCCTGCCGCCGCTGTCGCCGAAAGAGCTGCTCGAGGTGTCGATGATCGCCTCGGTCGCGGGGCAGATCGCGGGCGGCAAGCTCACCAACCGGCGGCCGTTCCGGGCGCCGCATCACTCCGCCTCGATGGCGGCGCTGGTCGGCGGCGGCCTTCGCGCCACGCCGGGCGAGATCTCTCTCGCCCATCACGGCGTCCTCTTCCTCGACGAGCTGCCCGAGTTCGTGCCGCAGGTGCTCGACTCGCTGCGCCAGCCGCTCGAGACCGGCGAGTGCTTCATCGCGCGCGCCAACTACCGGGTGAGCTTCCCCTCGCGCATCCAGCTGGTGGCGGCGATGAACCCGTGCCGCTGCGGCATGGCCGGCGAACCGGGGCATTCGTGCAAGCGCGGGCCGCGCTGCGCCGGCGACTACCAGGCGCGCCTCTCCGGCCCGCTCCTCGACCGCATCGACCTCCGCGTCGAGCTGCCGTCGGTGAGCGCGAGCGACCTCATCCAGCCCGGCGCCGGCGAGAGGAGCGCGGCGGTCGCGGCACGCGTCGCGCGGGCGCGAGGCGTGCAGGCGGAGCGGTATGGCGCGCTCGACCTTCCCGCCGGCACCACCAACGCCAGCTGCTCGGCGGCGGTGATCGAGGCGGTGGCGGCACCGACGGGGCCAGCCGCGACGCTCCTCCGCGAGGCGGCGGAGGCGATGCGGCTCTCGGCGCGCGGCTATCACCGCGTGCTCAAGGTGGCGCGCACGCTCGCCGATCTCGACGGGTCGGAGGGCGTGGGCCGTATTCACCTCGCCGAGGCGCTCAGCTATCGTGCGGCCGGGGATCGGCTGGTCGCGGCCGCGGCATAGCGGCGGAGCGCCGAGGGCTTGGAGTTCGCATGAGGCGCTGGATCGCTGCGTTCGGCGGTGGGCTCGTGGCTGGGCTCATCGGCGCGGTGCTTATCGTGCTCGACATCGATGCCGGCTTTCCGTTCGCGGGCGAGACTGCCCTTGCGATCCTCGCCTACTGGGTCCCGCTGACGGTGCTCGGAGCGTTCGCGGCCTGGACCGTCATCGCTCTTGTCGGCGACCGTCGCGAACGGACGACCGCCCTTGTTGCGGGCCTCCTGCTCGTCGCCGCCATCGTCTTCCTCGCGGGCGTCCGGCCGGGAAGAGTGACGATCGGAGAACTCGTCGATCCGGCCTCCTGCTCTCCGCAGGTCGCCATGCGGCCCTATCTTCTGGTCGCGCCGGAGCGGTTTTGGCGGCGCGTCCGCATCACTGTCGACCAGACGTTCTTCTTCGGGAGGCCGACCGGCGCAGTGTGTCAGGAGGTTGGCGATCCCCTGGCGAAGGAAGAATGCATGCGCGCCGAAAGCGCGCGGGAAGACGCGCTCAAAGCCTGCGACGCGCGGGCGGCGGAGGAGCTGGCGAGGGTGCGCGCGCCGTAGCAGCGTGACGGAGACCCCAGGGGCTCCGTCACGGCAGCGCGCGATATTGACTCAGACTTAGGCCGGCGGCGCTTCGCCGAAGCGAATGTTGCAGTTCTTCTGGATCGCGGCCTGCTGCAGCGCCTCGAACTCGCCCTTGAGCCGGGCCAACTCGGCCGCGTTCTCGTCGTCGCCGCGGATGAAGAACAGGGCCGGCCAGAAGATGATGGCACTCACCACCATCGCGGCAGCGTCACCGGACGCGCGCTGGTCCTGCACACCGGTGAGCTGCGAGACGCGGGCACTGACCCGCGTCGCCTCCTGGGCGATCTGGTTGCAGCTGTAGCTCTGGTATTGAAGCGGCGACACATAGCTCGCCGCGACTTCGCTTGCTTGTTGCGCGCAGCCGGAGAGAGCGATGGCGGACGCTGCCGCCATGACGGCCATTCTTCTCATTGTTCAACCCCCCCAATGGTTGTCCCTGCATCCTGCGGCATCACACGGCCAAGGTCGAGTCTTCAGCTCTAGGTAGTTGTGTGGCGTCGCGCTGTACCGGCGGTAGTTCCCGAGCCAGGTGGGCCGCGATGGACGGGGGTCGCGCCGCGCGTCGGTGCTACCTCAGCGCGGCGACGGCTCCCTTGCGTCGGCAAGGGTTTGGCAACGCTGATCTGTCAGGGTCCCCGCGCCGGCCGATTCCCGGCCCAGCCGGATTCCTGAATGGCCGAGACCGACAGCCCTTCCGCGACCGACCCGCATCTCGCGGCGCTGATCGCCGAGCGTGCGCGCGCCGACGCCGCCAACACCGCGAAATCGCGGCTCCTCGCCACCGTCAGCCACGAGATCAAGACGCCGCTCAGCGGCATGCTCGGCCTCACCGGTCTGCTCATGGAAACCGCGCTCACCAAGGAGCAGGAAAACTTCGTGGGGGCGATCCGCTCCTCGGGCGAGCTGCTGCTCGGCCTCGTCGAAGAGCTCCTCGATCTCGCCAAGCTCGAAGCCGGGCGGTTCGACCTCCATCCCGGGCCGGTCGACCTCGAGACGCTGTCCGAGGAGATCGTCGAGCTGCTCGGCGCGCGCGCCAGCGCCAAGGGGCTCGACCTCGGCACCTATGTCAGCCCGAGCGTGCCGCGGCCGGTGCTCCTCGACGGGGCGCGGCTCCGTCAGGTGCTCCTGAACCTCGTATGGAACGCGGTCAAGTTCAGCGAGAAGGGCGGCGCCGCGATCGTGGTCGAGCCGGGGCCGGAGCCCACGCCCGACGGACGCCCGATGCTCACCCTCGCCGTCGTCGACAGCGGGCCGGGGATCGATCCCGCGCTCGCGGCGGAGATCCTCCTCGGCGCCGCCGAGTCGCAGGAGCTGCTCGGGGGCGGGCTCGGCCTCCCGATCTCGCGGCAGATCGTCCGCCGCATGGGCGGGGAGATCGATACCGGCGCGCGGCCGGGCGGCGGGGCGGTCTTCCAGTTCCGCATTCCCTATCAACCGGCTTCCGAGACGATTGCGATGCCCGGGCCGGGACGGCTCGGCGGCTCGGGCGTTCTCGCCATTCTCGGCTCGGGGCCGGCCGGCGACATGATCGAGCGCCACCTCGCCGACGCCGGCGCGCATCTGCGGCGCACCACGACCGGCTATCAGGCGGCGGCGATGGCCGCCGGGCTGGGGCGGACCGACATGCTGATCATCGACGACCGCGTCGAGCCCGATCCGGGCGGGGCGCTGCAGCTGATCCGCATGGCGGCGGGGCGGCGCGTGCCGGCGACGGTGCTGATCGGCCACGGCAAGCGGCGCGACGTCGACCGCCTCAGGGAGGCGGGGTTCGACGCCTATCTGGTGCGGCCGGTGCGGCGGAAGTCGCTGCTGCGCATCGTCGAATCGATGATGTCGGGACCGACGGGTTTTCACGCCGATCCGGGCGAGGGCCGGCGCGGCCTCAAGGCGACGGCGCGCGCCGCCGATGGCGGGCTGTCGGTGCTTCTGGTCGAGGACGATCCGGTGGCGGCGCTCCTCATCCGCTCGACGATCGAGCGGATGGGGCATCACGTGGTCGAGGTCGGGCGGGGCGAGGCCGCCTGGGCGGCGCTCAACGATCCGCTCGGCCGGCGTTTCGACGTGATCGTCACCGACCTCCACGTGCCGGGCTTCGATGCGCTCGCGCTGGCGCGCAGCTATCGCGCCGACGGCAAGGACGGCGCCTCGCCGGTGCTCGTCGCGGTGACCGCGGACCTTGCCTCGGACCTCGAGCACGAGGCGGAGGCCGCCGGGTTCGACGCGATCATGGAAAAGCCGGTCGACCCGGATCGGCTGGGCGAGGTGCTCGCGCAGCTCACGGTGCGGGCGGCGGCGTAAGAGCGGGGCGGACGACCGTTCGACAGCTGGCTCGAGCGCAAACTCACCTCACCCCGGTGGGGAGAGGTCGCGATCACCGGCTCGCTGAAAGCGAGGCGGGATGCGGGTGAGGGGGCTCCACCCTCCGGATGAGCCACTTCTCAAGCGTTCCATCCGGATAGACCTGTAACCCCTCACCCCAACCCTCTCCCTCCGGGAGAGGGGGTGGTCGGCGAGGTGCGGCGACGGGTGGCGGCTACGCCGAGGGCGGCTCGGGTGTCGCGTCCTGCGAAGCGGTGGGCGCGGGGGCGGTCTTGGGGCCGCCTCTGGCGATGCCGACGAGCGCCGGACGGAGGGTGCGGTCGCCGATGGCGTAGCCGGCCTGATGCACCTCGACGATCGTGCCGTTGGGCACGTTCGGGGTGGGGACCTCGTACATCGCCTGGTGGAAGTTGGGGTCGAAGCGCTCGCCGAGCGGCTCGAGGCGGCGGACGTTGAACTTGCCGAGGATCTTGAGGAATTCGCGCGCCGTCACCGCCACGCCCTCGACCAGCGACTTCACGACCGGGCTCTCGGCGTCCGCGCCCTCCTTGGGCAGGGCCTCGATGGTGCGCTGGAGGTTGTCGCCGATGGCGAGGACTTCGCGCGCGAACGAGGTGACCGCGTAAGTGCTCGCGTCGACGACCTCGATCTTGCGGCGGCGGTTCACGTTCTCGAGCTCGGCCAGCGTGCGGAGGAGCCGGTCCCTGAGGTCGGCGATCTCCGCCTGGAGCTTGGCGGTGTCGGCGGCGGCCTCGTTCTGGTTTCCCGGGGCAGCACCCGCCTGAGCGGCGTCCGCCGGGGCGGCGGCAGCAGGGCTGGCCGCATCGGCCGGCCCCGGCGACGCAGCTTTTTCCTGTTTTTCCGCGCCGGATTGGTCGGTCATCGCTTCCTCATTTCAACGCGTCTTCGGGATGCGCCGGATATCGGGTTATCGGGGCAAAAATCAAGGCGGACGTGCCGCGAGGTCACAGCCGGCGGAGCGCGACCGTCTCGACGCGGTGGCTCGGACCTTTCTCGAGGATGAGGTCCGCGCGCGGCCGGGTGGGCAGAATGTGGTCGCGAAGGTTGACGAGATTGATGCGCTCCCAGATGCCTTCGGCCATCGCCACGGCCTCCTCGTTGCCGAGCGCGGCGAAACGGCGGAAGAACGACTTCGGGTCGCGGAAGGCGGTCTCGCGGAG
>CAYOET010000006.1:0-10677 GCA_964402985.1 uncultured Bauldia sp. | reverse complement strand
GAAAACATCGATGGCAGCACGTTTGGTTCTGTTGCTGCTCCTGGTAGTGACGGGCTTCGCCTCGTCCGCCCAGGCGCAGAACTACCAGGCGCAGGTCACCACAAGGCTGAACCTGCGCGAAGGACCCGGTACGCAGTACCGTGCGATCACCTCTATCCCGGCCGGCACGATCGTGCCGGTCTATGGCTGCTACCAAGGCTATGCTTGGTGCAACGTCCTCTACGGCAACTTCCGCGGCTGGGTGTCGGCCCAGTATCTGCGCGACCCGCAGCGGCAGGCGCCGCTGTCCTCGGTCGGGCAGCAGATGGGCGTCGCTCTTCTGCAGTTCTTCCTGAACCAGATCCCGCCGCGGCCGGGTCAGCCGACCATCCCGCCGGTGGGCGCCAACCAGGTCTGCTTCCACGCGGACTTCAACTACCAGGGCGCCAGCTTCTGCGCGACGCGCGGACAGTCCGATCCCGACCTGCCGGGGAGCTGGAACGACCGCATCTCCTCGCTCCGCGTCGGGCCGAGTTCGGGCGGCGCCATCCTCTGCCGCGACTTCTTCTACCAGGGCGGCTGCGACTTCTACACGAGCGACACGCCGCAGATCGGCAGCAACCGGAACGACGCGTATTCGTCGTATCGGATCGGCCAGGGCAATGCGGGACCGTTCCCGCCTCCGGGTGGTGGCTTCCCGCCCCCGCCGCCGCCCCCGCCGCAGGGCCAGGTCTGCTTCTACGGCGACTGGAACTACCAGGGCGGCAGCATCTGCGCCGGACCGGGCCAGAACGTGCGCGCCCTCGGGCCGGACTGGAACGACCGCATCTCCTCGATCCGCGTCGACCCGTCGGTGTGGGTCCAGGTGTGCAATGACTTCGACTACCAGAATGGCTGCCAATCGCTGGGCAACAACGTCTCCCAGCTGAGCGGCAACGCCAACGACGCGATCTCGTCGTTCCGGGTGTTCGCCCGGTAGACGAAATAGTGTCGTCCCGAAGTCAGAAGGCCCCGGCAAATCGCCGGGGCCTTTTTCGTTTAACGAGTTTGCACTGGCCTAGCGGGCGCTGCGTCCTGCCACCGCTTAACCTCCCCCTTGCGGGGAGGTCGAAAACGCGAAGCGTTTTTCGGGAGGGGGTAACGGGCGCAGCCCGCGTCTCCCGTCACATCAGCCGGCGCCCGATCCGGCCGACCCCCTCCCGAAACCGCCTGAAAGGGCGGTTTCGACCTCCCCGCAAGGGGGAGGTTTAGGGTGCCGCCGGGGGCTACTCCTCTCTCGCGAGGCCCTTCAGGCGGTAGAGGGCTTCGAGGGCTTCGCGGGGGGAGAGGTCGTCGGGGCGGATCTTGTCGAGCGCGGCACGGAGCGGGTCGGGCTCGACCGGCGCCTGCTCCTCGGCCGGCGCCTGCGCCGCGAACAGCGGGAGCTCGGCGAGCTTGCGGGCCGAGGGGGAGCGGCGGTCGCTCTCCTCGAGCTCGGAGAGGACCTCGCGGGCGCGCTCGATCACCCGCTTGGGCAGCCCGGCGAGCTTGGCGACCTGGATGCCGTAGGAGCGGTCCGCGGCGCCGGGCACGATCTCGTGGAGGAAGATCACCTCGCCCTTCCATTCCTTGACCCGCACCGTCGCATTCACGAGGCGGGGGAGGCTGCGGGCGAGCTCGGTCAGCTCGTGATAGTGGGTCGCGAAGAGCGCGCGGCAGCGATTGACCTCGTGCAGATGCTCGATCGCCGCCCAGGCGATGGAGAGGCCGTCGAAGGTCGCGGTGCCGCGGCCGATCTCGTCGAGGATGACGAGGGAGCGTGGGCCGGCCTGGTTGAGGATCGCGGCGGTCTCGACCATCTCGACCATGAAGGTCGAGCGGCCGCGGGCTAGGTCGTCGGCCGCGCCGACGCGGCTGTAGAGGCGGTCGACGACACCGATATGGGCGCTCTCGGCGGGGACGAAGGAGCCGGCCTGGGCGAGGACGGCGAGAAGCGCGTTCTGGCGAAGGAAGGTCGACTTGCCGCCCATGTTGGGGCCGGTGAGAAGCCAGATGCGCCCTGCCCGGCCGGCGCCCGCGCTAAGGGCGTCCGCGCCAAGGTCGCAGTCGTTGGCGATGAAGCTGCCACCGTCGCGCTTCAACGCGGCTTCGACCACCGGGTGGCGGGCGGCCACGATCTTGAAGGCGAGCGAGCCATCGACGAGCGGGCGGCGCCAGCTCTCGCCCGCGGCCAGTTCGGCGAGGGCGGCGGCGACGTCGAGCGCGGCGAGCGCCTCGGCGGCGGCACGGATCGCAGCGGTTGCCTCGACCACGGCGCGGCAGAGCGCGTCGAACTCGGCGAGCTCGATGGCGAGCGCGCGGTCGCCGGCGCTCGCGATCCTTGCCTCGAGGTCGCTGAGCTCGCCGGTGGTGAAGCGCATCGCGCCGGCCAGGGTCTGGCGGTGGAAGAAGCGGCCACCGGCGGCGGGCGGGAGGAGCTTCTCGCCGTGACTGGCGGAGACCTCGATGAAATAGCCGAGCACGTTGTTGTGGCGGATCTTGAGGCTCTTCACGCCGCTGTCGGCGGCGTAGCTCGCCTCGAGCGCGGCGATGACGCGGCGGCTCTCGTCGCGGAGGGCGCGCTCCGAGTCGAGATCGGCGAGGTGGCCAGGGCGGACGAAGCCGCCGTCGCGCTTGAAGAAGGGGAGATCGTCGGCGAGCGCGGCGGTGAGCCGCGCGGCAAGCGCGTGCGGGGCGTCCGAGAGGGCGGCCGCGGCAGCGCCGATCTCGCCCTCGTCGATGGCGGAGGTCGCGAAGAGGCTCATGGCGCGCTCGGCTGCGGTGAGCGCGGCAGCGACGGCGGCGAGGTCGCGCGGGCCGCCACGGTTGAGGGCGAGGCGGCCGAGCGCGCGGAGAAGGTCCGGGGCGGTGGCGAGGACCGCGCGGAGCTCGGCGCGGAGGGCGCTCCGCTCGACGAAGAGCTCGACCGCGTCGAGGCGGCGGGCGATGAGGTCGGGATCCGTCGAGGGACCGGAGAGGCGCTGGTGGAGAAGCCGCGAGCCGGCGGCGGTGACGGTGCGGTCGATGGTGCCGAGGAGGCTGCCCTTCTTGTCGCCGGCGAGGGAGCGCACCAGTTCGAGATTGGCTCTTGTGGCGGAGTCGATGAGGAGGACGCCGCCGCCTTCGTCGCGGCGCGGCGGGGCGATGGCGGGCCGGTCACCGATTTGCGTCTTCTCGATGTAGGCGAGGATCGCGGCGGCGGCGGACAGCTCGGCGCGGGTGAAGGAACCGAAGCCCTCGCTGGTACCGACGCCGAAGAAGGAGGAGACGCGGCGCTCGGCGGTGGCGCCGTCGAAAAAGCTCGGGCCGAGCGGGGTGACCGCGAAGCCGAGGCCGCGCCAGAACGATCTCAGCCCCTCCTCCTCGAAGAGCGGGAGGGCGAGGATGGCCTCGCTCGGCTCGAGACGCGCCAACTCGGCGCCGAGCTGGCCCGCCTCGACCGAGCTCAGGCGGAACTCGCCGGTCGAGATGTCGACCGTGGCGAGGGCGAAACCGTCGCCGCCGTCCGAGCCGG
This sequence comes from uncultured Bauldia sp., assembly GCA_964402985.1. Taxonomy (GTDB): domain Bacteria; phylum Pseudomonadota; class Alphaproteobacteria; order Rhizobiales; family Kaistiaceae; genus JADYYB01. The sequence goes on along the minus strand of CAYOET010000006.1, from coordinate 7,166 downwards.
TCCCGCGGGTGCGGGCGACCGCCGTGAGGTAGTTGCTGCGCCGCGAGTCGAGGAGCGAGTCCTCGGTGAGGGTGCCGGGGGTGACGAGGCGGACGACGGCGCGGCGGACGAGGGTGTTGCCCTTCCGCTTCCTGGCCTCGGCGGGGTCCTCGGTCTGCTCGCAGACGGCGACGCGGTGGCCGAGCGCGATCAGCGTCTCGAGATATTCGTCGGCGGCGTGGATGGGGACCCCGCACATCGGGATGTCGGCGCCGAGATGCTTGCCGCGCTTGGTGAGGGTGATGCCGAGCGCCGCCGAGGCGACCACCGCGTCGTCGAAGAAGAGCTCGTAGAAATCGCCCATCCGGTAGAAGAGGAGGCAATCCGGATTGAGCGCCTTCAGCTCGGCGTACTGCTCCATCATCGGGGTCGCCCGCCCCGGCATGCTTTCGATGAGGGTGGTGTCGCTCGCCATCTCGCCGAGACGCTTAGCAGACAGAGCGCCGATTCCAGAGAGCCGCCGCCGTCACGGGCTGGACGGGGTACGCCGCTCGCGGGTAAACGCGGCCTGATGGATTTGGTTGGAGCGCCGGGGCCTACCGGGACGGCTGGGCCGAGCGGGAGGCGAGGCGCGAGGCCGCACCGGCGAAAGCGGGCGGCGGCCTTCGCCTTCCTCTCCCGCTCGCCGTTGATCGTCTATGCGTTCGATGAGAGACCGCTCCGCGTCGCGCTCTGGTTCGGCCTTCGTCATCCCGGCGAGCGAGCGACCTTCCTGACGCAGTGCAGCTGGACGATGGAGCGCGCCGGCGACGCCGAGAAGGTCGCGCGATATTTCGCGCGGCACCGCGCCCGCTTCCCGGAGCATGAGCTGATCGCGCTCGCCAACACTGAGAGGGAGCAGGCGGTCCTCGCTGAAGCCGGAGCGCGATCGATCTTCCTCAACCAGAACATCATGCTGTCCGAGGCGACGTACCGGCCCTTGCCCGGCACGGCGGTCGAGTTCGACGCGATCTACAACGCACGGCTCGAACCTTTCAAACGGCACGAGCTGGCCCGGGGGATTCCGAGCGTCGGCTATCTCGGGTACTGGTTCGGCGGGAGTACGGAGCATCGCCGGTCGACGCTCGCGCGGATCGATCTGATCCGCTCGTTCGGGCCGCGGCATACGATCCTCAATCCGCTGGTCGGCGGTCTGCCACGCGCGCTCCCCGACCGCGCGGTCAACGAGGCCTATGCGCGGGCGGCGGTCGGGCTCTGCCTCTCGGCGCGCGAGGGCGCGATGTACGCCGCGGTCGAGTATCTCCTCGCCGGCCTGCCGGTGGTCAGCACGCCGAGCCTGGGTGGACGCGACGCGTTCTTCGACCCCGAGTTCTGCCGCGTCGTGCCGCCCGATCCGCACGCCATCCGCGAAGCGGTCGAGGCGCTACGCGCGCAGAACATCCCACGCGAGTACATCCGGCAGCGCACGCTCGAACGGATGGCGGAGCAGCGCGGGGCGTTCCTCGACCTCCTCAACTCAGTACTGGAGTCATACCGGCGAAAGCCACGCTTCGGGCCGGAATGGCCGTATCTTGGGCAGTCCAAGCTCCTCCGCTGGCGGCGGCTGGAGCGGCATTTCAGCGGGTTCGAGGTGCTGCGGGCGATCGAGCGGATGCGCTAACGGCTCACGGAATGGCCTCGCCGTCGAGGATGCGCCGGTAGAGCGCGAGGTAGCCGTCGGTCATGCGCTGGACCGAGAAGCGCTCGGCCGCGTACTCGCGGCAGCGGGCGCGGCTGATCGAGCCGATATTGGCGAAGGCCTCTCCGAACTCCTCGTCGCTGGTGCAGAGGAAGCCGACATCCGGGGCGATGATCTCCGGCATCGCGCAATGGCGGGTGGCGATCACGGGAGTACCGGAGGCGAGCGCCTCGACGGCGACGAGTCCGAATGCCTCGGGCCCGCGCACCGGCAAGAGAAGCCCCCGCGCGCCCGACAGGAGGCGCTTCTTGTCCTCCCCGCCGACCATCCCGTGAAAGTGGAAGCGCGGCGCGAGACTCGTGAAGAACGCCCCCTCGCGGCGAACCCGGGAGCGAAGCAGAAGGTCGAAGCGGGAGCCGCCGCCGATGTCCAGTTCGACATCGAAGCGTTTGGCGAGGCGCATCGCCCCGGTGAGGTTCTTGGCGGCGAGGTTGACCCGCGCGAGAAAGAGGTAGCGTTCGGAGGCGGTGGGGGAGAAGGCGTACTCGTCGAGGGCGACCCCGTTGTAGACATAGGTGCCCCGGCCGTGGCGCTCGGCGTGGTCGCGGCTGACGAAGCTCCAGTTGCCGTCCCTGAAGGCGGCCCGATCGGCGTTGCCGTGGGTAGTCTTGAGGTGGGGGCGGTCCAGGGTCTTCGGGTAGAAGCCGTGGAAGTGGACAAGGTCGAGACTCGGCGGCAGGGCCGAAGCTGCTTCCGCCGCGTTCTGAGCCGCGACCGTTGCGGCCCCTGGAAGCGACGAGCCCGGGCCGGCGACCAAGGTCACCTCATGGCCGCGCCGCACCAGCTCCTGGCCAAGCCAATAGACAATGCGCTGCGTTCCGCCGTACTTGAGAACCGGAAGGCGGCCGGAGCAGACTAACCCGATCTTCATTCAGCCCTTTTTCGCTCGCTGTTGGCCCAACTGACACCGTCCCCGCCCGCCCCTCAAGTCGGCCTTCCGAATTGGACGCCCGCCGAGCCGTCGATGCCGAGCCCGACGAAGCAACGAGCGATCGTGCTCCTCCACGCCGACGAGGCGCTCGGCGACGCGGTTGTCAATATCGCCATGTATCGGGCGATCCGGTACGCCTTTCCCGCACACCGGGTGATCGGTCTCTACAGCAAGGACAGCGCCTTTCGCGCCACGCTGGCGCGCCTCCGGCCGGCGCTGATCGACGAGATTCACATCGGCCAGCCGATCAAGAGCCGCATCGACGCGACGCGGCGGGTGCTCAAGTCGGTCGGCGGCCCGATCGACGTCGTGTTCGAGACGCGGCCGAACATCCGCGCTCTGTGGTCGCTGATCGCGAGCGTGGGCCTCAGCCGGAAATTCGTGCCCAACAGCCCGGCCTATTTCCCGGTGATCGGCGTTCTCAGCCTGCCGCAGCTCCGGCCGAAGCATGCCTATCGGCGCCGCCACCGCCTGGTCGAGATCGCAGTCGGGCAAGAGCTGCCGTTCGATCCGTCGATCGCGGAGGATGCGGAGGCGGCGGCGCAAGCGGCCAGGCTGCTGCCGCAGGGACCGAGCTTTGTCGGCGTCGTTCCGGGACCTTCGAGTTCGCCGAAATACTGGCCGACCGAGCGGCATCGAGAGCTTGCCGCGCGCTTCACCAGCGCCGGGCTGCGGCCGGTGTATCTCCTGGGTCCGTTCGAGGCCGAGCACCGCAACTGGATCGAGGAATCTTCCCCCGATGCCGTCGTGGTCGACCTCGTCGAGGCGAAGGGCGATGCGTCCTATCTGCCTTGGCTTATCCATGCGGCGGCCGGGCGCTGCCGGGCGGTCGTTGCGGTCGAGGGCGGATTGGGGCACCTCGTCGCCTCGCGACAGGGGCGGCTCCTGACGCTTGCCGGGCCGACCAATGCAAGGCGCTGGAAGCCGGTCACCGATCAGTGGTGGCTCATCCGGGCGCAGGAATTCGGGGCCGATACAATGGACGCCATTCCTGCCGCCGCAGTGATGGAGGTGGTGAACGAGATGCTCGGCAGCAGCGTCGTCGCCGGCGGGCGTACCGGGGCAGGAGGAGAAGGCTAGCCGGATGCGCGTCAGCTGCTTCACCTTCATCCGCAACGGGACGCGGCTCGCCTACCCGTTCGTGCAAAGCATCCGCTCGGCGCTGCCGCTCTGCGACGAGTTCGTGGTGGTGGCTGGCGACTCCGTCGACGACACGCGGGCGCAGATCGAAGCGATCGGCGACCCCAAGATCCGTATCGTCGACAGTGTCTGGAACCCGCTGATGCTGGCGCGCGGCTATGTCTACGCCCAGCAGAAGATGATCGGGCTCTTCAACTGCACCGGCGAGTGGGCGTTCTATCTCGAAGGCGACGAGGTGCTGCACGAGGACGACCTCTCGCGCATCCGCGCGGCGATGGAGCGGCATCTCGGCAATCCGCGGGTCGAGGCGCTCTATTTCGACTACACGCATTTCCACGGCAGCCCGGCGTGGGTGAATGTCGGACATACGGCGTACCGCGAGGAGGTGCGCGTGGTCCGCAACACACTGCGCGTGTTCACGACGGGCGGGCTCTATTTCCTCGTCATCGACGACAAGAACTCAGGGCGCTATCCGCGCGCCGCGCCGGCCGACGGGCGCATCTTCCACTACGGCAATGTCAGGCCGAAGGCAGCGATGGAGCGCAAGGACCAGGACGTCCGCAAGTTCTGGGGCAAGCGGCCGCCTCCCTTGTCCAACTCAATCAAGGACGTGCGGCTCCTCGCGCCGTTTACCGGCACGCATCCGGCGGTGATGAAGGAATGGCTCGCCAGCGAGGCAAACCATCACTTCACGCCGGAGCGGGACCCGAACCCGTCGCGGCGGACGCGAAAGGAGCTGCTGACGCGGCGGATCGAGTCTGTCCTGCCGGTCGATTTCAGCAAGCGGCACTTTACCAAGGTGAAGAGCTAGCCTTGGCCGGCGTTCGGCTGCGCTAAGGCTGCGGGTAGACTTCGAGCGGGGCGAGGTTGCGGTCGATCCATTCGAGCCAGACGACGTCGGTGGCGCCGAGATTGTACTCGTAGACCAGCCAGCCGGCAGGGGTCTGCCTGAGAAGCGCGGTGGCGCCGTCGTCGAAGGCGCCGGCGTCAACGGCTCCTTGGTAGCGGGTGTAGATGTAGAAGATCTCCCCGCCGCCGGGGCGCTGCGGGCGGGCCTCGACGAAGGCCCACTCGCCGACGACGCGGAGCGTACCGACGACGAACTCGACTGGGGCGCCAACCTCGGCGATCACCGCGGAGCGGAGGGCGTCGAGGATCGCGGCGCGCAGCGGCGAGCCGGGCGGGGGCGTGGTGACGATGTCGTTCCCGCCGGGGACGAGAGGGCCGCCCGGGACTGCCGGGCCACCGCCGCCGGGCATGCCGGCGCCAGGCGCCGCTCCCCCGGGCTGCTCGCCGGGCATCTGCGCCGCGGCGGGCGCCGCCAAGAGCGTCGCGAAGGCGGCGACAAGGCCGGCGGCAAGTGAACGGCGTGATGCGGACATCGGACGAAGCTCCGTGTTCCTAGGGCGCGGCGAAGAGGGCGTTGGGGACCTCGTAGTCGTCCATCCAGCCTCGACCACGCCGTCCCCGCCGCCGACACTATACTCGAAAAGAATCCGGCCCAGCTCGGAATGCCTGAGAGGGCCTGGACGCGCTCCTCGAAGCGGCCAAACTCGACGGCCTCGGCGTAGCGCGTCTCCTCGCAATAGAAGCGCTCGCCCTCGGCGCGCTTGGGAACGGCGTCGATATGGGCCCAGCCATCGAGCATACGGCGGCCGAGATCTCGAACTCGACCGGCGGGCCGAACTCGGCGTTCACGACGGCGCGGATCACGCTCATGATCGCCACGCGATCGTCGAGGGTCGGCGCCTGCTACGCTTGTGCGAACGACGGTTGCGGCAGCGCCGCGATGCCGAGGAGCGAACCGGCGATCATCGCGCGAGCCATGCGGCGCACGCGCAGCCGCAAAGGAGGGGCTTCCAGACCGACATCTCGACTCCGCCACTCAGCTTTCCACGCAAACTCAATAGACCCCTTGCGTTCGCTTGCGGCCTCATGAGGCCCTTCTTATATACGCCGAGAACCCGCGCCGCCCCGGCTTTCGGCTCGACGAAGCGGCGCGAATCACGTCAGGGGACCATAGGGACATCCTTCTCCCGTACGGGGGCCTTCCAGGACCCGTCAGGTCTGCCGAAAGGAGCATATCGAGATGACGAAAGTAATCGGCATCGACCTCGGAACCACGAATTCGTGCGTGGCCGTCATGGAAGGTCGCAACGCCAAGGTAATCGAGAATTCCGAGGGCGCGCGCATCACGCCCTCTATTGTCGGCTTCACCGACGATGGTGAGCGGCTGGTCGGCCAGCCCGCCAAACGGCAGGGCGTTACCAATCCCGAGCGCACGATCTTCGCGGTCAAGCGCCTGGTCGGCCGCCGCTACGAAGACCCGATGGTCGAGAAGGACAAGAAGCTCGTCCCGTACAAGATCGTGAAGGCGCCGAACGGCGACGCCTGGGTCGAAGTGGACCGCAAGGCCTACTCCCCGTCACAGATCTCCGCTTTCGTCCTGCAGAAGATGAAGGAAACCGCCGAGGCCTATCTCGGCGGCACGGTCGACAAGGCCGTCATCACCGTTCCCGCCTATTTCAACGACGCCCAGCGCCAGGCGACCAAGGACGCCGGCAAGATCGCCGGCCTCGAAGTGCTGCGCATCATCAACGAGCCGACCGCGGCCGCGCTCGCCTACGGCCTCGACAAGAAGAACGGCCAGACGATCGCGGTCTACGACCTCGGCGGCGGCACGTTCGACGTGTCGATCCTCGAGATCGGCGACGGCGTGTTCGAGGTGAAGTCGACCAACGGCGACACCTTCCTCGGCGGCGAAGACTTCGACATGCGGCTCGTCAACTATCTCGCCGACGAGTTCAAGAAGGAGCAGGGCATTGACCTGCGCGGCGACAAGCTCGCCCTGCAGCGGCTCAAGGAGTCGGCGGAGAAGGCCAAGATCGAGCTGTCCTCGACCACCCAGACCGAGATCAACCTCCCGTTCATCACCGCCGACGCCTCCGGGCCGAAGCACATGGTCCTCACGATCACGCGCTCGCAGTTCGAGCAGCTGGTCGACGACCTCGTCTCGCGCTCCCTCGAGCCGTGCCGGCGTGCCCTCGCCGACGCCGGTGTGTCGCCCGCCCAGATCTCCGAGGTGGTCCTCGTGGGGGGCATGACGCGCATGCCCCTCGTCCAGCGCAAGGTGCAGGAGTTCTTCGGCAAGGAGCCGCACCGCGGCGTGAACCCGGACGAGGTGGTCGCCGTGGGCGCGGCGATCCAGGCCGGCGTGCTCCGCGGCGAGGTGAAGGACGTCCTGCTCCTCGACGTCACGCCGCTGACGCTGGGCATCGAGACGCTGGGCGGCGTCGCCACGGCGCTCATCGAGCGCAACACGACCATCCCGACCAGCGCCAAGCAGACCTTCTCGACGGCGAGCGACAACCAGCCGTC
>CAYOET010000005.1:0-6927 GCA_964402985.1 uncultured Bauldia sp. | reverse complement strand
ACGATCGGCATGTCGGCGAACTCGGGGTCGAGCTCGTCGATATTGGCCGACTTGGCGATGAAGCCGTTGTTCATCATCAGGAGGCAGTAGATCGACTCCTGCACGCCGGTCGCGCCGAGCGAGTGCCCGGTCAGCGACTTCGTCCCCGAGATCGGCGGGCAATCCTTCGGGAAGAGCTTGCGGATCGCCTCGATCTCGACCTTGTCGCCGATCGGCGTCGAGGTCGCGTGCGGGTTGATGTAGTCGACCTTTTCCTTCACCGTGGAGAGCGCCATCTTCATGCAGCGATAGGCGCCTTCGCCCGACGGGGCGACCATGTCGTACCCGTCCGACGTGGCGCCGTATCCCACCAGTTCGCCATAGATGCGCGCCCCGCGCGCCCGGGCATGCTCGAGCTCTTCCAGCACCAGCACGCCCGCCCCGCCCGCGATCACGAAGCCGTCGCGGTTCTTATCGAAGGCGCGCGAGGCGACTTCCGGCCGGTCGTTGAAGTGCGACGACATCGCGCCCATTCCGTCGAACAGGACGGAGAGCGTCCAGTCGAGTTCCTCGCCGCCGCCGGCGAACACGATGTCCTGCTTGCCCCACTGGATCAGCTCGTAGCCGTTGCCGATGCAGTGGTTGGAGGTCGCGCAGGCCGACGAGATCGAATAGTTGACGCCGAGGATCTTGAAGGGCGTGGCCAGGGTCGCCGAGTTGGTCGATGACATCGCCTTGGGCACCTGGAACGGCCCGACCCGCTTCGGCCCCTTGGTCCGCGTGATGTCGGCGGACTCGACCAGCGCCTTGGTCGACGGGCCGCCCGAGCCCATGATGATCCCGGTCCGCTCGTTGCTGACCTCGCCCGCCTCGAGCCCCGAATCCTGGATCGCCTGGGCCATGGCGAGGTAGTTCCACGCCGCGCCGTCGCCCATGAAGCGGCTGGTGCGCCGGTCGATCAGCTCCTGCGGGTTCTCGATCTTGGGCGCGCCCTGCACCTGGCAGCGGAAGCCGACTTCGGCGTAGCGCTCGGCGCGCGAAATGCCCGACCGGGCTTCACGGAGCGAGGCGAGGACTTCCTGCGTGTTGTTGCCGATGGATGAAACAATCCCCATCCCCGTCACGACGACACGTCTCATCCTCTATTCCTCTCCTTTCGAACTTAGACTTGCGCCGGCACGGCTTCGGCGCTGGCGCGCAGCGCCTCGGCCTTGAACAGCCCGACCTTGAGGTCCTTGGCATGATAGATGGTCTCGCCGTCGGCCTTTAGCCAGCCGTCTGCGATCCCGAGCGCCAGCTTGGACTTGAGCACGCGGCGGATTTCAATGCCGTACTCGACCTTCCGCATCCGCGGCAACACCATGCCCGAGAACTTGGTCTCGCCGACCGACAGGGCCCGGCCACGCCCCGGCAGCCCGAGCCAGCCGAGATAGAACCCGAGCATCTGCCACAGCGCGTCGAGGCCGAGGCAACCCGGCATCACCGGGTCGTCCTTGAAATGGCAGTGGAAGAACCAGAGGTCCGGCTGGATCTCGAGCTCGGCCTGCACGCGGCCCCTGCCATGCGACCCGCCTTCCTCGGTGATCAGCGAGATCTTGTCGAACATCAGCATCGGCGGCAGCGGCAGCTGCGCATTGCCGGGGCCGAACAATTCGCCCCGTCCGCATGCCAACAAATCCTGGTAATCGTAGCTGGAAGGCCGTGTTTGCATACGCTCGTGGAGCCTCTCCAGCATCCTTTCGATCTCAGCAAGGTTTGGGCGCCGACTCGTCTGGGTCGCGCCACGCCGCAATCGGCGGTCTTCCTAACACAGGCTTCCCCGCCCTGAAAGCAGGCAGCACCAGCCTCGTTCCGCCATCCACGGCCGGTTTCGGCCGCGGCGAAATAATCATGACTTTCATATTCTTCTTTTTTCAGTTGCCAACACCCCCGGCTCTGGGGCACGTAGAAGGTGGGGTTTCCCGCGGATTGCTGCTCACCCGCACAGCATTGGTATGAGAATGGATCACGCCGAGACGAACGACACCGGAGCCGACGGCGGCAAGAATTCCGTGCGCACCATTCTCAAGAGCGCCGGGCTGCGTCCGACGCGCCAGCGCGTGGCCCTCGCCAGCCTCCTTTTCGCTCGCGGCAACCGGCACATCTCGGCCGAGCTCCTGCATGAGGAGGCGATGATCCATCGCGTCCCGGTCTCGCTCGCCACGGTCTACAACACGCTCCACCAGTTCACCGGCGCGGGCCTTCTCCGCGAGGTCGTGGTCGACGGCTCGAAGACCTATTTCGACACCAACACCGACGAGCACCATCATTTCTACGTCGAGGACGACAATGTGGTCATCGACATCCCGCCGGAGAGCGTGACCGTCGAAGCCCTCCCCACGCCGCCGCCCGGCATGGAGATCATCCGCGTCGACGTCGTTGTCCGCCTCCGCCGTATCCCCGGCCGGAACTAGCCGGCTCCTCACCGCATCCTTAAGTTGCTGAAGGTTGCAGGACGCCAAGCGGCTGCTTGAGGCGGCGCTGCACTATTCGATTGATGGTTGCATAGAGGAAGGCTTCCGGGTTAGTTGGCGGCACGGCTTTCCGGGGGGGGAAATCTCATGCGCTTCGCACTGCCGCTCGCCGCCGCCTTGCTGCTGGCCGGCTGCCAGACCACGCCGTCCACGTCTGATCTCGGTGACGATACCGGGCACCTCACGCATCAATTCACCGAGGTCGCCTTCGTACCCGACGCCCAGTACCCCTACACCCATGCCTTCAGCTATGTGGAAGTCTTCCGCGAAGTCCGCGGCGTGGGCGTGCGTCTCACCGGAAGCCGGCTCTGCTGGGAAACCATCGCCGAATGCCAGCACGAGGACTACGACATCGACATCCCGCCACACGGGACCGTGCGGCTCGGATTCGAGACGGCCGCGCAATACGAGGGCCAGGAAGCTTTCCGCGAGGTCTATCAAGGCGTGGACTACCGCGGTAACCCGGTGGTGATCACCACCCACTTCCGCGCCTCGGATTACGGGCTCTAGGAACGACTACGCCGGCGCGAGCGGCTGCGCCCGCGCCGACTCCGAGCCCGAGGCCGGCGGCGGAGCGCTCGCAGGCGGAGCCGCGCGCCTTCTGTAGTCGGCGGCCCTGAAGATGACCGTGAGCGCAACAGGCGCGCCGCTCGCATCGGTTCCGAAATACGTCTCGGTGTAGGCTTCGGTCGCAGGCTCGCTGGTTTCGACGTGGGATTCGAGCGTGGCGCTTCCGTTGGCCGGAACACGAATGTCGTACTCGCCGTCCGGGTAGCACTCGCCCGTCGCGTAACAGAGCTCGCTCCGGGTCAGATGGATCGCGAGGCTGGTGGTGTTGCGGAACACCTCGTCGAAATAGATCGCGTTTGTGTGCCCGCTCAGGCTCAGCGACTTGCCGACCTCGACATTCGTGAACCGATGGGTGAGGTGCCCCGTATTGGCGCCGAACGCGAGGCCGTAGGAAGCGTCCATCGTCTGGCATCCCGCCAGCGCGATTAGGCTCGTCAGAACAGCGATCTGGCGCATGAACTCCCCCCTTGCTCGCTCGCGCGAGGGAGCTAACCGCATCCCGCCCCGCCCGCGCAAGATGCCCAGGCGTCGGGTCGTCAGTCGTCGAACACTTCGCCGGGATAAACGCCCCACAGCCGGTCTTGCGGCAGCCAGCCGTCGAACCCCGGGCCGCGCAGCCGGCACCAATTGTCACGGCACGCGAGGAGGTCGCCGAGCACCTTCGGCTCGAGGCGCGCGACCACGGCCGCGTCGGCCTGCGGATTGCGGCGAAGGTCCACCGGTTCGGTCAGCCACGGCGCGACCAGCGCGGTCCGCTTTCCGGCCAGCAGGCTATGGAACACCCAGCCCACCTCGCCGTCCGAGTCGCGGATCTGCCGCCACGTGTCGTATTCCTCGATCACTTCGACCGGCAGCCCGACCTTCACGAAGGTCCACGCGACGTCGTAGGTCTCCTGCGGCCCGCGCCGCACATTGACCTGGTCCGACTTGAGGCTGACGAAACGCGGCAGCGGCAACCCGCTGATCGGCCCGATGCGCAGCGGCTGCGCCGCCGCGATCAGCGGCCCGAGAACGAGAATGATGGCAGCCGCCCAGGCGGCCAGCCACCGGCCCGGAGAGTGATTCGCGTATTTGCCCCGCATCGCAGCATTCTTGAGCGTTTCCCGGATTCGCGGCAAGAGCGGCCGCCGCTAACCGTCGAGCCCATCGCTTCTTTTCCGCCTCCGCCCGCTTCTGCTAGGTAGAGGGTCCGCCACAATGCCGGCCGGAGTTCGAGAGAGCTGGCGCGTGGGGGAGGGTGGAATGCGCAAGAAGCACCGGGTCATCATCACGCGCCGTCTCCCCGAAATCGTCGAGACCCGCATGCGCGAGCTCTTCGACGCCGAGCTCAACATGACCGATACGGTGATGGACAAGGCCGCGCTCGTCGCCGCGATGGGTGTCGCCGATGTCCTCGTCCCCACCGTCACCGACCACATCGACGCCGGCCTGATCGCCAAGGCCGGCCCCAACCTGAAACTCATCGCCAATTTCGGCAACGGCGTCGACCACATCGACGTCGCCGCCGCCAACGCCAGCGGCATCCACGTCACCAACACGCCCGGCGTCCTCACCGAGGACACCGCCGACATGACCATGGCGCTGATCCTCGCCGTGCCGCGGCGCCTCGTCGAGGGCGCCCGCACGCTCCTCGCCGGCGAGCCGTGGGAGGGCTGGTCTCCGACCTGGATGCTCGGCCGCCGCCTCGGCGGCAAGCGTCTCGGCATCGTCGGCATGGGCCGCATCGGCCAGGCCGTCGCCCGCCGGGCGAAGGCCTTCGGCCTCGCGGTGCACTATCACAACCGCCGTAGAGTCTCGACTTCGGTCGAGGAGTCGCTCGAGGCGACCTATTGGGAGAGCCTCGACCAGATGCTGGCGCGGATGGACATCATCTCGGTCAATTTCCCGCACACCCCGGCGACCTATCACCTGCTCTCCGCCCGCCGCCTCGCGCTGCTGCGCCCCGACGCCTTCATCGTCAACACCGCGCGCGGCGAGGTCATTGACGAGGCCGCGCTGATCAAGCTGCTGGAGGCGGGCAAGATTGCCGGCGCCGGCCTCGACGTCTTCGAGCACGAGCCGGTCCTCAACCCGAAACTCCGGCGCCTCGCCAACGAGGGCAAGGTCGTGGTCCTCCCTCACATGGGCTCGGCGACAGTCGAGAGCCGCATCGACATGGGCGACAAGGTCATCCTCAACATCCGCACCCACCTCGACGGCCACCAGCCGCCGAACCGGGTGCTCCCGGCGATGCTTTAGACTCGATCGGTGGCCGTTCGACGCCTAAGCGTCGCCGTCTTCGTCGGGATCGTCCGGCCCAGCGACTTCGGGGTTGGCGGGTTCATGCCCACGAGGTCTACGATCGTCCCGCGCGTTCCGAACCCCTTCTCGAAAACGGACGACGACAGCCGAACGCTCTTGGCCAAGCCCTTGAGCCTCCAACTCCGCCAGCCTCTCAAGAAACCTGCTGACGTCGAAAAGAGGTCGATGAGTTTCCGGGTCTGCGTGCCATTGCCCACGGCTCACCGTATCGCCCAGACCCGGTCCGCCGAAGCTGGAACTCCAGGTTAACCGGGTCATCTTCTCGGCAAGCGAGAGGACGAAGTCGTCGTCATCAAGTCGAGAGTCTATCCACGCCTTTGGTTCCTCGAAGCCGCCCGAGAAATCGCGCCAACGGTAGAGAAGGGAAAAAAGGTCCAACTGCCCTGCAAGACTGCCATTCTCGGCTGCCTGTCTAATCCGGTGAAGCGCCTCCTGTTTGATGGCCTCGCCAGTTGGTTCGGTTGTGAGACGATCGTCGGCCGGCGTGGGTTCACGATCACTCCTCGGGTGGTGCTCAGCGTCCAACCTTCGCGCAAGATCCACAAGCCACCCCAAACTTGCGCGGGGCGCCGCATCGCGAAGGATTTGGTCTCGCTCGGCAAGCGGTAGACGTTCCTTCAACAACGAGTTCAGAAGCCAGTGAATTCGGAGCTGGTTGTCTGCTATTGCCCACATCCCACGGGCGCGATCCTGAGGAACATGAAGCTCATCGGCAACTGCAAACAGCGCCGAAACGAATGGTGCAATCTTATCCAGCTCAATTCTTGAAGCACTGGCCTGCAGGTCGTCGAGAGCTACTGCTAGTCGGGTTGAGCCGTCAGGCCGAACCTCCTCGAGCCTCGACCTCAGGAACGACGTCACAAAGCCGGGGTCTCCAATCTGCTCAAGGAGCCTTCGTAGCTCCGGCCCAGAGAGAACATCATCTCCGAGAGAGAACTGAAAGTAGGTGCGGAAATGCTCGGGGCTGGCCACCGATCGCCTTCCTCGCAGCGTAAGCTCAAGAGAGGACCCGTGGTAGTAATTGCTCCACACGGCATCGAGCCTTGGGAAAAGCCGACGAAGCGCGTTGCGAATCCGCTCTTTCGCCCGTTCGTCGACGGCCTCGCTAAAGAGCATGCGATCGTAGCGCTCCCCAGCATCCTGACGTGAGCTTCGGCCCAAGTGCGAATTTGAGCCACATAGTTCGAGCTTATGCGTCTGCACTCGGTGATGTACGTCGGGCCAAAAGAGACGCAGCGCCTCGATCCCCACGAAGTCTGCCTTATCGACCTCGCCCTCCACGGCCGGATAAGTGAGACTGATGTTGCTTATCAGGCGGACTAGGTCACGAGGTGTTGCTAGGTTAGGCAGCACCGCATCGTTCATTATATTAGCAAAGCGGACCCCTTCGTCATCGGCAGGTCCTCCAACGATCTGCTGCAGTTGATCGCGAAACACGGAATGCAGAACATCCAGGTTCGGGTAGGGTATGTCGAACGTGGCCTGCACGATCTTTTCAAGGTACGCCTTCCCATCCATCCTCAACGTGTCAAGCGCCGCCTCGGCGTGTGCGGAGTCGTATAGA
>CAYOET010000004.1:0-4386 GCA_964402985.1 uncultured Bauldia sp. | reverse complement strand
CACCACCGCCGCCTTCGCGTTCAGGGTGTCGAAGATCGTCTCGACGAGGAGGATGTCGGCGCCGCCGTCGAGGAGGCCGCGCGCCGCTTCCGTATAGGACTCGCGGAGCTGGTCGAAGGTCACCGCCCGGTAGCCGGGGTTGTTGACGTCGGGGGAGATCGACGCGGTGCGGTTGGTCGGGCCGATCGCGCCGGCCACGAAGCGCGGACGGTCGGGGGTCGCGATCTCGACCTCGTTGGCCGCCTCTCGCGCGAGCCGGGCGCCCTCGCGGTTCATCTCGTAGGCGAGCGCCTCCATCCCGTAGTCGGCCTGGGCGATCGACGTGGAGGCAAACGTGTTGGTCTCGACGATGTCGGCGCCGGCCTCGAGATAGGCTTTGTGCATCGCCTTGATGTGATGCGGCTGGCTGAGGATGAGGAGGTCGTTGTTGCCCCGCACGTCCTGCTTCCAGTCGGCGAAACGCGCGCCGCGATAGCCGGCCTCGTCGAGCCGGAGCGTCTGGATGAGCGTCCCCATCGCCCCGTCGAGGACGAGGATCCGCTCCTTGGCCAGCGCGCGCAGCCGCGTTTCGGTTTCGGACATTTCCAGCGTTGTCATGGGGTACCAGCCTTTCCAGAAGAAACGCGTCCCCTCTCCCCGGCGGGGAGAGGGTTAGGGTGAGGGGGCTCCGGCACGTCGAGGTGAAGCTCTGCCAGAATCCCGTGCAGCACTCCCTCGATGTTCGTCAGCACCTCGTTGTTCCAGCAGCGGACAACCAGGAAACCCATCGCTTCGAGAGCTTTGGTCCGGTCGGCGTCCTTCTCTTCAGCAAGCGCATGCTGGCTGCCATCGACTTCGACGATCAGATGATGCTCCAGGCAAGCGAAGTCAGCGATGAAGCGTCCGATCGGGACCTGGCGCTTGAACTTGAGGCCGGCAAACCTGCGGTCGCGGAGTTGGTACCAAAGCTTCCGCTCGGCGTCCGTCATGGCGCGGCGGAGCCGTCGCGCGTTCGCGACGCGCGGGAGCCCCCTCACCCCAACCCTCTCCCCTCCGGGGAGAGGGGGCTGGGCGGCGACCCTCTCATCGGTCGGCGCGCTCACGCCACCGCCTCCTTCGGCGCGGCCGTGACGGGGCGCATGCCGATGAGGTGGCAGATCGCGTAGACGAGGTCGGCGCGGTTCATGGTGTAGAAATGGAAGTCGGTGACGCCGCGGTCGATGAGGTCGAGAACCTGCTCGGCGGCGACCGCCGCGGCAACGAGCTGGCGCGTCTCGGCGTCCTCCTCGAGCCCTTCGAAGCGCGCTGCGAGCCAGGACGGGATGCTGGCCCCGCAGCGTTCGGCGAAGCGCGCGACTTGCTTGAAGCTGTGCACCGGGATGATGCCAGGGGTGATCGGCACGTCGATGCCGGCCGCCCGCACCGTCTCGACATAGCGCTCGAATTTGTCGTTCTCGAAGAAGAACTGGGTGATCGCGCGGGTGGCCCCGGCGTCGACCTTGCGCTTGAGCATGTCGATGTCGGCGGCGACGGACGGGCTCTCCGGATGTTTCTCCGGATAGGCCGCGACGGAGACCTCGAAGGGCGCGATCTTGAGGATGCCGGCGACGAGATCGATCGAGGTCTGGTAGCCCTCGGGGTGGGTGCGGAAGCGCGTGCCGGGACCGTCGGGCGGGTCGCCGCGGAGCGCCACGATGTGGCGGACCCCGATCGCACGATAGTCCTCCACAACGCCGTTGACCTCGGCCTTGTCGGCGGCGACGCAGGTGAGGTGCGCGGCCGGACGAAGGCTGGTCTCGCGGAGGATGCGGTTGACCGTGTGGTGGGTGCGCTCGCGCGTGGAGCCGCCCGCGCCATAGGTCACGGAGACGAAGGACGGCGCGAGCGGCGCCAGGCGCTGGACGGAACGCCACAGCGTCTCCTCCATCGCGTCGGTCTTCGGCGGGAAGAACTCGAAGGAGACGTGCAGCCGCGACGGGGCGGCCGGCAGCCGGCTGGCTCTTTCATGTCCGGCGTTCACGCGACGCGCTCCTTCTGTCCGCCGACGGTCCCGGCCATCAGCACGCGCCGGTCCTCTGCCATCCACAGCGTCACCGTCAACTTGTCGCCCGCCCCCTTCTCGGGACGCAGGTCGCGGACGGTCTTGGCCTTGAGGCCGGCCTCGGCCAGCCAGGCGGCGATCGAGGGGCGGTCGAAGCCGAGTCGGCGATGGGCGTGACGCTCGCGCAGGAACTCGAGCTCGTGCGGCGCGAAGTCGACGACGAGGAGGCGGCCGCCGGGGCGGAGAACGCGCGCGGCTTCGGCGATCGCGCGGCCCGGTTCGTCGAGATAGTGCAGGACCTGGTGGATCGTCACGAGGTCGAAGGAGTCGCGCGGCAGGTTGAGATTGTAGATGTCGCCCTGGCGGATCTGCGCATGCGCGACGCCGGCGCGCGCGAGATTGGTGCGCGCTACCGCCAGCATCGCGGTCGAGAGGTCGATGCCGACGCCGCGGTCATACAAAGGAGCGAAGAGCTCGAGGAGCCGGCCGGTGCCGGTGCCGAGGTCGAGGAAGCTGCCGAAGGGGCGCGTGCCGACCGCCTCGCGCATCGCCGCCTCGACGGCCTGCTCGGGCACATGGAGCGAACGGATGACGTCCCAGTCGCCGGCATTCACCGCGAAATAGCGCTCCGCCACCTTGGCATGGGCGGCCTTCACGGCCTGCAGCCGCTCGCGGTCGCGGGCCACGACCGGGTCGGACAATTCGGTCGCGTCGGTCAACGCCCGCACCAGACGGCGCGCGGCGGCCTCGTCGGCGAGGCGGTAGTAGACACGCGCGCCCTCGGGATGGCGGACGACGAGGCCGGCCTCGGCGAGGAGCTTGAGATGGCGAGAGATGCGCGGCTGCGACTGGGCGAGGATCGTCGTCAGGTCCTTCACCGTCAGCTCGCTGTCGGCGAAGAGATGGAGGATGCGGAGGCGCGTTTCCTCGCCGGCCGCCTTGAGGGCCGTCAACACCGCGTCCATGGAAAGAGGAGTCGTCGTCAGCATCGTGCGCTCGCTCGCCCGGCATCATCGCCGGTACCGACGATACATAAACATATCTTTATGTCTTGCCAAGCCGACAAGCGCTCTCGACGGCGGAAATACGAAGGGCCCGCCTCGCACTCGGCGAGACAGGCCCTCAACCCCAAACGGCTCGGAGGCGGCGACTTAGGCGGCGGACTGGCCGGCGTTCCTGGCGCGCGGTTTCCGCGCTTTCCCGGCGGCGTCGGCCGGCGCAATCTCCAGCGCGGTCGGCGTGGAGGCGGGCGTCGCGAACGAGGCGAGGATCTCGCGCATCGCCGGGTCACGCTCGGCCTGCTGGGCCAGCGCCTCGCGGCCGGCGGGCGAAAGCTTGGCGGTGACGTTGGCGGCAAGGGCGCGGCGGACCATGTTGTCGCCGCGGGCAACGAGAAGATCGGTGACCGCAACGCCGATCAGCGGACGCCGGGCGATCGCCCGGCGATGGCGGTTGCCGCGGATCTCGGCGATGCCGCAGAGATCCGAGTCGCTGAGGATCGGCGAGAGGATGAGGAGCGGCTCGGCGATCTCGATTTCATCGAGCGCGAGGTGGCGGACAATCGCCGGCGGGACGCGATGCAGACGGGCGAGGTCGGCGGCGATCTCGGCGCGGACCCCCGGCTCGACCATGCCGGCGAGGCGGAGGAGAACCGAGTCGTAGGCGTCGAGGACGCTGTCGCTGGAATGGTCGGAGACCATGCGGAGGAGCTTCATCACGTCGCGGAGGAGGTCGCCGCCGCGGAGCCGCTCGGGCTCACGCTTGAGGGCGCGGAAATCGACGAGAGAAGAAGCCTGGTGGAGAGAGGTCATCACGGGGTCCTCGCTGTTTGGTGAGAACCTAGTGGGCGAACCTCTCCGAGATCGAAACGCGGCCCGCCTGAATTGATTCAGATTTGAGGGATGCGCGGTTTGTCCCCCTGCACTATCCGCAGAATCGAGCCATCGCGGAGGATGAGAGTGCGCCATGCGACCGCACCCAGATGGAGGGCCACCAGAACCCCCAGAAGGACCGCCAGTCGGACGTGGAGGGAGCCGCCGTGCCCGTCGAAGAGGACGGAGGCGAGGCCGAGCACTGGCAGGGCGAGAAGGGTCAGGTGGAGCGACACACGCGTCAGCCACTCGAGCGAGACGAGGAACGGCGGGCCGCCGGGCGAGCGGGAGCCGGCCCACCAGCCCGATCGCGAGCGGGCCAGCGCGAGGACCAGAACGAAGAGCGCGAGGCCGGCGGCGAGATGGAGAACCGCGAGGGGGTGATCCGACAGGAGCTCGACGGAAACGCCCGCGCGCCACGCGGCCATCGCCGGGCCGACGGTGGCGGCGGTCCACCATTGGAGCACCACCAGCGCCGCGACCGCCCAGTGAAGA
>CAYOET010000003.1:0-3095 GCA_964402985.1 uncultured Bauldia sp. | reverse complement strand
GTGCAGCGTCGCCAGGACCGGCGGACCCGGCGGCGGCAAATAGCTCGCGAAGTCCGGCCCGTGCATGTGCACGAGGTCGACTTTGGTGCGGTAGAGGATGCCCTCGAGCCCGCGACGGTACTGCTCGCGCACCGACCACATCCGCTTCTCGTCGTAGGGCGGCCCCATGCGCGGCACCGCGATCACCTCTCCCGCGGCGACCGAGCCTTCGGGCGCGAGCACCAGCGAGCGATGGCCGGCGGCGACCAGCGCCTCGTCGAGCTGGCTGAGCACGCGGTCGCCCGGACCGGCGGAGTCGGGACCGACCGGCGACAGCGGAAACGCGACGCTGAGAATCGTGAAGGGGGTCAAAACGCGAGGCCAGCTCTCAAGATTCGAACGAATGCGACGAGAGCTGCCCCCACGAGCCCCGATCTACACCGTAGGTAGTGAACACGACGCTGATTTGGCAACGGGGAAAAGAAAAAACCTCAGGAAGATCTGGGCTTTGCGAGCCGGGCGATGATCGTCTCGCCGGCAATCGCCGTCTGCCCCGGCTCGACCGTGACGGCGGCGTCGGCCGGCAGATAGACCTCGACCTCCGAGCCGAAGGCGAGAAGGCCGAAGCGCTCGCCGGCCTGGAGCGTGTCGCCGGCCGCGACGAACGAGCGGAGCGCCTGCGGCAGCCGCGTGCCGCGCCGGATGACCCCGACCGCCCCCGCCCCGACGAAGGCGAACGCGTCCTGCTGCACGTCGGCGGAGCGACGGTTGCTCGCGCTTCGTCGGTCGAGCTCCGCGACCCGCCCCGCGAGCGGCGCGCGGTTGACCCGCGCGTCGAGGGGGCCGGTGCGGAACACGAGCCGCAGGCGCTTGTCGCTGCCGAGGCGGAGCTCGGCGGGCGGGACCGCCGGCTCGACGCTCAGCACCGTCCCGTCCGCCGGGCTGAGGATGGCCGTCGCGTCGTTGGGCGCTACCCGCTCCGGGTCGCGGAAGGCGTAGGCGGCAAGGAGCGTTGCGGCGAGGCCGAGCCAGAACAGCGGCGCCCACAGCCACGCCAGCACCAGGCTCGCGAAGCCGAGCCCGGCGATGAGCGGATAGGCCTCGCGGCGGATGCGCGGCCAGGAAGTCGACGGTGCGGCGTCCATCGCTGTCATTCTATCTGGCCGCCGCTACAGGAGCGAACTACTTGGCCGCCACCGGCGCAGCCTCGCCGATGGCGAGTTCCGCCTCCTCGGCGCGCCGCAACCGCTCGGCCGCTTCCGCGGCCTCCTGCTGCCGGTTCCACATGCTGGCGTAGAGGCCGTTCTCGCCGAGAAGCTGCGCGTGCGTGCCGCGCTCGACCACCCTCCCCGCCTCGAAGACCAGGATCTGGTCGGCGTGGATGATGGTCGAAAGGCGATGCGCGACGATCAGCGTCGTGCGCCCCGCAGCCACGCGGTCGAGCGCCTTCTGGATGTCGCGCTCGGTGCGCGTGTCGAGAGCCGAGGTCGCCTCGTCGAAGATCAGGATCGGCGGCGCCTTAAGCACCGTGCGGGCGATCGCGACGCGCTGCTTTTCACCGCCCGAGAGCTTCAGGCCGCGCTCGCCGACCTCGGTGTCGTAGCCCTTGGGCAGCGACTCGATGAACCGCCCGATCTGGGCCGTCTCCGCGGCCGCGCGCACCTCCTCGGCGCTCGCCTCGTTCCGCCCGTAGCGGATGTTGTAGGCGATGGTGTCGTTGAACAGCACCGTGTCCTGCGGGACCATGCCGATCGCCCCGCGCAGCGACTCCTGCGTGACCTCGCGGATGTCCTGCCCGTCGACCAGGATGCGCCCGCCGGTGACGTCATAGAAGCGGAAGAGGAGCCGCGCGATGGTCGACTTGCCGGCGCCGGATGGGCCGACGATCGCCACCGTCTTGCCCGCCGGGACCTCGAAACTGACATTGTTGAGGACCGCCCGATCCGGGTCGTAGCGGAAGTCGACGTTCTCGAAGCGGACGGTGCCGGCCGCGACGGCGAGCGGCGGCGCGCCCGGCCGGTCGACGATCTCGGGATCGAGGTCGAGCACCCCGAACAGCTCTTCGAGGTCGCCGAGGCCGCGGCGGATCTCGCGGTAGATCATGCCCGCGAAATTGAGCGGGACGGCGAGCTGGGCAAGGAGCGCGTTGATCAGCACGAAATCGCCCAGCGTCTGCTCGCCGCGCGTGATCGCCATCGCGGCGAGGATCATGCATGCGGTCATGCCGACCGTGAAGATCGCCGCCTGCCCGAAATTGAGCGTGGCGAGCGAGGTCGCGCTCTTCACCGACGCATCCTCGTACTGCCGCATGATCGAGTTGAAGCGCTCGGTCTCCAGCCGCTCGTTCCCGAAATACTTGACCGTTTCGAAGTTGATCAGCGAGTCGATCGCCCTGGTATGGGCGTCGCGGTCGAGCTCGTTCTCGAGCCGCTGGATGGCGAGGCGCTTGTCGGCGACGCGCACCGTATAGGCGATGTAGAGGACGACCGTCGCCGCCACCACGGCAAGATAGGCCGGGCCGAAGTGCCACCAGATGATGGTCGCGCTGAACAGGAACTCGAGCGCGGTCGGAATGCTGTTCATGAGAACCGCATGGACCACCGAGGCGAGCCCGCCGACGCCGCGCGCCATGACGCGCGACAGGCCGCCGGTTTTCCGCGAGAGGTGATAGCGGAGCGACAGCCCGTGGAGGTGGACGAAGGCCTTCACGCCCAGCTCGCGCTCGGCGTTGACGCCGACCCGCGCGAAGACGATGTCGCGCAGCTGGTTGAAGAGGCTCATGAGCACCCGGCCGACGCCATAGGCGAGCACGAAGACGATCGGCACACTGGCCGCGGCGAGGAGGCCGGCGTTGGCGGCGCTGCCGGTGGTGGCGACCAGCGCGTCGGTGGCCCATTTGTAGGTGAACGGCACGCACACCGTCACGATCTTGGCCACGACCAGCGCCGCCAGCGCCCACAGGACGCGCAGCTTGAGGTCGCTGCGATCGGCCGGCCAGATGAACGGCCACAGATTGCGGAGCGTGTTGGCCAGCTGGCCGCGGTCTGCCGACACGCGCTTGGCGCGGGGCGAAGTCTGATGCGGGGCAGCCGCCATTGGGGTCCTTTTCATGCGCC
>CAYOET010000002.1:0-6380 GCA_964402985.1 uncultured Bauldia sp. | reverse complement strand
AAGAAGATGTACGTGCTGCGCCGTATCCTGACGCCGATGGGCACCGCCGACGCGATCGAGTTCCTGCTCGACAAGCTCAAGCAGACCAAGAGCAACGCCGACTTCTTCGAGCAGATGAACACGTAGCGGGCGCAACGCTGCAGATGCCGAAATGGCCGGGTTCGTCCCGGCCATTTGCGTTTCAGGCCAGCTTCAAACCGCAGTGTTTGGCGAAGTGCCGGAAGTCGGTGTCGCGGGTGATGAGCGCGACGTCGCTGTCGATGCAGGCCTGGGCGATGAGGGCGTCAGCGACCTTCGCCTTCAAGCCAATCGCCCGAAGCCGACGCCGGCTCAGCCCTGCACGCTCCCAATAGCCCGGCGTGATCTCCAGGAGGGTGAGGTCAAGGAGGTCTGCCTGAAGCAGAGCGGCACTATCGGGGTCGGTAAGAATCTCAGTCAGCACGACAGGCGGGAGCACGAGGCCGTCGCTCGCCAAAGCCTCCGCGACCCGCTCGACGTCTGGACCGGATTGACCCTTGAAGAACGCAACAAGGGAACTCGTATCGGCGGCGATCATTCGCGGTCGTGTTTGATCTCGTCCATCGTCATCGAGAACTTAACCTTGCCGCGTAGCTCAAGAAGTTGCCGTTGCGCCCGCATCGAGGCGAGCTTGCGCAGAGCGGCGCGGACCGTCTCGGTGACGCCTTCCCCGGTAAACGCCTGGGCGGCGGCAAGGTCCTTCTCCGGCACTTCGACGGTGATCTTGCGGACGGCGCTCATGCCAGTCACGATGCCAGCTTTCGGGCTGGTACTCAAGCTGGTTCCGAGGCTGGGGATGGATCGGCCGCGGGTTTGTCGAGCAGTTGCGCCAGATCGTGCGCGGTCGTGACCGGGAGAGAGCAGGTCTCGCCGTGGCAGACATAGGCGGTGGCGCGGCCGTGCTGCATGGTCTTGCCGAAGGCGGGATGGTGCTCGGGGAGCGGCGGCGCGTCGCCGGGGAAGAGGGTGATGAAGAGCGCGTCGTCTCTCCGCGCGTCGGCGGTGGCGAGGAGTTCGGCCGCGCCGGGCTGACCGGAGCCGAGGATCACCACCTCGGTTGCCGACAGGCGCTGGTGGAGCGCGGAGAGGAGCGAGGCGCCGCCGAGGACGTTCTCGCCGATGACCCCGCTCATTGCGGCGAGGAGCGCGTCGGCGCGGTCGCGGTATTCCGTCTTGCCGGTGAGGAGCCAGAGGTCGACGAGGTTGAGCGCGATCTGGCCATTGGGGCTTGGCAGGGCTTCGTCGTGGAGCGGCTTGGGGCGGGTGACCAGTGCGTCGCCGTCGTCGGCGGTGAGGAAGTAGCCGCCGGCGGGGTCGCGGTAGTGCGCTTCGAGATCGGCCGCGAAGGCTTCGGCGTCCTCGAGGTAGGTGCTGCGCCGCGTCACGCGATGGAGCATGAGGGCGGCCTTGAGAAGGCCGGCGTGATCGCTCGCAAAGCCGGGGAAGGTCAGCCGACCGGCGCGGTACGAGTGCCCGGGGCGGCCGTCGCGGCGCATCGATTCGGCAATGAAACGGTACGCGGCGCGGGCGGCGTCGACCCAGGCGGCGTGACCGAGGGCCGCGCCGGAGAGGGCGAGCGCGGCGATGGCGTGGCCGTTCCAGTCGGCGAGGATCTTGTCGTCACGGGCCGGCTGCGGGCGGCGGCCGCGGATGTCGAGGAGGCGTTGGCGTAGGGTCGCGAGGCGCGCTTCCTCGGCCGGGGGCAAGAGGCCGGGCTGGCCAAGGCGATTGGGGATCGAATGGCTCTCCCAATTGCCGAGCGGTTTGATGTCGTAGATTCGGGTGAAGAAGTCGGCGTCGACCGCGCGGAGGTATTTCCGGATCTCGTCGTCCGACCAGACATAGGTCAGACCCTCCTCCCCTTCGGCATCGGCGTCGAGGCTCGCCGCGAAGGCGCCCTCGGGCAGCTTCATCTCGCGCAGAAGCCAGCCGACGGTTTCTTCGATTCGGCTGTGGAACAGTGGGTTGCCGGTGGCGAGCCAGGCGTAGGTCAGCCGCTCGACGAGCTGGGCGTTGTCGTAGAGCATCTTCTCGAAATGCGGGACCAGCCAGTTGGCGTCGACCGAATAGCGGGCCATGCCGCCGGCGAGGTGGTCGTAGATGCCGCCCTGGCAGATATGGCGGAGGGTGACGACGACCGCGTCGCGAAGGCGCGGGTCGGCGGGCGGGCGGCCGAGGCGCCAGAGCAGCTGGAGGAGTGAGAATTGCGGGAATTTCGGCGCGCCGTCGAGGCCGCCGCGCTGCGTGTCCATGAGCGTGAGGACGCGGCCGCCGGCCTGGGCGAGGAGCTCGGGGCCGAGCTCGACGGGCGCGGAGGCGCGCTTGGCTTGCAGGCGCTCGAGGAGGGCGGTGCGGTTGGTCTCGACCTTGCCCGGCTCCTCGCGGAAGATCCGCGCGACCTCCTCGAGGACGAAGCGGAAGGCCGGGCGGCCGTAGCGCGGCTCGTTCGGAAAGTAGGTGCCGCCCCACACCGGCTCGCCGGCGGCGGTCAGGAACATGGTGAGCGGCCAGCCGCCCTGCTCGCCGAGGGCCTGGAGCGCAGCCATGTAGATGCCGTCGACGTCGGGCCGCTCCTCGCGGTCGACCTTGATATTGACGAACAGACGGTTCATCAGATCGGCCGTGGCCGGGTCCGCGAAGCTCTCGTGGGCCATGACATGGCACCAATGGCAGGCCGCATAGCCGACCGAAAGAAGGATCGGCTTGCCGCTCGCCGCGGCCTCGGCCAGCGCTTCCGGCCCCCAGGGCCGCCAATGCACCGGATTGTCGGCATGCTGGAGAAGGTACGGGCTGGTGGCGTCGCGGAGAAGGTTCATCGCGCCTCGGCTGAGCTGAGCGGTCTGGCTAAGCCGCAATCGGTGCCGCGCGCAACGATTTTCGCGCTGTCGAGCGGTGCGCCGCCGGCGGGGGTCGCGGTGATCCGGGTCAGCGGGCCCTCGGCGCGCGGGGTTCTCGCGGCGATGACGGGGGGCGTGCCGGACCCTCGGATTGCGGTGCTGCGCGAGCTACGGCACCCGACCGACGGGACGATCCTCGACCGTGCCCTGGTGCTGTTCTTCGCCGGGCCGTCGAGCTTTACGGGGGAGGATGTCGCTGAGCTGCACGTCCATGGCGGCCGGGCGGTGGTGGCGGCGATGATCGGGGCGCTGACCTCGATGGAGGGGCTGCGCCTCGCCGAAGCCGGCGAGTTCACGCGGCGGGCGTTCGACAACGGGCGGCTCGACCTCGCCGAGGCAGAGGGGCTGGCGGACCTCGTCGCGGCGGAGACGGAGATGCAGCGGCGCCAGGCGCTGAGCCAGGCGGGCGGCGCGCTCAGTGCGGTCTACGAGGGGTGGCGGCGGCGGCTCATCCGCGCGCGGGCGATGGTCGAGGCGGAGCTCGACTTCGCCGACGAGGACGATGTGCCAGCCGATATTTCGGATCGCGCCTTCGCCGAGGCGGCGGCGGTCGAGGCCGAGATCAGCGGAGAGCTCGGTCGGGCCGGGGCGGGAGAGCGGCTCCGCGAGGGCATGGAGATCGTGCTGCTCGGGGCGCCGAATTCGGGAAAGTCGACGCTCCTCAATGCGATCGCTCGACGGGACGTCGCGATTGTCAGCAGCGAGCCGGGGACGACCCGCGACCTTCTCGAGGTGCGGCTCGACCTCGGCGGGTTTCCGGCGACGATCGTCGATACGGCGGGCATCCGTGAAGCAACGAGCCAGGTCGAGCGCGAGGGCGTAAGGCGGGCGAGGGCGCGGGCTGGCGCCGCCGATCTGGTGGTGCTGCTCGCCGACGCGACCGACCTCTCGGCCGCCCTGCCCCTTCCAGCGCAGGGCGAGGTGATCGTCGTTGCGACGAAGGCGGACCTGATCGATTCACCTACGGAACGAGATTCGATACAGACACGGGTCGACCATTTCATCTCGGCTCACGATGGCTCGGGAGTGGCGGAATTGGTCGGTGATCTCGCGAAGCGGGTCGGCCGGGGCACGGCCAATGCCGAGGCGCCGGTCGTAACGCGCGAGCGTCATCGGCGTGCTCTCGAGGCCGGAGGGCGTGCGCTTCGTGCGGCGATCGCCTCTCGCGGACAAGGGCCGGAGATCGTGGCTGAGCATCTGCGTCAAGCAACGGATGCGCTGGGTCGGGTGACCGGGCATGTGGACGTGGAGGATGTGCTCGAGGCAATTTTCGGCGAATTTTGCATCGGGAAGTAGTTTCACGTGAAACATATAGATTCGGGATCGGAATGATCGACAGGACAGATGTCGTGGTGGTGGGCGGCGGGCACGCGGGCGTCGAGGCGGCGGCCGCGGCTGCGCGCATGGGCGCGGCCACGGTCCTCGTCACGCTCAGCGCTGCCACGATCGGGGCGATGTCGTGCAACCCGGCGATCGGGGGGCTCGGGAAGGGCCATCTGGTGCGGGAAGTCGACGCCCTCGACGGCATCATGGGGCGCGCCGCCGACCGGGCAGGCATCCAATTCCGCGTTCTGAACCGTCGCAAGGGACCGGCCGTTCGCGGGCCGCGCGCCCAGGCGGATCGCAAGCTCTATGCGGCCGCGGTGCAGGGTGCGCTCGCGGAAACGGCTGGCCTCCGGGTGGTCGAGGGCGAGGTCGACGATCTTATCGTTGTCGGGGGGGCGATCACCGGCGTACGCCTCGTCTCGGGAGCCGAAATCGGCTGCGCGTCGGTGGTGATCACCACCGGGACGTTCCTGCGCGGTCTTATCCACATGGGCGAGCGCAAGATCCCGGCGGGACGGATCGGAGAAAAGCCATCGGTCGGGCTGTCGCGGACCTTCGAGGCCCTCGGCCTTTCGCTGGGCCGGCTGAAGACCGGGACCCCTCCCCGGCTGGACGGGAGGACGATTGACTGGGCGTCGCTCGAGATGCAGGACGGCGACGAGCCGCCGGAGCCGTTCTCGACGCTGACGGCGAGCATCCACCAGCCGCAGGTGAAGTGCGGGATCACTCGAACCACGGCCGCCACGCACGCCGTGATTCGCGCCAATCTGGCGCGGTCGCCGCTCTACTCGGGCCAGATCGAGAGCCGCGGGCCGCGCTATTGCCCGTCGATCGAGGACAAGATCGTCAAGTTCGGCGACCGCGAAGGGCACCAGATCTTCCTTGAGCCCGAGGGGCTGGATGTCGACACCGTCTATCCCAACGGGATCTCGACCTCGCTCCCCGAGGAGGTTCAGGTGGCGATCGTCCACTCCGTCCCGGGGTTGGAACGGGCCGTCATCACGCGGCCCGGCTACGC
Organism: uncultured Bauldia sp.; assembly: GCA_964402985.1. Classification (GTDB taxonomy): domain Bacteria; phylum Pseudomonadota; class Alphaproteobacteria; order Rhizobiales; family Kaistiaceae; genus JADYYB01. The sequence continues at coordinate 1,121 of CAYOET010000002.1, read as the reverse complement.
AATCGAATACGACCATGTCGATCCGCGCGAGCTGAGCGCCGGGCTCGAGGTGCGGAAGCTGCGAGGGCTGTTCCTGGCCGGGCAGATCAATGGCACGACCGGTTACGAGGAGGCCGCCGCCCAGGGCATCGTCGCCGGGATCAACGCCGCGCGGAAGGCCGGCGGCGGAGACGAAGTGACGATCGACCGGGCGTCCGGCTACCTCGGGGTGATGATCGACGATCTGGTCACCAAGGGGGTTACCGAGCCCTATCGGATGTTCACTTCGCGCGCCGAGTACCGGCTGTCGCTGCGGGCGGACAACGGCGACCAGCGCCTGACGCCCCTCGGCATCGACGTCGGCGTTGTCGGCGAGCGGCGTCGCACGGCGTTTGGCGAGAAGATGGCGGCGATGGACGCGGCGCGAACCCAGCTCGCGGAGCTGAGCCTCACGCCGAACGAGGCGGCGCGACACGGGATCGAGTTGAACCGGGATGGGGTGCGGCGGCGGGCTTATGACCTCCTATCCTATCCCGGCATCGGCATAGCGCGGCTCATGCCGATCTGGCCCGAGTTGGCCTCGATTCCTGGCGCGGTGGCTCAGCAGATCGAGGTCGAGGCGCAGTATGCGGTCTATCTCGACCGGCAGGACGCGGACATCGAGGCGTTCCGCAAGGACGAAGGGATCGCCCTCCCCGCGGATCTGGACTATTCGTCGGTGAGCGGGCTCTCGAACGAGCTCCGCGACAAGCTCCACCGGATCCGGCCCGGCAGTCTCGGCCAGGCGTCACGGATCGAGGGGATGACGCCGGCGGCGCTCGGCCTTCTCCTGTCGCGCGCGAAGCGACCGAAGGTCGCTTGAGCCGTCCGTCCGCCCCCGGCCGGCCGCCCCTGCCCGGCTGGCTCGATGTTTCACATGAAACCCTGGCGAGGCTCGAGCGCTATGTGGAGCTTCTGCGCAAATGGCAGCGCGCCCACAACCTCGTCTCGCCGGGCACTCTGGGCCAAATCTGGGAGCGCCACGTCTTCGACTGTGCACAGCTTGTCGCGCTGTTTCCCACAGCCCGACGGTGGATGGATTTGGGCTCGGGTGCCGGGCTGCCCGGATTGATCGTCGCGATCCTCCTCGCCGACACCGAGGG
>CAYOET010000001.1:0-6247 GCA_964402985.1 uncultured Bauldia sp. | reverse complement strand
AAGCAACCGCCTCAATTATTGCAGGGCGGCGATCCCGGCGTTCCCGAACCGCTCGTCGGCTTCCGACGATGCCCCACCGCTGAGCCCGACGGCGCCAATGATCTTTCCGTCGACGATGATCGGCACACCGCCCGCGATCGGCAGCGCACCCGGAAGGGTCATCACGTTGACCCTTCCCGCGGTGACCGCGGCCTCGAGAGCGCTGGTCGGCCGGCGGAGGATGGCTGCCGAGCGGGCCTTCTCGATTGCGATCATCGGCGCGGCGGTCTGCGAGTCGTCCATCCGTTCGAAGTAGACGAGGAAGCCGTGATTATCGACGACAGCGACGGCCACCTTGAAGGGCTCGGCGCTGGCTGCCGCAATCGCCCCGGCGGCGACTTCCTTGGCCTGCTCGATGGTGATGTCAGGACCGTAGGACGGTGGCGTGGCCTGCTGTGCGAGAGTTGACGTAGAGAAAGAAAGTCCGAAGGCAAGGACGACAAGTAGTAGCTTGAAGCTGCTCATGAATCCCCCAAAGGTTCTTTGTCTTCACCCTGGCGTTGCTGCCTGTTGGGCGGTCTCCTTTAAGACAATCTTAAGGGTCTTACAACCTCCGCGGGCTGTCCATTCGACCCAAGTCTTTCGGTTCCAGTGACCTCACAAACAACGATGCGGCGGAGACTGGCTCCGCCGCATCACCAGAGATAGTTTGCAGACGCCGGTTGGTCTAACGCCAGCCTTTGCTGGTGCAGAAATACTACCGGCAGGTGCCGCGCTGCAGGCCGCCGAGATTGCCGCCGCAGTAATTGCTGCTGCACATCGCGTCGGACCAGCAGGTCGACCCGGAGGTCATACCGTAGCAGTAGTAATAGCCGCCATACATGCCGGCCTGGCCGGACGGGCAGCACAGCAGCCCGGCGCCATCGGCCGCGGAGCCTCTGGCGCAGGTGTTGTTCGAGCAACCGGTGTCGGCCGTGCAGGTGGCATTGATCGGACCGCCGCCGCCCCAGGCGCGCGTCTCGGTCGCGGTCGGCACCCAGACGGTGCCGGCGACGTCCACGATCCCGGGGGCGCCGATGTAGAACATCCCGGCGGCCTCCGGCAGGGTATTGGTCATCGCCGCGGCAGCACCCGAGGTCGCCGCGCCGATCGCGGCGGCAGCCCCCGGACAACCGGCGCCGACCGTTCCCACGCAGACCACCGCGCCGGCGACACCCGACGTGATCGCAACAATGGTGCCGACGGCGATCGTGATCGCCTGGTTGGCGATGTCGCCGCCGAGCACGCTGATCGTCGCCACCATGCGCACGTTCTCGGTGACGCAGGACGAGAAGCCCAGCGACACGTTCTCGCTCTTGAACGCGGTGGCGCCCGGACGGAGCGAGGTCGCGTTGGTGACCGGGTCGTAGATGACGTTGATCGGGTTGTACCAGTTGACGACCGCGACGTAGCCGATGCCGAAGACCGCGTTCACGCACTGGGTCTGCGTGTTAGGCGGGAGGTTGGCGAGCGAGGTCGGCGAATCCCAGACCACGACCGAACCCGGGATGACGCTCTGCGCCGCGGTCCCGACGATGCCGTAGAGCGGCTGAAGGGCAGCGCCTTCAGGCGAGTACAAGACCTCGTTGCTGGAGAGGCGCAGGGTGATGTTCACACGGCGCCCTGGATCGAACAGCGTGATCTCGCTCTCGGTGCGCGCCGTTTCGGCGAACTGGAACGCGGGCGTCCACGTGGTCTTGTTGACCTCGGCCCACGACCCCGGGGCGATCTGCACGAAAGCGCCGGCGCCGTAGTCGACCATGCGCGCCGTCTGACCCGTGACCGCCTGAGCGGCGGCGGGTGTCACAATCATTGCAACAAGCGCAAGCAAGACAAGCGCGCGTGACGCCGCGAAGCGCAGCGCGCCGAGAAGAACAGTCATTCTGGATTACCCCTTGGCCCCGTTCGGGTGAGGCCTTTGCTGAGACCGCCCCTCGCCTTAGGCGTAGCCATTGGCGTCGTTGAAGTCGACTCGCCAAGCCGCCGATCGCTGGCAATATTTATTGGCTCGCGGGGCTGGTAGTTGACGGTGACTTCTGGGCTCGGCGGCGGGCTTCAGTGCTCTGCTTAAAGGCTGACCACCGATCGCGCTTTGATTGCCCGGAGGTTGCTCTTTCGCCGACTAAGTTTTAGGCGGGGCTAGGCCACAAATAACGATGCGGCGGAGCCTTGGCTCCGCCGCACCGACGCACAACACTCCTGGAGAGGTCAGCGCTTCGCTTAGTAGATCATCCAGCGAAGGCCGACCCTGATCTCGTGGGCGGCGATGTCGTCGTAGCGGATCGGCTGCGTGCCGGTGACAGCGGTGGTGATCGCCGACTCCGCGTCGCCGAGATGGACGTAGCGGTAGTTCATGTCGAGGGCGAGGTTGTAGCTGAGGTCGTAGGTCAGACCGGCCATGAGCGCCCAGGCGAGGTTCCACTTGCCGGCGCCGCCCCAGGTGCCGGTGCTGCCGTCCGGGTTGATGAAGTTGACGTCGCTGGTGACGAGGTACGACGCGCCGATGCCGGCGCCGACATAGGGGGTCAGCGAGCCCCAGCTGCCGAAATCGAAATAGGCGTTGACGAGGCCGGTCCAGGCGGTGATGCCGGCGCGCTCGATCGAGTACTCGGGGTCTGCGGCGACGGTGCACGGCGCCGGACAGATCAGGCGGCCTTCGAAGTGACCCGGCCACTCGTAGTCGAGGGTCAAATCCATGCGGAAGGAGTCGTTGAACTGGTAACCGATACCGACGCCGATCACACCCGTGCTGGTGATGTCTTCGTCGATCATGTCGCCGTAGCCGATTTCGTCGAAATGAACGTCGGGCGTCGTGTAGAATTTGTAGCCGATATCTCCGCGCAGGTACCAATTGCTGCCGACCTCGATCGGCACTGCGGGCGGATAGTACGGGGTCGGTACGTCGGCCGCCTGCACGACAGCCGGCACCCCCATCAAGAACGCAACCGCAGCGATGGCGGTCTTCATCAGGCTGCCCATAGGCCAGCTCCCTTTCTTTCCCCAAGAGTCCGACGCGCTAGCGACCATGAGAGTCGCGCACTCGTCTGAAGGTAAATATCGAGGGGAAAGCTTAAGAGCAGCTTAACCGTACTTGTTAAGCACGCCGAACTACTCAAAATCGTTGAGGACGGCCAAACGCCCAGCCCAAGCCGGCAAGACTCCGCCGGTTCGCCGCGGCACGATTAATCTTTGGTTTACTTCTCGGCTTAAGCGCCGGCGGCCTCAGGCCGCTTCGGCCACCGCGCGCGCGATCGCGTCGACGATCGAGTTGACCACCATGTCGACCGTCACCGGGTCGTCGCTCTCGGCCATCACGCGGATCACCGGCTCTGTGCCCGAAGGGCGGATCACCAGCCGCCCGTTCGTGCCGAGCTTCTTCTTGCCGTCCTCGACCGCGCGCTTGACGAGGGTATTCTCCATCGGCGCCCCGCCGCGATAGCGTACGTTGCGGAGGATCTGCGGCACCGCCTCGAAACGCCGGCACACTTCGCTGACCGGCCGGCCGAGCTTGCGCACCACCGCGAGGAGCTGGAGGGCGGCGACGAGGCCGTCGCCCGTGGTCGAGAAGTCGGAGAGGATGATGTGCCCCGACTGCTCGCCGCCGACATTGTAGCCGCCCGCCCGCATCTGCTCGAGGACGTTGCGGTCGCCGACCGAGGTCCGCTCCAGCGTGAGGCCGATCCCGCCGAGATAGCGCTCAAGGCCGAGATTGGACATCACGGTCGCGACGATCCCCGGCTTGGTCAGCCGGCCCTCGTCCTTCCAGAACGAGGCGACCACCGCCATCAGCTGGTCGCCGTCGACCACCTCGCCGTGCTCGTCGATGATGATCACCCGGTCGGCGTCGCCGGCGAGCGCGATGCCGATATCGGCGCGCACCTCGTAGACCTTGGCTTTGAGCGCCGCGAGGTCGGTGCTGCCGCTGTCGCGGTTGATGTTGAACCCGTCCGGCTCGCAGCCGATCTTGACCACCTCGGCTCCGAGCTCCCACAGCGCCTCGGGCGCCACGCGGTAGCCCGCGCCGTTGGCGCAGTCGACGACCACGCGGAGGCCGGCAAGGTCGAGATTGCGCGGCAGGGTGCGCTTGGCGAATTCGATGTAGCGGTCGTGCACGCCCTCGACGCGCTTGGCGCGGCCGAGCTCGTTCGGCTTGGCGAGCCGGCCCGAGAGGTCGCGCGCGACGAGGCCCTCGATCTCCGCCTCGGTCTGATCGGAGAGCTTGTATCCGTCCGGCCCGAACAGCTTGATGCCGTTGTCCTGATAGGGGTTGTGCGAGGCCGAGATCATCACCCCGAGATCGGCGCGCAGCGAGCGCGTCAGCATCGCCACCGCCGGCGTCGGGATCGGGCCGAGCAGGAACACGTCCATCCCCGCGGCGGTGAACCCGGCGGTCAGCGCCGGCTCGATCATATAGCCCGACAGACGCGTATCCTTGCCGATCACCACGCGATGGCGATGGCTCCCGCGCCGAAACGCGAGCCCCGCGGCGATACCGACCTGCATGGCCGTCTGGGGCGTGATCGGTTCGCTATTGGCGAGGCCACGGATCCCGTCGGTGCCAAACAGTTTTCTCGCCATCTCTTCCCCACCCCGAATCGGTTGCGAATCCACGCGAATTCAACACTAACGCGAGCGACGGCGCATCCTAGCTCCAATCCCTGACCGAACGGTAATGAACCCTTGCTGCAATTGGCGGCGAACCGTGAGCGCCCGCGCTATCTCGCGGACACCTGGTTTCGGGCTTCGCTCACGCCGATTGAGCGCCTTCTTGCTCTCGCGGGCCGGTCGTGCCTTGCTGAGACGCAGCTTTCGTTCTCCGGGGAGGAAATCCATGGCACGGCGGCTGATCCTGGCTCTGCTCGCGCTCGCGCTCGTGAGCGGCTCGGCTTTCGCTCAGGCCGACCGGCCGCCCAAGGGCCAGGCGACCCCGCCTCTCGCGCCCACCGCGGCGATCATCGCCCCCGCGCTCGACCCCACCGCCGAGGCCTTCGGCCTCGCCCAGCAACTCGGCACGCAAGCCGCCTGGGCCGAGTTCCTCGCGGCCCACCCCGACGCCGCCAGTCCCTACGTCCAGATCGCTGCCCTCGCCGCGGCGACTGCGCGCGAAACGCCGTGGCACGCGGCGCAGCCGCTCCCGGCCGAGGCCGCCGCGCTCCTTGAGCCCCTCGCCGAGGCCGGCGATGTGGTGGCGCAGTTCTACTTCGGCCGCGCCCACCAGATCGGCGTCGCGACTCCCGACTATGCCGTCGTGGTGCGCTGGTACCGCTCGGCGGCCGAAGGCGGCTACGCCCCCGCCCAGAACAACCTCGCCGCCCTCTATGACTACGGTCTCGGCGTCCCGGAGGACGACGCCCTCGCCCTCCAATGGCTGCGCGCGGCTGCCGCCCAAAACTACCGCCACGGCCTTTACGGCGTCGCCCAGCGCTACGAGCACGGCAACGCCGGCGTCACTCAGGATTATGCCGAGGCGCTCCGCCTCTACCGCCTCGCCGCCGATCAGAACTACGCCATGGCCCAGCAGTCGATCGGCCGGTTCTACCAGCTCGGCGTCGGCGGCCTCGCCCGCGACGACGCCGAGGCCGCGCGCTGGTACCGCCTCGCCGCCGACCAGGGCGAGCCGAATGCACTTGGCTATCTCGCCTTCCTCTACAAGATGGGCGCCGGCGTGCCGCAGGACTACGCCGAGTCGGCCCGCCTCCTCGCCCTCGCCGTCGAGCAGGGCGACGCCGCGGCGGAGTTCGAACTCGGCGCGCTCTACGCGGCCGGCTCGGGTGTCCCCCAGGATCTCGCCGAGGCCGCGCGTCTCTTCCGCCTGGCCGCCGACCAGGGCGACAGCGCCGCCCAGTCCAACCTCGGCACGATGTACCTCAGCGGCACCGGCGTCACCGCCGACACCGCCGAGGGCGTCCGCTGGCTTCGCCTGGCGGTCGCGCAGGGCGAAGCGCGGGCGCAGTACAATCTCGCCGTTCTCCACGAGCGCGGCGAAGGCGTCCCCGCCGATCTCGCCGAAGCCCGCCGGCTCTACCAGCTCGCCGCCTCGCAGGGCTACACGCCCGCCGCTTCCCGCCTCGCGGAACTCAACGCCGCCGGCAAGCCGCGCAAGTAGAAGCGCTGAGCGTTGCACTGCTCCAAACAAAAAGCCCGCCGAGTGGCGGGCTTTTTCGTTGGTCTGTCGAGACCGCTAGGCCTGCGGCTGCGGCTCCAGGCCACCGGTCTCGTCGCGCGGCCG